>REBS01000135.1 GCA_007692605.1 Gemmatimonadales bacterium
AAGATCGGCACCGGGCACCCCCCCCGGAGCTGCCCCCGTATCGGCGTCGACTCCGGAGGGCAGGTCGAGCGCCACGACCCGGGCACCCCGGGCGCGGCGGGCTCCGAGCTCGGCAAGGATGCGGTCGAAGGGGGGGCGGGGGGATCCCCGAACCCCGGTGCCCAGCAGGGCGTCGACGACGACCGGACATTCGGCGAGCGCCACATCGAGCGCCTCCCACTCGTCGGCCGTGGCTTCGGCGTCGACCCGGATCAGGGCCGGCGAGTGCCCGTGCAGGAGGGGATCGGGATCCTCCCGCTTCCCGACGATCACCACGCGCACATCTCGACCAGAGAGAAGGAGTGCACGGGCGAGGACGATCCCGTCTCCCCCATTGTTGCCGGGCCCGGCCAGAACGCAGATCGGGGTGTGGGGAACGAGTGCGTCGAGCACGAGCGCTGCACTTCTACCGGCGTTCTCCATCAGCAGCCGTGAGGGAATGCCCCAGTTTTCGATCGCCTCCCGGTCAAAGGCCGCGGATTCGGAGCCGGTGGGAAGGGCGAGGGGGCTTCGTGCGAACAGGGGTCTCGGAGTCCCGGACCCTGGAGCCGCCGGATGGATCACTTGTAGCTCTGGCCGATCGCGCGTCCGAAGGTGATCTCACCGTTGTCGATCCGGATGTTGAATCCGCACTCCGGATTCGAACAGACCCACGCCTTGTATCGGATCGGCGCTCCTTCACGGCCGTAGTCGGACAGCGGGATCAGAAGCCCCGCATCACATTTCTGACACGCGGGAAACTGCGTTTCACCCTCCATATTCCACCCCTCCCGGCAGCAGGGAAGCCACCCCCGTCCGCGGCGTCCTCACCCGGCGGCTTGGCTCCGTCCTCGATTCAACCCCCGGCAGCCCAAGGATAGTTCCGCTCGAACTCTTCCTCGAAGTCGAAGAGATTCCGGAAATCCTCGGGCCGGTCCCCATCCTCGGCGACCAGTACCTCCGCTTCGACGAGTGCGAAAACGATCTCGCCCAGATCGTCGGTTCGATGGATCCCCCAGTGCTCGAGCACCGAGCGTGCCGTGGGACCGAACTTCCGGATCGCGAGATCGCGCACGCCGCCGGCCAATTCGGCCCCGGTGATGTGGCGCGGCTGGTCCAGATCCTTGAGAACATGCTGGAGCGCCGACAGCAGAAAGACATACGCCTTCGGATGAAAGCGGGGGTTCCGCTCTCTCAGGCGATCCAGGATCTCATCTGCGAATTGCACGTCGGTCATGCGGCAATCTCACATCCGGACCGTCGGGACGCCAGTGTCGGGCACTCGGGCCGGTCGCATCAGTCCGCTCCGCCAGGAAGATCGGGGTAGAGGGGAAAGCCTGCACAAAGCTCCCGGATCTCGCCGCGCACGGCGTCCCGGACCGATGCATCCTCGGGCTCGGAAAGCACCCGGGAAATCCAGTGACCGATCTGCCGCATCTGGTCCTCCTCCATCCCCCGGGTCGTGAGGGCAGCCGTCCCGATCCGAAGTCCGGACGTGACGAAGGGCGAACGGGTCTCGCCCGGCACGGTGTTCTTGTTCACGGTGAGGCCCGAGGCCTCGAGCGCCTGCTCCGCCATCTTTCCCGTCAGCTCCCCACGATCTCTCAGGTCGACCAGCACCAGGTGAGTGTCCGTCCCACCCGAGACGAGTCGGAATCCGTGCTCCACGAGGGCTTCGCCCAGCGCCCGGGCGTTCGATACGACCTGGCGTGCGTACGTGGTGAACGCCGGCTGGAGGGCTTCGCCGAAGGCGACGGCCTTCCCTGCAATCACATGCATCAGGGGGCCACCCTGTGTGCCCGGAAAGACCGCCTTGTCCACGGCCCGGGCGTGTTCGTCGCGGGCGAGAATCATTCCGCCACGCGGACCCCGGAGCGTCTTGTGGGTGGTGGTGGTGACCACATCGGCGTGTGGAACGGGACTCGGATGCACACCGGTCGCCACGAGTCCCGCGATATGGGCCATGTCCACCAGGAGAACCGCACCCGCCTCGCGGGCGATCGACCCGAAGGCTTCGAAGTCGATCTGGCGGGGATAGGCACTCGCACCCGCCACGATCATCGCCGGACGAAGCTCGAGCGCCTGCCGGCGGACGGCATCGTAGTCGATCCGTCCGTCCTCTTCACGCACGCCGTAGGCCGACACGTCGTAGAGGATCCCCGAAGCGTTGACATGCGAACCGTGGGTCAGGTGACCTCCGTGGCTGAGATCCATGCCCAGCAGTCGGTCTCCGGGCTTCAGGAACGCCAGGTAGACCGCCATGTTCGCCTGGGCGCCGGAGTGGGGCTGCACGTTGACATGGTCGGCCCCGAAGAGCGCCTTCGCCCGATCCCGCGCCAGGTTCTCGACGACATCCACGAACTCGCATCCACCGTAGTACCGCTTGCCGGGGAGTCCTTCGGCGTACTTGTTCGTCAGCACCGTACTCACCGCCTCGAGGACCGCGCGGGAGACGAAGTTCTCGGAAGCGATCAGCTCCAACTGTTCCGACTGCCGGGCGCACTCGGACCGAACGGCCCCGAAGACGTCGGGGTCTGCCGCCTCGAGATGAGGGTAGGAGACCGGCCCGCCCCCCACCTTCACCGCCACCGACCCCCCGCTCACAGGAAGCTGCGGGAGAGGTGACGCACCTTGTCGATCCGGGCCTGGGCCACGCGATCGGCGGCAACCGCGTTCGGCACGCCTTCCTCCTCGGCCAGCTCGAAAATGCGAAGAAGGGTCGCGTAGATCTCGCCCGCCTTCCGCTTGCTGCGGTCGGCGCTCCAGTCGTGGAGTTCCCCGTAGACGTTGATCAATCCCCCCGCGTTGATCACGTAATCGGGGGCGTAGAGCACCTTTCGGCTGTGGAGCTCCTGTCCGTGGCGGGGTTCGGCGAGCTGATTGTTCGCGGCACCGGCCACGATCCGCACCTTCAGCACCTTGAGGGTATCGTCGTTGACGATCGCTCCGAGAGCGCAGGGGGCGAAGATGTCGGCGTCCACGGCATAGATCTCATCCGGACCCACGGGTTGCGCGCCGAACTCCTCGCGAGCCCGGGCGATGCGGTCCTGGTCGATATCGGTCACCGTCAGGCGGGCTCCTTCTTCGTGCAGGAAGGCACAGAGGTGGTACCCGACGTTGCCGAGCCCCTGCACGGTCACGTGCTTCCCCTCGAGGGCGGGGGACCCCCAGATGCGCTCGGCACAGGCGCGGATCCCCTGATAGGTCCCGTAGGCCGTGATCGGGGACGGATCCCCGGAGCCCCCGTAGATGCCCACCACGGAGTCGGTCTCCATGCGGACGAACTCCATGTCGTCGACCGAGGTCCCGACGTCTTCGGCGGTGTAGTAGCGCCCGCCCAGCGACTCCACGGCTCGCCCGTGCGCACGAAAGATCATTTCCCGATCACGGGTCTTGTTGTCTCCGATGATGACCGACTTACCGCCCCCGAGGTTCACCCCGGCGATCGAAGCCTTGTAGGTCATGCCCTGCGAAAGCCGCAGGACGTCGATCAGCGCCTCCTGGTCCGAGGAATAGTTCCAGAAGCGGGTTCCGCCCAGGGCGGGTCCCAGCGTCGAGTCGTGGATGGCAATGATTCCGCGGTAGCCCAACTCGGGCTCCGACCAGAAGACGACCTGCTCGTGACCGTGCTCGGCGAGGTGCTCAAAAACGTTCATCCTGAACGGCTCCAGGTTACGCGTGGCGTGTGATCCTGCTCTTCGTCGAAGGCGAAATTCATCGGGAACCCCGCCGGTGCGTCGTCGTTCATTCGAGGTCGGGGCCTCAACGGCCCTGGACCTCGTTCAGGAGGTCCCGTGCAACCAGCCAGCGCAGAACCTCGTTCGATCCCTCGTAGATCTCGGTACCCTTGGCGTCACGCATCAGCTTCTCGACCGGGTAGTCCCGCATGTACCCGTAGCCGCCGAAGATCTGCACGGCCTCGTCGGTCACCCACATCGCGGACTCGCTGGCCGAGATCTTCGCCAGGGCCGCCGCCGAGGCGAGTGAGGCGGGGAGGTGAAGCGCGGTGTCGTCGGCCGGCCGGTCGCCAGCACCCTCGCCGGACCCGCGATCCTCCCAACGACCCGCCGTGGCCAGAAGGAGCGTGCGCGACTCTTCGATCCGCAGCGCCATCCCGGCGAGCTTCTCGCGGATTGCGCCGAACTCCGCGAGTGCGTGCCCGAACTGCTCGCGTTCCCGGGCGTACCGGATCGCGTGCTCGTAGGCCGCCTGGGCGACCCCGACCGCCTGTGCCGCCACCGAGAGTCGACCCACCACCAGGCAGCTCCGTGCGACCTCCCAACCCTGTCCTGCCTCGCCGAGGAGGGCATCGTCGGAGAGTTCGATGCCGGAGAACTCCAGCGAGAGGGTCTCCGAGGCCGACATCCCCAGAGTGCGCTCCCTCCCGACATTCGCGATCCCGGGCGTCGATCGCGGGACCAGGAAGGCGGACAGCTCCTTGCGCCCCTCACCCGTCCGGGCAAAGACCAGGAGGAGACCGGCACGGTCCCCATTGGTCACCCAACGCTTGCGGCCCGAAAGCGACCACCCGTCGCTCGTGCGCTCGGCCTTCGTCGTGAGCGCGGTGGCGTCGCTGCCGGCGTCTTTCTCCGAGAGCGCAAAGGCCGCGAGTGTCTCACCGGTGGCCAGACCTGGAAGCCACCGGCTGCGCTGCGCCTCGGTCCCATGCTCCAGGAGCGCCCGAACCACGGGGCCGCCATGGACCGCGACCGTGAGGGCGACCGCCGCATCACCCCAAGCGAGTGACTCCAGCGCGAGGAGCGCCGTGGGAAGATCCAGGTCGAGCCCCCCGTACTCCTCGGGGATCCCCATCCCCAGGAACCCCAGTTCCCCGAGCTTGCGGATGATCTCGACCGGAAACTCGCGGTCGGCATCCCAGGCGGCCGAATACGGACGGATCTCGCCGTCGGCGAATTCGCGCGCCATCGCACGGATCTCGAGGGCCTCGGGAGCGATCGTGGCCATCTCAGCCCTCGTATCGGTAGAAGCCGCGGCCGCTCTTTCGTCCGAGCCATCCCGCCGCCACGTACTTCCGGAGAAGGGGGCAGGGACGGTAGCGGTCATCTCCGAGCTCCCGGTGGAGGACCTCGAGGATGTTCAGGCAGGTGTCGAGGCCGATCAGGTCGGCCAGCGCCAGGGGGCCCATCGGATGGTTCATCCCGAGCTTCATCACGGTGTCGATCGCCTCGGTCTCGGCCACCCCTTCCATGAGAGCGAAGACCGCCTCGTTGATCATCGGCATGAGGACGCGGTTGGAGACGAAACCGGGGTAGTCGTTCACCTCGACCGGGGTTTTCCCCAGCGCCCGCGACAGCTCCATCACCGTCGCGGTCGTGGCGTCGTCGGTCGCCAGCCCCCGGATCACCTCGACGAGCTTCATCACCGGGACCGGGTTCATGAAGTGCATCCCGATCACCTTTTCGGGTCGCTCGGTCCGGGCCGCGATCTCGGTGATCGAGATCGACGACGTGTTCGTGGCCAGGATCGTGTCGGGTGCCGCGAGACGGTCCAGGTCGGAGAAGAGCTCGTACTTGAGCTCCGCCCGCTCGGGAATCGCCTCGACCACCAGCCCCGAGCCCTCGACTCCGACCCCCCGATCCGTGGTGAACTCGATCCGGCCGAGCGCCGAATCGCGCTGCTCGGCCGAGAGGATCTCCTTGTTCACCTGTCGGTCGAGGTTCTTTGCGATCGTGGCGTGCGCTCGCTCCAGATACGACTCCTCGAGATCCACGAGGGCCACATCCAACCCGCTCTGGGCGCAGACATGGGCGATCCCGTTACCCATCGTCCCACTCCCGATCACGGTCACCTTCCTGATTCCATCTCCCATATCCGTCGTCCTCAACCCACCTGTGAGTGCATGTCTGTCGGTCCACTCCGGAGTCGTGCTCCGGGCTTCATCCCGTGGTTCATCCAATCATCCATCCGACCAGGTAGAGGCCGAGGAGGCCTCCCCCGACCTCGATCATCCAGGCCCCAGCCCGACCAACGTTCCCTCGTCCGGTCGAGCGTTCGTGCGGCTCGTCGTTTCCACGCCCCCGATCGGGGCCCAGGAAGGCGTCGAGCCGATCCCGCAGGGTCCCGGATCCCGGCCACCCTCCGATCAACGTCGACAGGCCGAGCAGGATCGCGAGGACCCCGGCCGTGAAGACGCAGAGGAGCCAGAGCTCCCCCGTCGACTGCATCTGCATCAGCCCACCGCGAAGCTCGAGACTCGAAAGCCCTGCCGCCACGATGCCACAGATCGCCCCGATCCCGAGGGCCGCGCCCAAAGCGGTCCCGTGGTAGCCGAGCCCGTTCATCCGGCCCCCTCCCTCGGCCCGCGCGCGAGAGCCGTCAGTCGCGGGTCACCGAGAGTGCGACCGCGTTCCCGCCCCCCAAACACAGGGTCGCCATTCCCGACTCCACGCCCCGATCCTCCATCGCGTGCAGGAGGGTGACGAGAATCCGCGCTCCCGAGCACCCGATCGGATGGCCGAGCGCGACGGCCCCACCGTGAACGTTCACCCGCTCCGGATCCATCTCTAGCTCCCGCATGTCCGCGATCGCCTGCACCGCGAAGGCCTCGTTCACCTCGAAGAGGTCGTAGTCGTCGATCGTCGTGCCATCTCGCTTCATCAGGTTTCGGACCGCGGCGATCGGGGCGAAAAAGAGGTCCTGTGGCTCGGTCCCTCCCGCGGCGTACCCCCGAATCCGGGCCTGCACCTCGAGCCCGTGGGCCTGCGCGAATTCGAGGGAGGTCACCACCAGCGCCGCCCCACCGTCATTGAGGCCCGGAGCGTTTCCGGCGGTGACGACCAACGGGTCGATCCCGTCGGGAGCATCCTTCGGAAAGGCGGGGCGGAGTCGGCCCAGGGCCTCCATCGAAGTATCGGCTCGCGGTGACTCGTCGCGATCGATCCGGGTGGTGCCCCGTCGCCCCTCGATCTCGACCGGTACGATCTCGCGGTCGAACTTGCCGCCCTCGATGGCCGCGACCGCCTTGCGATGGGAGTGGAGCGCAAAGGTGTCGGCGTCCTCGCGGGTGATTCCGGCCCTGGACGCCGTGTACTCGGCATGCCCTCCCATGTGGCAGTTGCCGAACGAGCACCAGAGTCCGTCGTAGATCAGGCCGTCCTGGAGGGTCTGGTCGCCGAACTTGACCCCGTTGCGCAGCCCGCGGGCGTAGAAGGGGACGTTCGACATCGACTCGAACCCACCCGCGACGGCCGAACGGATGTCTCCCGCCCGGATCGCCTGGGCCGCAAGCATGACGGCCTTCAGACCGGACCCGCAGACCTTGTTGACCGTAACGGCGGGGATCGTGGCCGGGAGTCCCGCGTGAATCGCCGCCTGGCGTGCCGGCGCCTGTCCCCCTCCCCCCTGAACGACGTTGCCCAGGATAACCTCGTCGACCAGCTCGGGGTCGATCCCCGAACGTTCGACCGCCGCCTTCACCGCCCGAGCCCCCAGCTGGGTGGCGGCGAGCGGGCTCAGCCCCCCCAGGAAGCGACCGACGGGGGTGCGTGCGCCGCTCACGATCACAGGGATGCGGGACGGGTCGGTCATGACTGGACTCCTTTGCGTTCTATATGGGTTCGGATACTGCCTGAGAGGTGAGACGGATCGTGGATCCGGGCTCCGGAAGAGGGGTGTGCGGGCGCCGTCTCCACCGGAGCCAGAGAAAGATAGGAAAAATCCCCGGAGAGGTCACCCTTTCGGGGCGAACGCTCTGCCCGTCCGAGGCATCCCGAACGCGTCCATTCCGAGGCCCGTCCCCCCTCACTCCTCGCGAAGCGATCGGCGATTCTCGGCCAGCCGGCCCCACGGGACGACGGGGTCGTGTTCGAAGATCAGGAGCCAGTCCTCGTGCAGCGCGCGCTCCCACATCTCGCGTTTGGACTCCAGGGTCACCAGGGGCTCGAGGTCGTAGCCCATGATCCAGGGGAGGGGCAGGTGCGCGGTCGTCGGACAGAGGTCGGCGAGGAAGCATGCTCGCTCCCCGCCGGACTCCAGGACCACCGAATGGTGATGAGGGGTGTGGCCGGGCGTGTGCCTCAGGTGGATGCCCCCGGTGATCTCCGCGTTGGTCCCGACGAAGTCCCACAGGTTGAAACGTGAAATCGGCTCCAGGTTCTCCCTCAGGTACGAGGCCCGGATCCGCTCGTTGGGGCTCCCGGCGAAGCGGAACTCGTCCTCATGGACGACATACCGGGCCCCCGGGAAGGAGGGCACGATCTCGCCGTCGTCGCGTCGCATTGTTCCGCCCCCGGCATGATCGAAGTGGAGGTGGGTCATGAGGACGATGTCGACGTCGGAGGGCTCGTGGCCGGCCTCTCGGATCCCCAGTTCCAGCCGGGTGGGAGCCCCCGCGGCCGGATCCCCCTCGTTCTCGATGCCGTAGATCTGTCGGAAGGAGTCGTCCCCCTTGTTTCCGACCCCGGTGTCGATGAGGATCAGCGCCTCGGGTGCCTCGACCAGGAGGCAGCGGAGCGCCAGTGGGATGCGGTTGCGGGCATCGGGGGGGATTCGCTTCTCCCAGAGCGGCCGGGGCACGACCCCGAACATCGCCCCCCCATCGAGCCGCTGGAGTCCCGCCTCGATGGCATGGACTCGGAGCGCTCCGAGTTCGAACGACCGCACGAGGGGAAGGCCGGCCGCGGTCGGAAAGCCCGGCGGGTCTCCCGAATCGACGGCCTGCTGCGATCCCTTCGAATCCTGGTCCTGGGTCATGATCCACTCCTCGACGTTCGATGGATGGAGACCGCCGGGGACCCGGAAGGTCAGCCCCGGCGCCGCCTCGGCGCCTGCCGCACCGAAAGATAGTGATGCAGCCCCTCGAGATCTCCGACCCCCTCGGTTTCGGCCCGCTCGATGAGCAGCAGGAGGAGGCGGGCGGTCGCGAGCGCATCGCCAAAGGCACGATGACGGTCGTGAATCGAAATCTCGAAATGTCGGGTCAGAGCGTCCAGGGCGTAGCTGCGGAGCCCCGGCACCAGCCGGCGGCCCATCTTCACCGTGCAGAGTCGCTCCACTTCGGGAACATCGCCCCGGGCAGCCAGCAGCTCCTCTCGGATGAACCCCCAGTCGAACGACACGTTGTGGGCCACGAAGATCCGACCCTCGAGCTCGTCTCGGAGATCGTCGGCGATCACGTCGAAGGGCGGTGCACCCCGGACCATCGCGTCACTGATCCCGGTGAGCGCCTCGATCCGAGGGGGGATGCTGCGGCCGGGGTGCACGAGGGTCCGATAGGCCTCTCCGATCCGCCCCCGGCTCACCGGAACGACGGCGACTTCGGTGACCCGGTGCCCACGCCCGTAGCCCCCCCCGGTCGTCTCCACGTCGACCACGGCGAACTCCAGCTCGCGCAGGGGCGTGCCCGGCGGGGCGGCACCCTCGGTGAGACGCCAGATGCCTTGGGAATCGACGGTGAAGCGAGGATCGGTTCCTAGAAGCGCGAAGACGGCCGCCGATGCCGCCGACGGATTCCCTCCCTTCAGCTTCAGAACCTGGCGGGCCAGATCGAGGGTGTGCAGGGGTGCGCGGGCGAGTGCGGCCCCTGCGCTCTCGAGGAGTGAGCCGCCCCCCCCGCCCTCGGTCACCGGGACTCGCCCCGGGTCAGCGCGAAGGAGAGGAGTTCGAGCTCCATGGCTAGATTCACCTCGTTGACGGCGACATGCGAGGGCATTTCGAGCCGGGCCGGCGCGAAGTTCAGAATCGCCCCCACTCCCGCCTTCGCGACCCGGTCCGCAAGCGTCGGGGCCGGAGCTGCCGGGACCGTGAGGATCACGATCTCGACGGCTTCCCGGGCGAGCACCGCCTCGAGCTCGTCGATGTGCCGGATCGGAGTGTCGCCCCAGCGAAGCCCGATCTTGTCGCGATCATCGTCGAAGATCGCGACGATGCGGAATCCGCGCTCCCGGAAGAAGGGATAGGCGTGAAGGGCCGCACCGATCCGACCCGCGCCCAGGAGCGCGACCCGCCATTCCCGGGTGAGTCCCAGGATCTCCTCGAGGTTCCCGATGAGGGGGGCCACCGGATACCCGAGGCCCCGCTTCCCGAACGATCCGAAAGCCGAAAGGTCCTTGCGGACCTGCGCGGCGGTCGTGCCGGCGCGTCGGGCGAGCTCTCCGCTCGAGGCCATCTCGGCGCCGGAGCGCTGGAGTGCCTCGAGGCTTCGCAGGTACTCCGACAGGCGACGGACCGTGGATTCCGAGATTTTCCGGTCGGGGGAGGGCACGTCGAAGGGGTCCGCAGGCTGAGAGCGAGACGTCGGGCCGAAGGGGTCGACCCGCTTGTGAATAGATTCACAACCCAAGGTAGAAAGCTCCGGGATCACCCGTCAACGTCCCGCCGGGCGGAGGGGTCCGACTCCGGGCTCTCGGCGAAGAGCCAACGGGAGAGCTCGACGAACTCGGTCGGACTCAGGGTTTCCGGCCGCCGCTCCAGGTCGAGGGTCTCGCCGAGTCTCTCGAGCCGGGCCGGTGGGAGCGCCAGATCGGGGTGATCCCTCAGGGTCCGACGCAGTTGCTTCCTCCGCCACTGGAAGGCGGCGCGGGTGAGCCTGCGCAGCCGGTGCTCCTCGTCGCGGCTCAGGGGGAAGGGCCGAATGGGTCGGATCCGGATGACGGCGGAGTCGACCCGGGGACGGGGGCGAAAGGCACCCGGAGGTACGCGCAGCAGCGTCTCGACCTCGGCGACCGTCTGCACCCCCACCGAGAGCGCACCGTACCCCGACGTGCCCTCGACTGCCGCGATCCGTTCGGCCACCTCCTTTTGCACCATCAGGAGGATATCGGCAGGTCGGGGGGCCTCGAGGAGATGGAAGAGGATCGGGGTGGTGATGTTGTACGGAATGTTTCCGATCACGCGAAGCGACGACGGGTCGGAGCTGATCGCCGAGAGGCGGGTCTCGAGGATGTCGGCGTGGAGCACACGCACATGATCGATGTCTCGGAATCGCTCCTCGAGTTCTGCGGCGAGAAGGTCGTCGAGCTCCACCAGCGTCAGTTGCCCGGCCCGCTCCGCCAGAAGCCCCGTCAGCGCGCCCCTGCCGGGACCGATCTCGACCACCGCGTCATCGGGCTCGATGGCCGCGACGTCGACGATGCGGCGCTGGATGTTGCCGTCGACCAGAAAATTCTGGCCGAGTGCCCGCTTCGGGCGTCGGCTCGGGGGCGGGGGCCTGGACACTAGAGGCGGAGGACGATCGCGGTCCGGTCGTCACCATCGGTTCCCTCGCCCCCTCCATCGAGTTCGAAGAGCGCGTCGACGATCTCGTCCGCCCGCTGGTGTCTCAGGCGCGACGCCATCCGCACCACCCGCTGCTCCGCCGCCCTGCGCGAGGTCGCCAGGAGGGTGTCCGAGAGCCCGTCGGTAAAGAGGAAGAGGAGGTCGGAACCCGGAGTCCAGGGGACCCGGGCCGCCTCGTACTCGTCGCCGGGAAGGATCCCCATCGGAAGGTTCAGCGCCTCGAGCCGCTCCTTCGATCCGTCTCCCCGGATCATGAAGGCGTGCGGGTGCCCGGCGTTCGCGTAGACCAACTCCCCGCGCTCGGGGTCGAGCACCCCGTAGAAGAGAGTCAGATACATCTCGGTACTCTCGAGCTCGTCCCGGAGGGCCTCGCCCATTTCGGAGAGGACCGCCTCGGGTGCCTCGTGCTGCGAGGCGTAGATCGTCGCCGCACTGAGGGCGAGCGCCATGATGAGCGCCGCCGGAAACCCATGACTCGAAACGTCTCCGATCATGACCCCGAAGCGGCCTCCTGGAAGCTGGAAGAAGTGGTAGAAGTCCCCACCGACCACTTCTGCCGGCTGGACCCGGGCGGCGACCCGCACCGGATCGAAGCTTCCGACCGCCGGAAGGAGCTTCATCTGAAGGTCGTGCGCGAGCTCCATCTCACGGGTCACCCGCTCGCGCTCGACGGACTCGCGCATGAGGCGGTTGTTCTCGAGGGCCGAGCCGACCTGCGAGGCGATCGCGGAGAGGAGCTTCTGGTCCGAGGCCGTGAAGCGCCCCCCTCGTCGCCGGCCGATCAGATTGATGACCCCGACGGTGCGCGGCTGACCGGTCGGAGGGGTGAACCGGATCGGCACCGAGAGGACCGAGTCCCCGATGGTCGCCGCACTCCCGGAGCTCTCGTCGCCATTCGATCCCATGCGATCAGTGGTCAGGATCAGCGCGCGCCCCTCGCGAAAGACCTGGCTGGTGACGGCCGTGGCGTCGCCGATTCCGATCGGGCCCATGAGGCCGCGGTCCCCCACCGAGGCGATCAGCTTCAGGTGGTCGTCTTCGGGCTGGTAGACCCAGAGGGAACCCCGCCCGGCTCCCATGACGTCGCACACCTCCCCGAGGATCAGCTTCGCCGCGTCCTTGAGGCTGAGAAGGGATCCGAGGGTCTCGGCGATCGAGTACAGGAGGTTGATCTCCTCGTACCGCTCCGAGACCTCGTAGGTGAAAAACCGGATCTCCTCGACACACTCGTAGAGCTGCTCGAGGGTCGAGCGCAGAACCCCGGCTGCGGTCACATCGGTGCCGCCCTTCGGGCATCGCAGCTCGAGAGTGAGTTCGACCCCGGCTCGGGTCGGTACGGCCAGCAGGAGAGAGTCCGGGGACGGCTCCCCCTCGATCTCCTCGGCCGGAAAGAGGTGGAAGGACGAATCGGCGTCCCTCGGAAGCCAGAGGTGCACATCGAGATGAAAGGAACGGCGGAACTCCTCGATCACCTGCGACACCGACTCGGGAACCAACTCCCGAGTGGTGCGCTCTGGGGTCATGCCGAGGCCTCTCGCCGGATCGACTCCGTTTCGGGCAGGCGCAGGACGAGGGTCACCGCGTTCCCGCGCTCGTTGAAGTGCACTTCGTCCATCAGCTTCCGCATCAGAAAAATTCCCCGGCCCCCGGGACACTCGATGTTTTCGGGCGCCGTGGGGTCGGGCACCGTGGTACGGTCGAAGCCATGCCCCTGGTCGATCACCCGCGCCTTCAGGGCACTCCCGCGCAACGCCACCTCGACTCGAACCCGTTTCGAGGGATCCCGGCCATTCCCGTAGATCATCGCGTTGGCCAGGGCCTCGGTGAAGCTCACCCGGAAGTTGAACCGGAGCTTCCGGCCCGTCTCCTCGCAGGTGGCACAGCGTCCCACCACGAACTCCACGGCTTCCTCGATACATTGGAGGTCGTTCGGGAGTTCAAACACCAGTTCTCGATCCATCCTGCCTCCCGGTGTTCATCGAATCCATCACCCCCCGGAGGATTCCGAAGGGCTCACCGCCGGGACGGTCCGCTCCCGGTCCGTCCCGATCAGAAGCCCTTCAGGCCCTCCTCGCGGGAATCCGCGATTCGGAAGAGGGTGTCGAGCTTCGTCAACTCGAAGAGAGTCCGCAGATCCTCGTTCAGCGTCGAGAGCCGAAGTTCGCCTCCCTGCTCCCGGATCTTCTTCGAGAGGCTCACCAGAACCCCCAGCCCCGAGGAGTCGATGTACCCGGTGTGGGTGAAGTCGACGAGAAACTTGCGTTCCCCCGACTCGACCTGGTCGAGGATCATCTGCTTCAACTCCTGCCGGTTTCCCACGATGAGCTGGCCATCCACATCGATCACCATCACATCACCTGCTCGGTTTACCTGAAAGGCCATGAATGCTCCCCTTGAGTGCCCGGCGCCGGGAGCGCACGGGTAGATTTGGGCCCCGGAGCTTCCGGAGCGCACCAGAATGCCTGAAACGTAGTCAAAAACTATTCAAAATGCGGAGGACGAGGCAAGACGCCGAGCGAGATGGCGCTCTTCCTCCCCCTCCGGCTTCCTCATCGGGCCATCAGCGATGTGATGCAGGCGACGTCCACGATGTCGCCCGGCGACGAGCCCCGGGAGAGATCGTTGCAGGGTCTCGCCAGCCCCTGCACCACCGGTCCGATCGCCCGGGCCCCGGCCAGCCGTTCCACCAGCTTGTATGCGAGGTTACCCGCGTCGAGATTCGGGAACACCAGGACGTTCGCGTCGCCTCCGACCGCGGAGTCGGGCGCCTTTCTGCGGGCCACGGCCTCGATGAGTGCCGCATCGCCCTGGAACTCACCGTCGGAAGGTATCCCGGGCTCCATGTCCCGAAAGAGCTCCAGCCCCTTTCGAACCCGTTGCACGGACGCTCCGGCGGCGCTCCCCCGGGTCGAGTACGAAAGGAAGGCGACGACCGGGGAGTCTCCGACGACCGACCGCCGGGCCCGGGCAGCCGCCGCGGCGATCTGCGAGAGCTGCGCGCCGGTGGGATCGGGCACAACGGCGCAGTCGGTGAAGGTGAGCACCTCGCTGCCCCGGCCCCGGAACTCCTCGACGACCATGTAGAAAGACGACGAGATCGTCTCGATCCCGTCGGTGGGGCCGACGCACCAGAGCGCCGCTCGCAGGACATCGCCCGTGGAGTGGACGGCCCCGGCGACCGATCCGTCGGCCTCCCCGGTGGCCACCATCAACGCACCCCGAAAGAGGGGGTCTCGCACCCGCTCCCGGGCCTCGGCTTCGGACATCCCTCTCGCCCTTCGGCGGTTCCACAGGTGCGCCACCAGCCCACCGGTGCCCTCGGTGATCCGGGGGTCGACCGCCCGAGCCGTGTCGGGGTCCCCCCCGGCATCGGCGAGTCCGTCGAGGACCCGCGCCCGGTCGCCGAGCAGCACGGGGCTCAGGAGCCCCTCGGTCTGAATCTCCGCGACGGCTTCAAGGGTCCGCGGCTCCTCGCCTTCGGGAAACACGATCGTTCGAGGCCGATCCCGCGCCCGATCCCGAAGGCTCTCGAGGAAGCTCACCGGTCCCCCCCGAAGGTCTGTCGGAGACGTTTCAGAACGGTCGGAGACACGAAGGGAGAAACGTCGCCCCCGAGTCTGGCGACCTCACGGACCAGCGAGGCCGACAGGAATGCGAGGTTCACGTCGGGCGTGAGGAAGATGAACTCCATCTTCGGGTCCATTTCCCGGTTCATCTGGGCCATCTGGAACTCGTACTCGAAATCGGACACGGCACGCAGCCCCCGGACCACGAACCCGGCACCACTCTCGCGCACGAAATCCACGAGGAGACCCTCGAAGCTCGTGCACTCGATCCGGGGCTCGTCGGCGAAGACCTCACGGAGCATCTCGAGGCGGTCCTCGAGCGAGAAGGCCGGGGTCTTCGCATGCGTGGACGCCGCGGCCACAGCGACGATCACCCGGTCGGCGACTCGGAGGGTCCGGCGGGCAATGTCCTCATGGCCCAGGGTCACGGGGTCGAAGGAGCCCGGATAGAGGGCCGTGAGCGTTCCGGGTCGAGTCATGAATGGGGTTCCTCGGCTGGAGTCCGCATGGAAGCAGGATCGTCGACATCTGGGGGGTGGATCGCGGCGAAGGTGCTAAGGAGAGTATCACCGTAGCGCCGCTGACGCTGAATGGGCAGGGCCGGCAGAACCTCGGCGCGGGAATGCTCGAGCCAGAGCTCCGCGGCGAAGGGGGCCTGCGCGAAGTGCTCGACGAGGCGGACCGCCAGCCCTTCGCCATAGGGTGGGTCGGCGAGGGCCATGTCGAAGGCGGGCGGAAGGCGGGTGAGCTCCCTGAAGACGTCACCGGTCACGACCCGGCAGCGGGGCTCGGCTCCCAGCACCCCGATGTTCCGGCGCAGGGTGTCGACCACCGGGCGGGACTGCTCCACGAAGACCACCTCGGCCGCGCCCCTCGAGAGACACTCCAGTCCGAGGGCGCCCGACCCCGCGAACAGATCCAGCACCCTCGCCCCGGGGAGTGCAGGATGCAGCGACGACATCCAGGCTTCCCGAATCCGGTCGGTCGTGGGGCGTACCTCGCGCCCCGCGGGTGCGTGGATCCGGCGTCCTCGCCACTCCCCGGCAATGATCCGCGGCACGGCTCAGGAGCTCCCGCCGGGACGCAGGTCCATCAGACGGGCCTGAAGGGTTCGGCGCCCCCGGTACTCGTTCTCGCGCAACTGGAAGGCCAGCTCCACGCGGCTCGGAAGTGACGCCGGAGGCAGGCGCTCCGCGAGCCCGAATCCGATCGCCTCGACCGGGCCACGGTGGTGGGCGAGCTGCAGCTTCAGGTGACCACGCCCGACCTCCCGGGGCGTCCCCTGGATTTCAGCATCGTGGGCGACGAACACGGGACGCGGGTTGCCCATCCCGAAGGGTCCCAGGTAGTCGAGCCAGTGATGGAGCTCCGGGGTCGCCTCGTCCAGCGAGAGGCGGAGGTCCGCCCGGAGTCGAGGCGCCGGGACCGAACCGGACAGCTGCGTGCGAACCGCCCGATTGAAGGCCAGGCGCAGGGGCTCGACGGCCGACTTGCGAACGTCCATCCCCGCCGCCTGGCGGTGGCCTCCGAAACGGTCCAGGTGGTCGCCACACTCGGCGAGCGCGTCGTACAGATGCAGCTCCGGGATCGACCGGGCGCTCCCCCGCCCCGCATCGCCATCGAGGGCGATCAGCACGACCGGCCGGTGAACCCGCTCGACGATCCGTGACGCCACGATCCCGATGACTCCGGGGTGCCACCCCTCTCCGGCAAGCACGACCCCGAAGTCGTCCGCGGGATCGAAGCTCAGCGCGAGGGTCCGGAGCGCCTCGTCGAGCGTTCGCTGGTCCTCGTCTCTGCGCTCGTGGTTCAGTCGATCCAGCTCCGCGGCCAGTCGCCGGGCCTCTTCGCGGCTCTCGGTCAGGAGGAGTTCAAGCGCGTCCCCCGCGTCTCCCAGGCGCCCCGCCGCATTGATCCGGGGGGCGAGCTGGAATCCGACCTGGCCCGCCTCGAGGGAGCCGTCTCCGATCGCCTGTCCCATTCCGCAGACCGCCAGCAGAGCCCGCAGTCCCTCCTTTGAGGTGTGAGCGAGGTATCGGAGGCCGAAGCGGGCGAAGATCCGGTTCTCGCCCAACAGGGGAACGAGATCGGCGATCGTGGCCAGCGCGACCAGGTCGAGGTGCGGCAGGAGGAGCTGTCGGTCCCGCCCCCGCCGCTCGAAGAGGAGCTCCATGAGCTTGAATACGACACCGGCCCCGCAGAGACCCTTGTCGGGGTAGGGACAGTCGCCGCGGTTCGGATTGACCACCGCCACCGCCGGAGGGAGGGTGGAGCCCGGCGTATGGTGGTCCGTGACCACCACATCGATCCCGAGCTCGCCCGCATGGCGGACGGCGTCGTGCGCGACGATCCCGGCGTCGCAGGTCACCAGGAGCGCGGCCCCCGCCCGATGTGCGCGGTCGACTCCCGCCCGGCTGAGGTCATACCCGTCGCGCAACCGGTGCGGGACGAAGGGAACCACGGTCGCACCCAGCGAACGCAGGGCCCGGGTAAGAAGGGCAGCGGAGCAGACCCCATCCACATCGTAATCCCCGTGCACGAAGATCGTCTCCCCCCGGTCGATCGCCCGCTCAAGGCGTTCGACTGCCCGTCCGGCGTCGGCGAGCAGCGCGGGCGGATGCATCTCCTCGATCCGGGGCCGCAGAAAATCCCGGGCCGGGCCGGGTTCGTGAATCCCCCGCCCCACCAGCACCGCACAGAGGGCTCGGGGCAGCGAGAGCGCCTCGGCCAGGCGTGAGACGACCTCGTGGGGCGGCTCCGGACGTAGCTCCCAGCGGGGTGGTGGAGGTGGTGGCAGAGAGGGAGTGGACGTGGCGGTCGAGGTCACGAGTCGACGGAGGCCTCCGAAGCCTCGGCATCATCGGGTTCGGCGGACTCGTCGGACTCCTCGGACTCCTCGGACTCCTCGGACTCGATCGGAGCGACCGGCACGGGATCGGGCTCCTCTTCGGGCTCACTCGTCAGGATCACCCCGCAGGCCTCGCAGCGGTGCAGGCCCTCGTCTCTGCGGATCTCGTTCTGCTGCTGAAGGGGCACGATGCCGAAACAGTGGCCGCAGGCCCCATCTTCGGTCAGCGCGGCCACGACCACGGCCCGTCCCGATCCGTGGAAGCTTTCGTAGACCTGGCGCTCCCGCGTCCCCAGCATCTCGAGCACGGTGTCCCGCCGGGCCGAGAGTTCGGCCAGGGACTCGTCGAGCCCCGAACGCTCATCCAGGAGCTCCTCCTGGCGAGGAAGAACCTCGGCACGGGCGGTCGCGGACTGCTCCTGCAGCTCATCGACCAGCAGCTCGTTCTGCCGTACCTGCTCGAGCAGCTGCATCGCCTCCTGTTCATCGGCGTCGATCGAGCGCTGCACCATCTCGAGCTCGGTCTTGACCGCCGTCTCCTCTCGCAGATTCGTGACCTGGCTCAGGCGCTCGTCGAGCTTCTCTGCCCGTGCCTGCTTGTCCTCGGCACTCCGCTCGAGCCGGCGAGCGTCGGTCTTCATCTGCTCGAGACGGGTCGACGCCTTTCCATGCTCGTCTTCGAGACGCAACGCGGGCTCCTCGACTTCGGCCAGCAAGGGGTCGAAATCGCGGATTCTGCTTCGGATCTCCGAAATTCTGCGATCCAGCTTCTGGAGCTCTCTCAGAGAGCCCATGGTCGTTGTCTTGGTCATCCACCCATCCGATTCTGGTCACCAGTTCAGTCCGCGGGTCGTTCCCGCCGAACCACATTCCACCGCCCGGGGCGATCCTTCCGAAGTCTCTGCAGTTGCTCGAGCAGCTCTCGCTCCTCCTCCGGGCTTCCGGCGTCGGAGAGGGCCTTTCTGAGCTCCACTTCGTGCACGCGCATACTCCGGCTCCGAAGCCTTGCGATCGACTCTTCAAAGACCCGTTGCGTATGCTCGAGTTCCTCGGGGTGCCCCAGGAGCTGCTCCATTGTGCGCACGGCCTCGGGAGCCATCTCGGGCGGGGGAGCCGTCAATTCGGGCTCGTCGACCAACGCCTGAAAGATGGCCTGATAGACCGGGTTCTGAAACTCCCCCGGACCAATCCGCTCGAGCGCACGGTCCAGCCAATCCCTCGCCTGGAGGAGCACGAGGAGGAGCTGGCGCTCCGCGCCGAGATCCGGAGGAGGATGCCGAAGTCGCCCCCCGGGCCGTCCGCTGCCGGACCCGTGACCCCGGTTGGATCCGGCCCCACGCCCCGGACTGAGAGCCGATCTGCCCTCGCCCCCACCGGCCGGATTCGACGTCGACTCGATCTCGCGTTCGAGGGTGTCACGACGGACTCCGGTCTTTTCGGCGACTCTCGTCACGTACATGTCCCGGAGGGTTTCGTCGGCGGTCGCGCGAAGCGTGGGCAGCAGCTTGTCGACGGCGGTACGCTTCCGATCCAGCGACCGCAGAAACCCCTTCTCCTCGAGGAGCTGCAGT
Source organism: Gemmatimonadales bacterium (assembly GCA_007692605.1). Classification (GTDB taxonomy): domain Bacteria; phylum Gemmatimonadota; class Gemmatimonadetes; order Longimicrobiales; family Gaopeijiaceae; genus SLBA01. The sequence continues at coordinate 19,239 of REBS01000135.1, forward strand.
TTCCGATCGATCACATCGACCGCCTGGTCCAGATAGCGCTCGAGTCCAGCCCGGCCCTCACTCCGTATGACCGAATCCGGATCCTCTCCCGCGGGCAGGGTGACGACCGAGGGGTGAATCCCGGCAGCGAGCAGGACGTCGGCCCCCCGGAAGGTCGCCCGAAGCCCGGCCTCGTCGGAGTCGAAGAGGAGGAGCACGCGGCGCGTGTAGCGCTTGAGGAGCCGGGCCTGTTCAGCCGTCAGCGACGTACCCAGCACCCCCACCGCGTGATTCACCCCGCCGGCCGAGAGCGCCACCACGTCCATGTACCCCTCGACGAGAAGCGCCGTCTCCTCCTTGCGGATCGCATGGCGGTTCCAACCCAGCGCGTAGAGGATCTCGCCCTTGTGATAGACCGGGCCTTCGGGGGAGTTCAGGTACTTCGGAGCCCCCTTCCCCGAGACCCCGAGGATCCGTCCTCCAAAACCCACGATCCGTCCCCCGACCGCCTCGATCGGGAAGATGATCCGGTTGCGAAACCGGTCGTAGGGTTCGGGCGCCCGTTCGCTCTCGACCAGAAGGCCGTTTTCGACGAGGACGTTCCGCGCGATCCCGTGGACCTCGGCGGCCGATCGCAGCGCCCCCCATTCGTCCGGAGCGAAACCGATCCCGAATCGCTCCCGGGTCTCGTCGTCGATCCCCCTGCCCCGCAGGTACTCTCGGGCATCGGCCCCGGTCGCGGGATCCGCCAGGGTATCCTGGAAGAACTTCCGAGCGAAGGCGTTCGCCTCGTAGTAGGCCCGAAAGGGGTCCTCCCGACCCTCATCGCCCGCAGCGACCTCTCTCACCTCGACCCCACTTCGTTCCCCCACGTACCGGATGGCGTCCGGGAAATCCATCCCCATCCGCTTCATCACGAAGCTGAACACGTCTCCCGACTCGTCACAGCCGAAGCACTTGTAGAACCCCTGGTCGGGGGTGACGTAGAAGGAGGGCGTCCGGTCCTCGTGGAAGGGGCACTTCCCCTTGTACTGCTTCCCGGATCGCTTCAGCTCGACGACCTCGCCGATGATCTCGACCAGATCCGCCCGGGCGCGGACTTCCTCGACCACATCGTCGGGAATCACCGGAAGACCGCCACGGTCACCCCCGCGCCGCCCTCGCCGACCCCTCCGGGTCGGGCCTCGAGCACACGGGAGTCCTGTCCGAGAAGCTCGCGCACACGGGCCTTGACCGCACCCGTCCCCTTTCCGTGGATGATCCGAAGTTCGTGCAGGTCTCCCATAATCGCGCCATCGAGCGCCCGACGGAGTTCCAGATCGACCTCATCGACCCGAAGGCCCCTCAGGTCGGCCTCGAGACGCACGTCGACGTCCGGAACGGAGCTGATGCCTCCCCCGGATTTCCGACGCGTTCTCGCCTCGTCGGGTTCGGGGGTCCCGGGGATGATCTCCACCTCGGAGCGGGCGACCCGGAGACGCAGCCCGCCGACCTCGATCGCGACCCGATCGTCCTCGACCTCGCGCACCACCCCCTTCGTGCCACTTCCGAGCACCCGGACCCGCGCGCCCGGCTCGAGCCCGGTGCTCTCGGCGCCTCGAGACTCGCCCCCGGCGGAGGGCCGACGTCGCCTCTGCTCCTCGGCCGCCTCCTCGACCACCCGTCGGGCCCGACGCTCGACCTCACGCTGATCCTCGGCCCCCGACGCACGCACCTGCTGGATCGCGTCCTCGACTTCGGCGCGGGCGTCGAGAAGGAGCTGGCGAGCCTCCTCCCTCGCCCGGGATTCCGCGGTCCGCTCCCGTTCGCGCAGCCTGGCCTCTCGCTCCGAGGCCTCCCGCCGCTCCCGCTCCGCCTCGGCCCGAAGCGATTCGGCCTCGACCAGCGCCTTCGAGCGCTCGCGCTCCTTCACCTCGAGCTGTTCGAGGAGGGCTTCGACCTCGATCTCTCCCTCGTCGAGATAGGATTCGGCGCGGTCGAGCACCTCGCCCGGAAAGCCGAGTCGGCGGGCAATCGCGAGCCCGTAGCTCCGACCCGGACGCCCCTTCTGAAGCTGATAGGTGGGCTCGATCCGGTCCGAATCGAAGAGAAGGGACGCGTTGACGATCCCGCTCCCCGGACGATCCAGCCGCTTCATGGCGCCCAGGTGCGACGTCACCACGGCCCGGGCCCCCCGTTCGACGAGGGTCTCGAGGAGGGCACGAGCCAGCGCGGCCCCCTCCGCCGGATCGGTGCCCGTTCCCATCTCGTCCATCAGAACGAGGGTGTCCGGTCCCGCCCCCTCGAGGATCTCGCGGGCATTCGCCAGGTGCGCCGAGAAGGTCGAGAGGGACTCGGCGATGGACTGCTCGTCTCCGATATCGGCGAACACGTCCTCGATGATCGGGAGGCGGCTCCCCGAGCCCACCGGCGGGAAGATCCCGGTCTGGGCGAGTAAAGGGAGGAGTCCTACGGCCTTCAGGAGGACCGTCTTGCCCCCCGTGTTCGGGCCCGACACGACCATCGCGCGTTCGTCGGCCTCCAGGTGGAGGAAGAAGGGAACGACCGGCCCCTCGCCTTTCTCGATCAGGAGGGGATGCCGTCCGTCGAGCACCTCGAATTCCTCCTCGCCCCGGGGCAGGATCTCGGGACGGGAGGCGTCCCATGCCCGGGCCGTGAGGGCTCTCGCCCAGAGGGTGTCGAAGTCCACGAGGGTCTCGAAGGCCCGTCGGAGTGCGGGGGTCCGACCGCGCAGACGTCCGCTGGCGGCCCGCAGGATCCGATCGACCTCGAGCGCTTCGTCGCGCTCGAGCTCCGAGAGCTCGCTCATGAGTCGGAGGGCGAGGGGAGGCTCGACGAAGAGGGTGGCGCCACTCCCGGACTCCCCGTGGATGATCCCTCCGACCTCGGATTTTCCCTCCCTCCGGATCGGAATCACGAACCGGCCGTCCCGCACCGTCACCGACGCGTCGGGAACCCGGATCCGATCGGAGAGGGTGCCCAGGTACGCTTCGAGTCTGGAGACGATCCGTGAACGGGCGGCTCGCAGCTTCGTCCGGATCGAGCGGAGATCAGGACTGGCCCGGTCCCGGATCCGGCCCTCTGCATCGACGGTCCGCTCGAGGCGGGTCTCCTCCTCGGGCCAGGCGGTCAGGCTGGCGCCCAGCCTGCGCAGGTGCCCGTGGTCCGGGGAGGCCCCCTCCGGATCCGCCTCCTCCGCGGGAACCTCCTGCGTGAGCGCTCGATGGAGGCCGGCCGAGGCCTGCAGCAGGCGGTACGCGACGAGGAGGTCCTCGGCCTCGAGGACACCCCCCTCCATCTCGAGCACGCGGAGGGCCCGGCGGGCGTCGGGCGGCAGGGGAGGCGTCCACTCGGGGTGGCGCTCCAGGTGGACCCGGGCCTCGGCCACCCGCTCCAGCTCGGTCGTGACTGCGGCCAGGTCGGTCTGCGGACTTCGGGAGAGAAGCGCCTCTCGGCCCAGCTCGCTCCCGGCCCGCGCGGCGACCGCGCGAAGGGTGAGGTCGAACTCGAGGACTTCGAGGGCGTGACGGTTCATGCGCTCACCCGCTGAACTCCTCCCGAACGATGCGGTTCGCGTCCTTGCCGTCGAACCGGCCCTTGAGCCGGGGCATCAGTCGACCCATGAGCGGCCCTATCTCGGTCACGCCGGAGTCCATCAGCTCGCGAACCATCCTCCGGACTTCCGCCTCGTCGAGGGCCGGAGGGAGGAACTCGGAAAGTATCTCGGACTCCGCCTCCTCCTTCAGCGCCAGCTCTTCGCGGTTTCCCGCCCGCATCTGTTCGGCCGCCTCGCGACGCTGCTTCGTGCCCCGGGAGAGGACCTCGTGGATCTGCTCCCGGTCCAGCTCCCCGCCCACCTCGATCTCGCGGTTGTGGATCTCCGAAAGAACCGAGGACAGCACGGTGGTGCGAAGCCGGTCCCGGTCGCGTCGAGCCTGATCCAGAGCGGAGCGGAGTTCGACCTTCAGCTCGTCGGGTGCGGATTGTTCAGCGTTGTTCGCCACGGTGGACTCCAGTGAAGGGGCGGTGAGTTCAAGGATGTCTCCGACCGCAGAACCCCGGATGGGCCGGCCGCCGATCTCGCCGCCCGGATCCCTTCGGGAAGCTATCCGCGGCTCCGGGGGGGGTCAACGAACCGGCCGGAGACGTGCGGGATCCCAGGCATGGCCTCAGCCGGGGGGCCACGTCAGTTTCCTGCCGCCGAGGACGTGAAAGTGCAGATGACCGACGCTCTGCCCACCGTCGTCGCCGATGTTGGTGACCACTCGATAGCCCCGTTCCGATAGTCCCTCGGAGGCGGCCACCTCCCGGATGCCCTGGAGGAGGTGGTGGGCGAGTTCGCCGTCCTCGGGACCCAGGGCCTCGAGTGAAGTCACATGCCGCCTCGGAATGACGAGGACGTGGGTCGGAGCCTGCGGATTCAGATCCCTGAACGCGAGGACGTCCTCGCTCTCGAAGACCCGGTCCGAGGGGATCTCGTCGCTGGCGATCCTGCAGAATACACAGTCCATGATCATCGCTCCATCATCGTGAATGAGTGGGCGCTGCGGGAATTCACACCCGAACAGGATGCGGCCCATCCGGCCATGGTCCCGCCCTTTCGAATCCCTGATCGTGAGCACCCGTAACCGCCGGGAACCCGACCGCCGGGGCCCCGTCGCCCGATCGTTCCGCTTCCACCCGAGGAGGACCCGATGCAGACTCCCCCCGAGCACCTCGTCCGCATCCTTCGACACCACCCAGCCCCTGCGGTTTCGATCGACGAGGCGCAGGAACTGATCGCCGAGTCCTCGCCGGAATCCCAGCCCCCCGACCGCGACTCGGTTGCCCGCCTCCTGGCCCGGGACCCTCAACTTCGCCTGCTGACACCGCCCAGCCGGAGGTGGGCCGGGGCGGGACCCCGCAGCTGGATCCTGATCCGAAACTCGCCGGAGGTTCCGGAGGCCCGCTCGATCGAGGGTCGGCTCCGCACCTCGCTGCGCCGAATCGGTGACCACCTGGAGCCCGGTTCGATCCGGGCACTCGCTCGCTGGGAGCGGCTCCTGCGCGAGGAGCGCAAGGTGCGCAGCGCTCTGCGACGCCGACTTCGATCCCGAACTCCGGAGGCGGGCTCCAGCGCACGGCTCAGTCTGGAGTGACGAACGCTCCAGTCCACCAATCCCCCTCTTCGTCGACGCCGTCGAGCCCCAGGTCGGCCGCGGCCGCGGCCACCACGCTCGCCTCGGATTCGGTCCGAAGGATCCCGCTCAGGATCAACCAGCCCCCATCCTCGAGCGCGGACCGAAGCCCCGGGAGCAGAGGGGTCAGGATCGAACTTTCGATATTCGCGACGATCCCGTCGAAGGGAGGCTCGCCGGGAAGCCCCTTCGAGGTGATGGGAGCCGCCCGGACCCGGACTCGCTCCTCGACCCCGTTCAGGAGGAGATTTTCACGGGCCGCCTGACAGGCCCAGGGGTCGAGCTCGATCGCCAGGACGTCGGCCGCGCCGAGGAGGGCGGCGGTGATCGCCAGGATCCCGGACCCGGCGCCCACGTCGGCCACTCGATCGCCGGGGCGCACCCGTCCGTCCAACATTCGGATGCAGCCGCGCGTGGTCGGGTGATCCGAGGTCCCGAAGGCGATGCCGGGGTCCAGGGTGAGAAGGAGGGTCCCCGGGGGAACCTCGGGACGCTCCCAGCTCGGGGCGACCGTGATCCGCTCGGTGATCCGTCGTGGCTTGAAGTGGGTCCGCCATCGTTCCTCCCACGCCTCATGCGGCTGCCAGTCGAGCTCGACGGCAATCTCGTGGCTCCCGGAGACCCGCTCCAGCTCGCGGGTCACCCGGCGAACGAAGGCCTGCGGGTCCTCGGACGGCGGCGGGAGGTAGATGACCAGAAGGTCGTCGCGTTCCTCGACTCCTCTCGCCCCGCACTCCAGGAGGACCTCGACCATCAGGTCTCGCCTCGACTCATCCTGTGGGCGGGGCACCCGCAGGACCATCCAGCGGTCCGGAACGCCCTCGATCACGAGGTGAAGGCCTCCTTGACCCGTGACCAGAATCCCCGGCGGTTCCCCGATCCCTCGTCCGGCGGGGTCTCGGGAGCCGGATCCTCGAGAGCCCGCAGTTCCCGGAAGAGCTCCTCCTGTTCCGAGCTGAGTCGCTCCGGGGTCCACACCCGAATCCGTGCGATCAGGTCACCGCGTCCACCCCCGTTGAGGTCGGGCACGCCCTCGCCGCGGATCCGGAGCGCCTGCCCGGACTGGATCCCCGATGGCAGGTCGATCCGTGTGGTCCCGTCGACGGTCGGCACCTCGATGTCCCCGCCGAGCGCGGCCTGGGCGAAGGTCACGGGAATATCGATGACCAGGTGGTTGCCCTCCCTCGAGAACCTCGGATCCGCCTCGACCTCGAGGAGAACCAGGATGTCGCCCCGGGGGCCACCCCGTGAGCCGACATTGCCCTGACCTCGAATGGTGATGTAGTTCTCGGAGGTGACTCCAGCAGGGACCTCGACCTGGACCTCACGCTGCTGTCTTTCCCTCCCTTCTCCATGGCATACGGAACAGGGATCCGAGACCACCGTCCCCTCCCCTCGGCAGGTCCGGCAGGTGGTCAGCGACACGAACTGGCCGAAGACCGAATTCTGGGCGACCCGCTCCTCTCCCGTGCCCCCACAGCTCCCGCACGGCTGTGGGGCCTTTCCATCGGACGAGCCGGAGCCGTCGCATTGGTCGCAGGGTTCCAACAGTGCCACACGGATCGTCTTTTGGGTGCCGTGTACCACCTCGGACAGAGTGAGGGGCAGACGGACCCTCAGGCTCTCTCCCTTCCGGCTCCTCCGGCGGCCGCGCCCGCGGCGGCGGCCCCCTCCGAACATCTCTTCGAAGCCCCCGCCTCCCGCACCGAAGTCCCGCATGAAGATCTCGATGGCATCCTGGATATCGAACCCCTGGATGGGGCCGCCCGCACCGGGGCCGCCCCTGACCCCCTCCTTGCCGAACCGATCGTACCGGGCCCGGCGCTCAGGGTCCTTCAGGACCTCGTAGGCTTCGGAGATTTCCTTGAAGCGCTCCTCGGAGTCCTTCGCCCCCTCGTTCCGATCAGGGTGATACTTCATCGCCAGCTTTCGGTACGCCTTCTTGATCGTGCCTTCGTCTGCATCTCGGCTCACGCCGAGGAGTTCGTAGTAATCAGCCATATCGTGTATTTGAGAATTCAGCGCTGGGCCCGGGGCCCCCTCAGGAAGAGACCCGACACACCCTGATCATTCGAGGATCTGGTTGACCAGCGAAGAGGTATAGTCGACGATCGCGATGACCTTGTCGTAGGCCATGCGGGTGGGTCCGATGACCCCGATGACCCCCTTCAGGGTCCCCACGCGGTACTCGGCGGTGACGAGGGTGAAGTCCCGGAGTTCGTCGCGCATGTTCTCGCCACCAATCGTGACCTGCAGGCCGGTGGGATGCGGACGGTCCCCCAGCACGGCCGCAAACAGATCGTGCTGCTCCGTGAGTTCGATCAGGCCCTTCAGACGCTCCCCGGTCGTGAACTCGGGTTGCGTGGCCAGGACCGAGGTGTGACCGAGATGAATCGCGGTGCCCTCCACCTCCGGCCAGTCGAACAACTCCGATCCAGACTGCATGAAGACATTGAGGATCTCCTCGGCGGCGTCATCGGCCTCGGCATGCGCATCCCGGATCCGATCCGAGACGGTCTCGCGAATTTCCCTCAGGGTCAGACCGCCGAGTCGTTCGTTGAGAAGGTGAGTGATCGTGACGAGGGTGTCGTCGGGGACTTCGGTATTCAGGTCCACGTAAAGGGTTCGAGCCAGCCCGCTCCGGATCTGAGCGACGAGGAGTACCTTGGTGGCCGAGACCCGCGCGAGCTCCAGCCGCTCGAGCACCGCCGCATCGAGACGCGGTGCCGCCGCCACTCCAAGTTCCTGAGACAGGAGGCCCAGGGCACGGGTGGCGCGTCGGACCAGTCGCTCGACCTCCGACGAGCCGGGGCGGTCGAGCTCCTTCGCGAGCCGCTGCCGGTCTTCCTCGGAGAGCACGGCCGGCTGCATCAGACGATCAACGAACACCCGGTAGGCGAGGTCGGTCGGAACCCGTCCGGCCGAGGTATGCGGGTGGATGAGGTACCCCTTCTCCTCGAGGTCACTCATCGTGTTGCGCACGGTCGCCGGCGACACCCCGAGACTGAACCGCCGGGTGACCGTCCGGCTGCCGGCCGGCTCCGCGGTCTCCACGTAGGTGCGCACCACGGCGTCGAGGACCCGACGCTCCCTCTCCGTCAGGTCGTCTCCGAGCCGCGCCCGCGACTCCTCTGGATTCAGTGATTCGGCCATGGTACTCTGAAGATCAGAGATCGGGGGCGCCGCGTCGAGGGGCAGAGAGCAGTTCGGCCAGATCGACCGCGATCCCGTCGAGCCGAAGAATCCCTTCCGGCGTGAGTCGAATGCGTCCCGCCCCCCACTCAACCCAACCGGCCCTCCGCCATGCCCGGAGCCTCGGCTCGTCTCTGCCGAGTCCGAGGGGAATTCTCATTCCCTCCCGCGTCGGCAGCCGAGACCAGATGCGCTCCAATCGGACCTCGGCTGGCGAGAGGATCTCTCCGCCGGCGCCAGGCTCCAGCCCTCGGTTCAGCCGATCCCGGTAGTGCGTCCACGCAGACACATTCCAGCTACGTCGAGGGTTGCGGAAGCTCCGGGCCCCCGGCCCGAGTCCCAGGATCGGCCAGCGTCGCTGGATCGCCGTCGCCATCGACGAGACCGCTCCGGGCAGCGCCAGATTGACCACATCGGTGGACTCGAACCCCAGGTCCGACGCCCGGTCACGAAGCGCCCGCCAGGCATGTGCGAGGCGCTCACCCGAAGCGGAATCTTCCTCTGCTCCCTCGTAGAACGAAAGGTGCGAGACACCCGACCCCTGCAGTCGATCCAAAAGTTCGAAAAGCGCCGGGAGGGTCTCATCTCCGGGACGGAAAATCAGATCGGCGGCCAGCACAGGGGGATCGAGCTCGGCGATGTTCTCGAGCAGGGAGACTCTCTCGTCACTCCATCCCCCCGGCCTCGCCGTGGGGTCGGCACGAAGGCAGATGCGGGTGACGCCACCCTCCATCCAATCCCCCACGGTGGACCGGGGGTCGGCGGCGACTCCCCCCTCCCATCCCGGCTCCACCTCGACCGTCCACTCGCCCACGCGGAGCTCGGGGGCCTCCAGAAGCTCGCGTACCAGTCGGGGAAGCGCCCGGCCGAGCGACGCGGGGGCCACGCCTCCAATCAGGAGTGAACTCGGTTCAGGGCTCACCAGGATGCCCCGCGCCGAACGGAGCGCGCACTCCAGCCCCAGGAGCCGAGCCCACTCGGCAGACGCCCCCTCCCCACCCAACTCTGCCGGTCGGACCGCTCCCGGTACCTCGAGATACAGATGTCGATAGGTCCCGGGAGCCACTCCGAAACTCTCGGCGCCCCCGACCTCGAGTCCGGTGCTCACCGCGCTGCCGATGTATCCACGCGCACCCACCCCTCGGGCTCCCGCCGAAGCCGTCCCTCGACCTCGAGTCGGGTGAGCGCCGCCAGTGTTCGCGACGCCGGGAGCCCGGACCGATCCAGGATCGCCTCGAGGGAAAGAGGCTCCAGCCCCACGAGGTCTCCCAGGCGCTCCTCGATCGGGAGCGTTCTCAGCGCCGGGCTGGACCGGCTCACCCTTCGCGCCGCCTCCAGAAGCTCGGGGGACACCTCTTCGAGTTCGAGGGCAGCCCATGGAACGCATTCCATGATCTCATCGGTCGAGGTCACGATACAGCCGAGCCGCTTGATGAGGTCATGGGTGCCTCGGGTCTGCTCCCACTCGACCGAGCCGGGGATCGCCATGACCTCGCGTCCCAGATCGAGCGCGTGGTCGACCGTGATGAGAGCGCCACTCCGACGCCCGGCCTCGACCACCACGACCCCCCAGGAGAGTGCAGCGATGATCCGGTTCCGCCGCGGGAAGTGGTAGGGCCGTGCCTTCTCGCCCGGGGGGAACTCGCTCAGAAGGAGCCCCTTTCGAGCCACGGCCCGAAAGAGTCCGGCGTTCGCCACCGGGTAGGCGCGGTCAGGCCCCCTCGCCAGCACCGCGACCGTGCTGCCCGGTCCCTTGAGCGCGCCCTTGTGCGCCGCACCGTCGATCCCGAGCGCCATCCCGCTCACCACCCCCATCCCCCCCGCCGAAAGCTCGGCAGAGAGACGCTCCGCCGTGCGCCGGCCCGTCGCGGTCGCCTTCCGGCTGCCCACGATCGCGACCAGGGGCCTGCGAAGGATCCCGAAATCGCCGTAGCTGAAGAGCACCGGCGGAGGGTCGTACAGGTGATGCAACGCCCGAGGATAGTCGGGATCGAGGTATCCGGTGATTCGAAATCCGTCTCGCCGACACCACGCTCGGATCGCGCGGGCCTCGTCGAGGAGTCGCCCGGGAGTCGAGATCGCCCCCCTGGTTTCGGAACGCCCCGCCTGCGTGACCGCGTCAGGGTGCCGCCAGACCTCGCGCGCCGACCCCCACCGCAGCAGAAGCCGGATCACCCCCAGGTCCCCGACCCCCGGAAGGATCCGCAGGGCCAGGAGGGCTTCCTCCTCGGACGCCTCGCTCAGAGGGGATCGGCGCCCCACCACTCGTCCTCGTCCTCGGGGTCAGCGGAATCCCCCGGCGCCTCGCCAGTCGCCGCGGACTGGGGCTGATCCGCCGCGTCGGCCGCCTCTCGCGTGCGGCTCACCGAAGACCCTTCGCGATCGCGGGTCTCGACCACGATCTTCCACAGTCCCTCCTGAAGAGCGTCAAGCCCGCTGCGGGAAACCGACGAGATCGCAAAGACGCCCCAAGCCTCGGCCGCCTCGAGCTCGGGCGGAGATTCATCCGGCCCCAGTAGATCCACCTTGGTCAGCACCAGACAGTGGGGCCGGTCTGCGAGCTCCGGCGAATACTGCCGCAACTCCCTGCGGAGGCGCTCGTAGGTCTCCAGGGGATCGGGCTCGGTCACCGGGACCAGGATCGCCAGGGTTCGCGTGCGCTCGATATGCCGAAGAAACTGGTGACCCAGGCCCTTGCCCTCGTGCGCGCCCTCGATGATCCCGGGGATATCGGCGAGCACAAAGGACCGAAACCCGGACAGGGTCACGACCCCCAGGTTCGGAGAGAGGGTCGTGAAGGGATAATCGGCGACCTTCGGCTTCGCCGCCGAAAGGGCCGAGATGAGGGTCGACTTTCCCGCGTTCGGTTCGCCCACGAGGCCCACATCGGCCATGAGCTTCAGGGTGAGGCGCACGGTGCGTTCTTCGCCCTCCCCCCCGGGTTCCCACGTTCGCGGAGCCTGGTTCGTGGCGCTCGTGAAGTGGATGTTCCCGCGGCCCCCGCGGCCTCCGCGGGCTGCCACGAAACGCTCACCATCTTCCAGGAGTTCTCCGAGATACTCCCCGGAATCGGCATCGTGCACCTCGGTCCCCGGAGGCACCTTGAGGACGAGATTCTCGCCCCCCCGTCCCGTCCGGCTCTTTCCCTGTCCGTGCTGACCCCGTTCGGCCCGGTACTCGGCCCGGTACCGGAAATCCATGAGGGTCGAGAGCTGCTCGTCGACCTCGAGGATCACACTTCCACCCGCTCCCCCGTCCCCACCCGCAGGGCCTCCCCGGGGCACGAAGGACTCCCGCCGGAATGCGTCCGAACCGGACCCTCCGACTCCTCCGCGGACCTTGATGGTCACCTCGTCAACGAACATGGTGTTTCCCTTCTCATTGGATGTATTCCCGCGCATCGCTATCCGATGCGTCGGATTGATTCCCGACTCGGTACCTTGACGCCACCGATCTCCAGACCTCGAACGCGCCGCGACCGACTCCCTCGTCGATTCCCTCGATCGCCAGGTGGAGGGCCGCCTCCACCTCGGCGGGCCGGCAACCGACCCGGAGCGCTCCTCGCAGGTGGGAGTATAGCTGCGGCCCGACCTCCTGAACGGCGAGGACCGCCACGACGCATAACTCGCGGGTCGTCGTGGCAAGCCCCGGCCGCCCCAGCACCTTTCCGTACCCCTCTTCGACCATCCATCGATCCATCGCGGGATGAAGGTGGCCGATATTCTCGCGCAGCCCCTCGTATGCGCTCCCGTAGACCTCCCGGCACAACCGCTCCCCTCGGGCCTTCCAAAGCTCGCGGTCTTCCCCGGACTCCCCTGTCCGCACAGCGCCGGGGTCCAGCGCGCGCCACCGAGCGAATCCGTTCAGCGCCCGCGGGAACCCCACGAAGAGGTGCGCCTGCAAAAGACACTCCTCGACCTCGCGGTCCATCTCGAGGCCCGCGGCGACCAAAAGCACCCTGCGGATCCGCTCATCGTCGCCCGCGGCGAGCGCCGAACTCAGCGATACCAGCACCCGGACCGAGGGGGAAAGCACCCCATCGGCCCGGGGCCCGGATTCGTCGTCGCCTACCCCGGTGGCCCCCACCCGCCGGAGTTCGAGATCGGGCTCCAGTTGGGCGGCCGGCTCTCCCCGGGTATTACGAACCCGGGCGGGCTTCCATCGCTCCAGGCGACTCCATGCCTCGATGTCCAGGAGCTCGAGCTGATCCAGGATGGCGAGAAGGGCCACCTCGGCCGCCCGCTTCGCACCGTCCTCGACCGTGAGCGCGATCCCGAGGCCCCGTCCCCGAACCCCCGCGCAATAGACGCCTTCGGCGCCGACCTTGGCCACCACGAGCCCCCGGGTGGCCTCGATCAGTTCGGTGCACAGGCGACCGGTCCCCGCCACCATCCGGGGATGCTTCGTCATCGCGCCGAGTACCGAGGCCGGACCCGGATCTCCGGCGTCGGCCGCCTGTACGAAGGCACCCATGGCGCGGGCGATCGCCTCGAGAGGCACCGCGAAGCAGACCACCCCGCACCCGTCGACCCCTTCCAGGAGCCGGGCGCGCGGGATCCCGGTCCATCGGGCGATCTCGTCGGCCATTCGCTCCTGCAGGGGATGTCCGGCAGCATGGTACCCGCGGGGATCCCACCCCCGATGGCGCACGAGTGCCAGCATTCCGGCATGCTTTCCCGAACAGTTGTTGTGGATCCGGCCGGGTTCGCCCCCGTCCCGCCAGAGCGTCGCGGCGGCACCCTCGGCCATGGGGGGGTGCGCCCCGCAGGCGAGATCTCCACTGTCGAACCCCGCGCGCAACAGGAGCCGCTCGGCGGTCCTGACGTGCTCGGCCTCTCCATTGTGGGAGCCGCAGGCCAGCGCCAGCTCCGTCGGCTGAATCCCCAGCGCCTCGACGACTCCGTCCTCGACGAGCGGAAGCGCCTGAAAGGGCTTCGCAGCCGAACGCATGAAGGTGATTCTCGCCACCTCGCCGCACTCCGCCACCCGTCGCCCCCCGGCCTCCACCACCGCCGCGTGGACTCGGTGTCGGGACTCCTCGATCGAGCCCCGCCGCAGGATCACAATGCCTGCCGCCCCCTCTGCCGTCATGAGTCCCGTCCTTCCCGTACGAAGTAGTCTGCCGCGGCTGCCCGGGCGTTTCCATGGCAGAAAAGGTAACCCTGTCTGTGGCGAGCCGGCCTCACCCGGACCACAGCCCCGGAAGCTGCGGAAGATTCGACCAGAGCAGCCGGATCCCGACGACAAGCATGAGAATCCCGAAGGCCCTTCGCAGGTGCCGAACGGGCAGGGCCTGGTTGATCCGCGTGCCGAGGGGCGCCAGGAGAACCGCGCCCGGGATCATCGCCAGCGCGAGGGGAACGGCCACGTAGCCGACCGTACCGCCGGGCATCCCTTCCACTCCCCAACCGGCGGCGGCATACGAAAGGATTCCCGCCGGCGCCGCGAAGGCGACGATCCCGATCGACGCAGCCGCCACACGCTTGAGTTCGAGTCCGACCCAGTTCAGGAGGATCGGGATCGCCACGATCCCTCCGCCGATCCCCAGCAGCGCCGACAGCAGTCCCACCCCGGCCCCTCCGACCACTGCCGCCCCTTTCGAGACGCCACTGCCCGCTTCGCGGTTCAGCGTCGCAGAGCTCCCGCCATCGGAGTGAAGCAGCCGGAGGCAGGAGACGAGAAGGACGATCGCGAATCCGACCCGGAGCAGCGGCCCCGGCATCGCGACCGCGAGGAGGGCCCCGACGATCGCGGCGCCCCCGGCCGGGACGCCCAGGGGAAGGACCACATCCCAGTCGAGTGTGCCCTGGCGACGGTAGGACAGGAAACCCGACACGGCCGTGGGAAGGATGACCGCAAGAGAGGTGGCATGAGCCAGCGCGGTCTGGTGCTCCGACGCCACCACGAGCCCCGACCATTCGGGCATCGCCATGAGAAGGTAGAAGAAGGGCACCATCACGATGCCTCCCCCGATCCCGAGAAGCCCCGACAGGACCCCGACGAGCGCTCCCATCGCGACGGCGAGCAGGAGCGCCAGGAGGCTCATGTCAGCCCCCCCCGTACCCGCCCGGACGGACCGGTCCGTCCGGGGCGATCAACGACCCGGGGACTCCGAGTCCGATCCGCTCTCTTGCTCCGAGTCCGATCCGCCCGCGGTCCCACGCTCGGAACCGAGCGAGAAGAGCGCGAGGGGATCCTCAGATCCCCGGAGTATCTCGAGGCTGCGCTGCAGTGGCCGGTCGTAGGGCATGCGCCGCGCGAACTGACCGGCGTCTCCCCACCCCTGCAGGGCGATCTGCGACTCGAGCTGGAGCCGGGTGAACCGCTCCGCGTCGTCCCAGAGCTCGCGATCCAGCTCGAATCCACGCTCCTGCAACGAGGCGTAGAGGTCATCGAGGTCGCCGTCGGTGACCTCGAAGTCCTCGTTCGAGTCCTGCCGCTGCAGGTAGGATACGGCGAAATCGAAGAGCCCCGTGGTGTAGACGCCTGCGTGCTGGAAGAGCGCCCGAACCGCCCGCTGCTCGCGCAACGAGAGCGTGTCCGGATTCACGAGGAGATCGGGCACGATCCCACCACCACCGTAGAGTTGGCGGCCGGCCATCGACTCGACCGTGGGCCGACCCGCGGTATCCGGAGAGAAGACATACTCGCCGTAGAGTCCGAGGGAGACGGTCTGGGGAACGGGCTCGGCCGGTGTCTCCTCCACCGGCTCCTCCGGCGCCTCGCCGGGATCCGCCCGGCGTTCGATCGATCGGCCGGCGGGCGTATACCATCGTGCGGTCGTGAGCTTCAGGACGTTCCCCCCGGTCAGGGTGAACAGCGACTGCACGGAGCCCTTCCCGAACGTCGTCGCACCCACGACCAGGGCGCGGTCGTGGTCCTGCAGCGCTCCCGCCAGGATCTCCGAAGCGGATGCGCTTCCCCGATCGACCAGTACCACCACCGGCATCCCTTCATATCGGTCGTCGGTCGAGGATTCGATGACCTCGTTCTGGTCCCGGCTCTGTCCACGCGTCTCGGCGATCGGGATCCTTCGGGGCAGGAAGAGGTCGGTGATCCCGATTCCCTGGGCCAACAGACCGCCCGGATTACCTCGCAGGTCGAGGATAAACGAACGGGCGCCCTCCGCTCGGAGGGAGTCGGCGGCCGCCTGCACCTCGCGTCCGGAATTCTCCTGGAACATTCCGAGCGGGATATATCCCACGTCACCGTCGAGAAGGGTGGCGAATGCCACCGAACGCAGTTGGATCTGTTGACGGGTGAGAGTGAAGGGGATCGGGTTTTCGACTCCCGGCCGGAGGATCTTCACATCCACATCGGATCCCGGACGACCGCGGAGTACCTGCACGGCCTGCTGACTGGACCAGCCCCGGATCGACTCCCCGTCGACCTCGACGATCTGGTCTCCGGCACGGATCCCCGCGCGGGCCCCGGGGGTGCCGGGGATCGGGCTCACGACAGTCACCAGATTGTCGCGATCCACGATTTCGAGACCCACTCCACCGTAGTCCCCCTCGGTCTGGATCCTGAAGTTCTCGTAGTCGCTGACGTTCAGCAGGGAGGAGTTCGGATCCCCCAGCTCCCTGAGCAGCCCGTCGATCGCAATGTCATAGAGCTGCTCACGGTCGAGTTGGTCCACGTATCGATCCGAGATGTGATCCAGGACTTCCTGGAAGAGTCGGGACTGGAGATAGACGTTCTCTTCCTGCGCCACACCCCGCTGAAGAAACCACCCCCCGGCCATGAGAGCCAGAAGGAGGACGATTCCGGGACCTAGGGGGGCGCGTCGAGAGCTCATTCGGAGAGGGGCGGGGGTTCAGGTTGCTTTGAAGTAGTCGAACCCCCCGCGGTACCGAAGGGTTCCGGGAATCTCAGGGCGAGTTCCGAGCGGATCCGCGATTCCACGCCGTCGGGCTCGAGGAGCGCGTCCACGAGAACCGCGCGATCGTCCTCCTCGGCCAGGACCCGGTATCCGCTCGCCACCCGTTCGAGGAACCCGTCCCCCGAGGCCTCGATCCGATCATCCACCTTTCCCGCCGTCCGTTGACGCGCCCGTCCTTCGGCCGCCGGAAGATCGAGGATGAGGACGAGATCCGGCCTCAGGCCGCCGGTCGCGAACGCGTTCAGCCGCCGGACCTCCTCGAGGGGAAGCCCCCGCCCGAAGCCCTGGTAGGCGAAGGTCGAGAACTCGAAGCGATCCGCGATCATGACGGCGCCCCGCTGGAGCGTCGGCCGCACGAACTCGCGCATGAAGGCGGCGCGGGCGGCCAGCATCAGAAAGAGTTCGGACTCCGCTCCGATCCTGAGCTCCTCCCGATCGAGGAGGATCTCCCGAACCGCCTCGCCGACCGCGGTCCCCCCAGGCTCCCTGGCTCGAACGGCCTCGATCCCGAGAGCATCGATCCAATGGGCCAGTCGCTCGACCTGCGTGGACTTGCCCGCCCCCTCGACCCCCTCGATCACCAGGAAAAGACCCCGACGCCCCTCCCCACGTGGGGAAGAGGCGCCGGAGCCCTCCGACGGATTCATGGCGTCATTCCCCCTCGTAGTACTCGAGCCCCAGGTGGGTCAGGGGCTCCTCGCCACCCAGCCAGCGAAGCGTGTTCTTCAGCTTCTTGTGCTGGATGAAGAGGTCGTGCTCGGGATAGAGGCCCGCGGGCGTCTGCGGGCTCTTGAAGTAGAACGACAGCCATTCCTGGATCCCGCTCTGCCCGGAACGCTTGGCCAGGTCCAGGAAGAGCGCCAGGTCGAGGATGATCGGGGCGGCCAGGATCGAGTCCCGACAGAGGAAATCGACCTTGATCTGCATCTTGTAGCCCATCCACCCCACGATATCGATGTTGTCCCACCCCTCCTTGTTGTCGCCGCGCGGGGGGTAGTAGTTGATTCGCACCTTGTGATAGAGGTCCTTGTAGAGATCGGGGTACTTTTCGGGCTGCAGGATGTGCTCGAGCACGCTCAGCTTCGACTCCTCCTTCGTCTTGAAGGAGTCCGGGTCGTCGAGGACCGCCCCATCGCGGTTGCCCAGGATGTTCGTCGAGAACCAGCCCTCGACGCCCAGCATGCGGGCCTTGAATCCCGGTGCCAGGATGGTCTTCATCATCGTCTGGCCCGTCTTGAAATCCTTTCCTGCGAGGGGCACGCCCCGCTCGATGGCGGCCTCTTCCAGCGCCGGAATGTCAGCCGAGAGGTTCGGCGCGCCGTTGGCGTACGGGACCCCCTCCATGATCGCCGCATACGCGTAGAGCATCGACGGAGCGATCGCCGGGTCGTTGTCGCGCATTCCCTGTTCGAAGGCCTCGAGCGTCTCGTGGACCGCACCCGTGCGCAGGAAGATCTCGGTGCTCCCACACCAGACCATCACCAGGCGTTCACACCCGTTCTCCTCCTTGAAGCGGCGGAGGTCCTCGCGCAACTGCCGGGCGAGTTCGAACTTGTTCTCGCCCTTCTTCACGTTCGGACCATCGAGTCGCCGGACGTACTCCTTGTCGAACACCGCCGGCATCGGCTTGACCGACCGCAGGAAGTCCTCCATCGGGTCCAGGTGGTGGCGTTCGAGGACGCCGGCGTTCAACGCACTCTCGTATCCATCGTCAGGGATCGGGTCCCATGTGCCGAAGACAAGATCATCGAGCTCGGAGAGCGAAACGAAATCCTTGATGAGTGGCGTCCGGTCGTCGGTGCGCTTGCCCAGTCGGATCGTGTTCAACTGGGTCAGCGAACCGATGGGCTTCGCGAGGCCACGCCGGGCGGCCTCGACCCCCGCGACCACTGTGGTCGCGACGGCGCCGAATCCGGGGAGAAGGATGCCGAGGCGGCCGGTGGCCGGTTTAATCTCTGGTCGATCGCTCACTGATTGACTCCGTTCGCTCGATGTTGGAGGGCGGGGCCTGTGCCTCGTCGAGAGGCACGCCCGCCGCGTTTAGATAGACCCAGACGATTCGCTGGATCGCTGTAAGCACCGTGGTGATCGCCAGAATGACCAGGACCACCTTGAGTACGAGCCCGTCCCACATGAGCCCGAAGAAGAGGGATCCCCCCCCGAGGAGCGCCACACGCTCCGCCCGCTGCATGAACCCCACGCTGCAGTCGAGACCCAGTGCCTCGGCGCGGGCGCGTGTATAACTCACCATGACCGACCCGCCCATCGCCAGGGCGATCACGTAGATCATCCAGGCGTCGGCGAGTTCACGCCCATACTGGTTGTAGAGCGAGATCAGTCCGATGAAGACCACGATCTCGCTCATCCGGTCCAGCGTCGAGTCGTAGAACGACCCGAATTTCGACGCCAGCCCACTTTCGCGCGCCACCCGACCGTCGAAAATGTCGACGAGCCCCCCGAGGAGCACGAAGAATCCCGCCCACCGCACGTGATCCATGTGGTAGAGGAGCCCCGCGAACACCGTCACCAGAAACCCGAAACTGGTGAGGGCATTGGGGTGAACGCCCCATCGCACCAGAGCCCGGGTCACCGGTTCGATGATCCGGTAGACCGGGCCGCGGAGGTCCTTCAGGGATGCCATGCGCGAAGCCGATCCGGTCAGGAGGGAAGGATGATACGGCTTTCCGAACCTTCCTGAATGCCCCTGGATATGGTCTCGTTCACCCTCTGCAGGAGCTTGTCGAAGTTCGACTGCGCGGCGACGAGACGCTGGTATTCGGGCTTCGACTGGAGGTCTCCGGCCATCTCCTCATACCGGTTGCGGTCCTCTTCCGAAGGCTCCTGGCCCGCCTGGAGTTGCGTTACGAGCGATTGCTCGAGTTTCTGCAGCTCGTTCTTGAGCGTGTTCAGCTCCCGATCCTCATCGAGTCCCGATGCCGCCCGCTTCAGGGCCTTGTACTCGTCGGTCCGTCCGAGAGCCTCTCCGAGTTCCTTCGCCATCTCTTCGATCTTCGACATCCATCAATCCTTGCTCTGAGGAAACTGTTTCGCCAATCCATCCGGAGAGGACGATCCGGTCCCGTCCGGCCATATCCCGGAGCACCACCGGCCGCTCCCAGCCGGGATGCCCTCGAATCCACTCCGCCACCCGGGGGGCCTGACCGGCCCCCACTTCCAACGCCATGAACCCACCCGGTCGGAGGATCCGGCCCCCATCGGCCACCAACCTTCCATAGAAGGCCAGACCGTCGTCACCGGCCTCGAGCGCGATCCGCGGCTCGAAGTCGCGAACCTCGGGTGCCAGCTCCGCCCACTCTCCCGGGGCGACATAGGGCGGATTCGACACCAGCACGTCGAACCGCTCTCCGGTCCCGATGGGCTCGACAAGGTCGCCCTCGAGGAACTCGACGCGCCCGGTCATTCCCAACCGTTCGGCATTCTCGCGGGCCACCTCGAGTGCCGCCCCCGACCGGTCCACGCCGACCACTCTTCGAAACGGTCCCTCCGCGAGCAGCGAAAGCGCGATCGCGCCGCTGCCCGTCCCCACATCGATCGCCTCGAGGTCTTCGCGGCCCCACTCGCGCACCCGCGAGAGGACCGCCTCGACCAGCTCTTCGGTTTCGGGACGGGGAATCAGCACCCGTTCGTCGACCGCAAGCTCCAGCTCCCGAAAGGAGGCGACACCGAGAATGTACTGCAAGGGCCGACGTCGTGCCCGCTCCAGGAGCCGGGGCCTGAACGCCGAGAGCTCCGTCGCGCTGAGCGGCCGCTCGTGGTGGAGGTACAGGTCGAGCCGCCGCATGTCCAGGGTGTCGGCCAGCAGGTGCTCCACATCGCTGCGCACATCGGTGATCCCCTTGTCCTCGAGATACCGGGTGCTCCAGCGAAGGAGTCGGAGAACCGACCACGGCTTTCCTTCCTCCGGTGGATCCACCGGATCCCGAAAGCGGGGAGGGGAGTCCGTCACATCAGCTCCTCGAGCCGCTCTTCCTCGTCCGCCAGTCGCAGGGCATCGAGTACGGGTGTGAGCTCTCCCTCCAGGACCTGATCCAGCTGGTGCA
The DNA here is from genome assembly GCA_007692605.1 of Gemmatimonadales bacterium. Taxonomy (GTDB): domain Bacteria; phylum Gemmatimonadota; class Gemmatimonadetes; order Longimicrobiales; family Gaopeijiaceae; genus SLBA01. The sequence goes on from REBS01000135.1 coordinate 39,530, forward strand.
GCGTCAGCCCGATCCGATGGTCCGTGACCCGGTTCTGCGGAAAGTTGTACGTGCGGATCTTCGCCGAACGGTCACCGGTTCCGACCTGTGCCTTCCGGTCGCGGGCGCGCTCCGCCTCCCGCTCCGCGATTTCCCGATCCAGGAGCCGGCTGCGCAGTACCTTCATCGCCTTGTTGCGATTCTTCAGTTGTGACTTCTCGTCCTGACAGGTCACGACGAGTCCGGTGGGAAGGTGAGTGATCCGCACCGCGGAGTCCGTCGTATTCACGGACTGGCCTCCGGGGCCCGAGGAACGAAACACGTCGATTCGGAGTTCCGAGGGGTCGATCGACACCTCGACCTCCTCGGCCTCGGGGAGAACCGCCACGGTCGCGGCGGAGGTGTGAATCCTCCCCTGACTCTCGGTCTCGGGAACCCGCTGCACTCGGTGCACCCCGGACTCGAAGCGCAGCGCTCCGTAGGCCCCATCTCCCCGAACCGTGACGACCGCTTCGCGTACCGACCCCGGAATCCCCTCCGACAGGTCGATCAATTCCACGGTCCAGCGCTGCGATTCGGCGAAGCGACGATACATGCGCAGAAGGTCGGCCGCGAAGAGCCCCGCCTCGTCGCCTCCGGTCCCGGCGCGGATCTCGAGCACCGCGTCTCTCGCGGCGAGCGGATCCTTCGGAACCAGAAGTCGGAGCGCCCGATCGGCGAGCCCCTCGAGACGCGCCTCCAGCTCGATCACCTCGGCCTCGGCCAGCGCCCGCATCTCGGAATCGTCGGTCCCCTCGGTGAGTTCGCGTGCACCCCGCCACTCGGCGAGCGCCTCGCGCAACTCCCCCGCCGTCCGGGCGATGGGCTCCAGCTCGGAGCGCTCCCGACCCAGGTCCCGGAGTCGATCCGGGTCGCGCGCCACCTCGGGATCACCGAGTCGCACGGTGACCGCGTCGAACCGCTCGACCGCGTCGTCGAGGCGATGAAGCAGGCGGTCATCGATCGGGGAAGCCGTCACCGGTGGGATCGAAGCGGAACGAAGTGGAGTCGAAGCCCCGGGGGATTCTCCCCGGGCCCTTCGAAAGCTACTTCTTTTCTCCGTACTTGCGGTTGAACCGCTCCACACGACCGGCCGTATCGACCAGGCGCTGCTTGCCCGTGTAGAACGGATGGCACACGGAACAGATTTCGACGCGGATCTCGGTGTCCTGCGTGGTACGGGTCTCGATCACCGTGCCGCACGCGCACACGATGTTCGTCGGCTTGTATTGAGGGTGGATCCCTTGCTTCATCACTCGTCTCCAGTCCGGAAAAGTAACGGGCCTCGGAACGGCCCGTTGTGTATAGCCCGGGAAATATAGAAGAGGGCCGCAGCGGGTTCAACCTCACACCCGCCGCAGCTCTCCTCCCTGCCGGGATTTTCACTCCTTCCAGTTCTTGAGCCGACGCTCGATCTCTTCCTTGTGACCGGTCTCGTCGACGATCAGGTCCTCGAGCCGAACCTTGAGCGCCGTGAGGCCCAGTTCCTCGGCCTGCTTGACCCGTTTCTCGTACCGTTCGATCGTCTCGGACTCGGCACGATGCGCGATCTCGAGCATTTCCCGGTTGTCGCGGGTGAGCGTCACGGGCAGAGCCTCGGTCGTGGGTGTCCCCCCGAGGGCGACGATCTTGTCCGCCAGGAACTGCGCGTGCCCCAGTTCGTCGGGAATCTCGCCTTCGAAAAACGTTCGGAGCTCCTGCCGGTACGGTCCCGTCGCCAGGCTCGCAAAGGAGCGATAGGTGATGACGGCCTGATACTCGGCGGAAAGATCCTTGTTCAGTCCGTCGAGAAGTTCCTCCATCGTGGTTGCCATTCGATCGACCTCCTGAGGTGGCCGGAGCAGGTGATTTCGTGTCGGGTGATCCGCGAAGAGGCCGGGGCCTCATCCACGCTCAGGAACCCCTGAACCGGGTCCTCCGTTCCGCTCCGGTGACCGCCGCCAGACCCTCAACCACGCGATCCCCAGGAGCACCCCCGCCAGGGGGGCCGAAAGGCGTGCCAGGTGGGTCGCCGGCGTCGGAGAGCCCAATGCCGGAAGGCCGACGCGGACCCGCTCCCGGCCACTCCCCGGCACGGGGGTCAGGGGAAGCGCCTTGCCGCGAGCGGTCCACGCCCCGGCCGGGCCCCCGAGGCTGCTCCGGACCACGGGCAGCCCGTACTCGAAGGCGCGCAGGCGCAGCATCCGTTCCTGCTGAAGGAGCGGAGTGCCCCGTAAAAACGGAATCCGGCCTCCCCCGGTGAGCATGGCGTCATTGCCCACATGAAGGAGGAGGGTGGCGCCCCGCCGCCGGAGTTCGGCGACCCCCCGGGGGAATAGGAACTCGAAACAGATCAGCGCGCCGACCCGCCGCCCGGCATGGTCGAAGGGCTCCGGGATGGCTCCGGGAGCGAGTCCTCCCCCCTCGCCGCCCGGCCGCACGAGTCGGGAACGCTCGATGACCGGCACGAGCCATCGCTTCCTGTGTGCGAGTTCCGCCAACCCGTCGACGTCGATGCGGACCAGCGCATTGAACCGGATCCCTCCCTCCTCCCAGCGGGCCCCCACGACCGGGGGACGCGCCCCGACCCCCGAGGGTCGGATCCGGGCGTCGGGCAGGACGCTCTCGGGCCAGAGGTCCGCCGGCCCGACCTGCACCCCGCGGGTGATCTCGGTGCGTCGCAGCTCCGGGTCCGAGAGCGCCTCACGGCTGAGCGGCATCTGGACCAGGATCATCTCCCCCGGTTCCGGGCTCGTCCTCGCGGCGGTGTCCGCAGCCGTCCCGCCCGCGCCGACGCCCCCGGAACCGGCGCGGAGGCCGAGATCGGCGGTCAGGACCACTATCGTCAGCACGCCCAGCCACGCCCCGCCCGCCCACTTCTCCGCCCGTCGAGCCTCGGCCGGGGTGCGATCCGCCCCCGCTGAGCCGACGAGCATCGCGAGCGCAGCCGCTCCCGCGGCCCAGATCGCCATCGTCGCCGTCCCCCCGACGAGGGCAGCCGGCGCAAGCAGCGAGGGAGTGGAGACGAAGGCGGAGGCGAGCTCGGGACGGGGCAGGTGCAGCAGGGGGAGGGCGGTCGGAAGCCACTCGACGAGCAGCCATCCCGCCCCGAAGACCACGGGAAAGGGAAGTCCCCCACGGGCCCGGGCCATCAGCGCGAAGACGAGCGCGGCCAGGACCGCGTGGGAGCTCCAGACGACGAGCCCGGCCAGGATGCCCCCTGCCGGCCCGAACCAGGGTTCTGCCGCCGAAGGGACCCAGTGGAGGGCGACGACGCTGAACGCCGCCCCCATCAGAAACCCCGCCCGGGCCGCATCGACCCGCCGGGGAGCTCGAAGCAGGGCTCGGGCGACGAGGGCCAGCCCCCCCAGGATCAGGAGCGCCCGCACCGCCCCGTCCAGGCCGGTCGGAACTCCGGGCACCGGGGGAAGCAGCGCGACCCCGTGCAGGACCCCGCCGAGGAGTGCGGTCCGAAGGGACCGCGTCCTCACGGGACCCCGATGCTCAACGCGGCTCCCCGCTCATGCGAGGGCCCCACAGGTACTGGCCTCCAATACGGACCTGCAGGTACGGGGAGTTCTGCACGAACTCCCAGCGCCCCTCACCCACCACCCGAAATCCGGCCGCCACGGGAAGCTCGACTCCGGCGTGCACATTGAACCCGGCACGGATCTGATCCAGAAGATCATCGACGAAGGTGTCTTCGATGCTCTCCCCACCCCCCTGCATCACGTGGGCCGTTCCCCCCACCCCGGCATACGTAAGCACGCCCAGGGGCACGCTCCAGATCATGTGCACGTCGGCGTTCATGGCGAAATCCGTGAGGGTGATCCGGCCCAGGTCGACCTCGACCTCCTCACCCGTCTGGTCGAAGACGAGCGACTCGAGGGACTCCTCGAGGCTGCGGACCCGCTCCCGGTCCAGTCGCGAACTCCAGCGCGAAAATCCGGTGGTGACCCGCACCCCCGGTCCCAGGAAGCCCAGGTCCAGGCGAGCCCCCAGCGACCGGGTGTTCTCGACCCCGTCGGGCATCACGTACCCGGCATCGAGCATCAGCCCCCGGAAGGTCAGGTTTTCATAGTCGAAGTCCGCGAGCCCCTGCGCCTTCAGGGGCGCCGCCCCCAGGAGAAGGAGGAGGGCGAACACGACCCCCAGAATGACCACGGCCGCGCCAAGGACACGTGCGGCAACGGTGAGACCGCCTCCCGAATCGCGGGAGCCCGGTCGGTCAAGAAGCCCCATGAATCGCTACCTCCGCGGCTTCGCGCGCCGCATTCAGGGTCAGAACGAGTTCTCGATCGCCGTGACGGATCGAAAGGAAGCCCGCCTCGAAGGGAGAGGGCGCCAGGAAAACACCCCGTTCGAGCATGGCGCGATGAAAGCGCCCGAAGAGTTCTAGGTTCGCCTCACCGGCCTCCTCGAAGGAACGGACCGGCCCCTCGTGCAGGAAGACTCCGAACATCGAACCGAGGGCACAGCCGGAGGCGGGAACCCCGAGGTCCCGGAAGATCTCGACCAGGCCTTCGGAGAGCGCGGTGCCATAGTGTTCGAGACCGTCGTAGGGATCATTCGCCTCGAGCCAGGCGAGCTGGGCGTTGCCCGCAGCGGTGGCGAGCGGGTTTCCGGACAGGGTGCCGGCCTGGTAGACCGGCCCGATCGGCGCCACCTGCTCCATGATCTCGCGGCGCCCTCCGAAGGCCCCCACGGGGAGCCCGGCCCCGATCACTTTCCCGAGGGTCGTGAGGTCGGGCGTCACGCCGAAGTGCCCCTGCGCTCCGCCGAGCCCCACGCGGAACCCCGTCATGACCTCGTCGAAGATGAGAAGCGCGCCGTGCGCCTCCGTGATCGCCCGCAGCCCCTCGAGAAACCCTGGCTCCGGCAGGATCATCCCGGCGTTGCCCATCACCGGCTCCAGGATGATGGCGGCGAACTCGTCGCCCTCCCGCTCGAAGAGCTCGGTCACACGATCCAGGTCGTTGAAGGGCAGGATCGCCGTGTCCCGCACCGCGCCCTCGGGAACCCCGGGGGAGTTGGGCAGCCCGAGTGTGGCCACGCCCGATCCGGCCGCCACCAGGAAGGGGTCGGCATGCCCGTGGTAGCAGCCCGAAAACTTCAGGAAGCGATCCCGACCCGTGAAGCCTCGCGCCACGCGGAGCGCGCTCATCGTGGCCTCGGTCCCCGAGTTCACCAGTCGCACCATCTCGATCCCTGGCACGAGTCGCACGAGCCGCTCCGCCATCTCGACTTCGGCGAGCGTCGGGGCTCCGTAGCTCGTGCCCCGATCGAGCTGATCGCGGAGCGCGTCGTGGATCACGGGGTGGGCGTGACCCAGCACGTGCGGTCCCCACGACATGATGTAGTCGATGTAGCGGTGCCCCTCGGTGTCGTAGAGCCAGGCGCCCTCACCCCGCTCGACGAAAAAGGGCTCTCCTCCCACCGATGCGAAGGAGCGGACCGGTGAATTGACGCCTCCGGGAAGTACGGCACGCGCGCGCTTCCACTGCGCGGCCAGCTGAGATGGTTCCGTCATGGTGTGGATTCGATGTGAGAGGAACGGATAGGATTCAGCGTCGGATCGGTCGGGCAATCAAATCGTACTCGAGGGCATCGACGATCTCGACGTCGATCATCTCTCCGGGGGTCGGGGGGTCGTCGGCTGCCTCGACGATTCGCGTGATTCCGTCGACATCGAGGGCCTGTCCGGGGGTCCGCCCTTCGGCGACGTACTCGGCATCGTCGTCGGTGCGTCGGTCGATCAGCACCCGCTGCGTCCGACCGATCAGGGCCTCGTTCTGCTCGAACGAGATTTCGCGCTGAAGGTCCATCAGAACGGTCAGGCGGTCCCGCTTTTCTCCCTCGGAGAGATGGCCCTCCATCTCGGCCGCGGGGGTCCCCTCTTCGAGCGAATAGGGGAAGGCGCCGACCCGCTCGAAGCGCACCTCTCGCAGCAGGTCGAGCATCTCCTCGAATTCCCGGTCGGTCTCGTCGGGGAATCCGACGATCACCGTGGTACGCAGCACCAGCTCCGGGATCGCCTCGCGAAGGCGCCCCACCCGATCGCGGATCGTGGCCTGTCGCTCGGGCCGCCGCATCCGCTTGAGCATAGAATCGCTCCCGTGCTGGATCGGCATGTCGAGATACGGCAGGAGGCGGGGCTCGGAGGCCAGCAGCTCCACCAGCTCGGGCGTGATCCCCGACGGGTACATGTAGAAGAGCCGGTACCAGGGGATCGAGGTCCCGTCCAGGAGCGCGCGAAGGAGGTCGGGGAGGAGTGGCGTGGGCGCCGGCGTGCCCCCGGGGCCCGCATCGCGCACCGCCGTGCGCCGGAGGTCGCGACCGTACCAGGTGGTGTCCTGGGAGATCACGTTGAGCTCGCGCACTCCACGCCGCTCGAGCTCGAGGGCCTCGCGAACCAGCTCCTCGACGGGGGCGGAACGATGCAGCCCCCGCATGTGCGGGATCGCGCAAAAGGCGCAGGTGTGGTCACATCCCTCCGAGATCTTGAGATGCGAGGTGTGGGGCGTGTCGGTCGAGAGCACCCGCAGCGAGCGCTCCATGTTCGGCACGCCGGCAGGCACGTCGGGAATCAGCCCGCGCTCGCGCAGCTCGGGCACGAGGCTCTGCATCTCGGTCAGCCCCAGAAAGAGGTCGACCTCGGGGATCTCGGCCGCGAGCTCCTCCTTGTAGCGCTGGACCATGCACCCTACCGCCACGACCGCGCGGGTCCGGCCCTCCTCCTTGAGATGGCAGGCCTCGAGGATCGCCTCGACCGACTGCTCCTTCGCGTCGGAGATGAAGCCACAGGTGTTGATGATCACGACGTCGGCCCCCTCGACCGCGGAGCTCACCCGAGCCCCGTGTCCCACGAGGGCAGCCATCATCCGCTCGGAGTCGACCGTGTTCTTGTCGCATCCCAGTGTGACCAGTCCGATCCGCGGGCCATCCTCGGGGCCCTCCGGGGTCAGCTCGTGGTCCACCGCCTTCACGTTCGGTGGCACCTCGGGCCGGACCGGGTCAGCCGTCACCGGGAATACGGGCAGATCGCGGGTTCGCACCCGTCCACTCATGGGTTCACTCCAGGCCCTCGGACGCGCCGGCAGAACGTCCGACGCTCATCGGACGATCACCTGCACCCCTTCCGGCAGATCGAATTCGAAGGTCCCCGCGGGAATTCGGGGGTTCAGCCGCATATCGCTCAGATCCAGGGTCCGCACCAGTCCATCGTCCTCGGTAATTTCGAGACGGTGGATGAGCGAGTCCCCGACGCCGACCCAGATCCGCGCTCGAAGATAGGGCGACGGCTGGAGCGGCTCCAGTGCCAGCCGGTAACTCTCCTGACCGCTGACGGTCTCGACCCCCTCGAAGGTCGGGTCGTAGCGCTCGCCGGGATCGCTCAGGAATTCGCGGTGCAGGTCGAAGCGACCCTCGGCCGCAGAGGCCCGACTCCGGAAGGCCTGGCCGGGGTCGGTGCTCGGAAAGTAGATCCAGATGTCCTGCCCGTCGGCGACCACCCGATCCCCCTCGGGCTCGGCGAAGTGCATGGCGAATCGGTCCGGGCGGGCCTGGCAGAGTTCGCCGTGCGACTCGAACGACTGCCGGAGCAGGTCGTTCTGCACGTGCTGGTCGAAGTGGGCGCAGAACCCCTCGAGCCCGGCGAAGCGGGTCGCGGCCCCTTCGAGGACCTCCAGCGCATCGACCGACGACGCACCGCCACCCGCCTGGGCGGATGCGGGGGCCGGAGCGGCGAGCCCGACCAGAAGAATCATCACGATCGGGGCGAGGGCGCGGGGTCCCGGTTGAACGCGGACCGGATGCACGCGGAATTGGGCGGAGGTGGTCATGGGGCTGGGTCGTCCCTGGAAGGGGGAGAGGTCTCGATGCGTTCGTCGGTGATACACGGCGCACCCCGGGAACGTTCGTGAAGCCCCTACTCCTCTTCGCCGGCGAGCATCCGGTGCAGCTGGTCCATCGTCATGAGGAGCTCCCGCGGCTTCGAGCCGTCGGGCGGCCCCACCACCCCGGCCTCGTGGAGCTGGTCGACGATCCGCGCCGCCCGTCCGTACCCGATCCGCAGCTTCCGCTGCAGGAGCGATGTGGACCCCTGCTCGTTCGAGATGCACACCTCGGCCGCCTCCTGGAAGAGCTCGTCCCAGTCCCCGGCGATCGCGTCGGAGTCCCCGCCGGCCTCCTCGGCCTCGACGGTCCGGACCAGCTCCAGGATGTCCTCCTCGCGGTCGAGCGGGAGGGGCGCGAGTCCGGCCTCGTCGAGCTTGCGCTCCCGCAGCTCGCGGAACCACGCCATCAGGGTGTCGGTCTCGGCGGTCGCGATGTACGCCCCCTGCATCCGGATCGGGCTGCTCTCGCCCGGGGGCAGGAAAAGCATGTCCCCGTTGCCCAGCAGGGCGTCGGCCCCATTCTGGTCGAGGATCGTGCGCGAATCCGTCTTCGACGCAACCCGAAAGGCGATCCGGCAGGGGAAGTTCGCCTTGATCAGCCCCGTGATCACGTTCACCGATGGGCGCTGGGTCGCCACGATCAGGTGGATCCCGATCGCGCGGGCCTTCTGCGCCAGCAGCGTTAGCGGCTTCTCGATCTCGGACTGGACCGACATCATCAGGTCGGCCAGCTCGTCCACCACGAGCACGATGAAGGGGAGCACCCCGTCGTCGTAGATCCAGCGGTCCGGATCCCCCTCCTCGCCCACGGGCTCCGCCCGGCGCATCGTATTGCCCTTGCGGAGCCGGCGGTTGAACTCGCCGATGGAGCGCACCCCGTTCTCCTTGAGCAGGGTGTACCGCCGCTCCATCTCGAGCACCGCCCACTTGAGCACCCCCGCGGCGTCCTTCGGGTCGGTCACTACCGGGTGCCGCAGGTGGGGAAGATCGGAATAGGTCGAGAGCTCCACCATCTTCGGATCGATCAACAGGAGCCGCAGCGTCTCGGGGGTGTGGCGATAGACGAGCGAGGTGATCACGGTGTTCAGGCAGACCGACTTCCCCGAGCCCGTGGCCCCCGCGATGAGCGCGTGCGGCATCTTCGCCAGATCGGCCACGTAGGGTTCGCCGTGCAGGTCCTTGCCCAGCGCCAGGGGTAGCTCCGCCCGGCTGCGGGTGAACTGGTCGGCCTCGAGGATCTCGCGCAGCTGAACGATCTCGGGCGAGGGGTTCGGGATCTCGACCCCGACCGCCCCCTTCCCCGGGATCGGAGCCACGATCCGGATCGTCCGCGCCTTCATCGCGAGCGCCAGATCGGCGTCGAGGTTCGCGATCCGGTTCACCTTCACCCCCGGGGCGGGCACCACCTCGTACTGCGTCACGACGGGCCCCGTGGTGCGTCCCCCGATCTCGCTCTCGACATTGAAGGTCCGCAGCTTCTCGACCAGGACGTCTCCCAGCGCGTCGAGTTCGCGTTCCATGTCCCGGCGTCCCCTCCGCGAGGGCGCCTTGAGCAGCTCGAGCGAAGGAAGTTCGTCGCCTTCGAGTTCCCTCGGGTCGCGGGGGTCGGGAAGCAGGTCCAGCTGGCTTCCGGGCGTCCCGACCGCCGATCCGTCGACGAGCGCCCGGGCGGGCGAGTCATCCCAGGGGAGGTCGGCCTCGGAGCCTCCCTCGCGCTCGGTGTCATCGTCGTGCGCCTCGGGGGATTCGGTTTTCGAGGAGGCCTTCGAAGGCCCCGATTTCGACGCGTCCGGATCGTCCTCCCCGGAATCCGAAGGATCGTCGGACAGGTCACGGCTCCAGAGCGGCCCCCGGCCCTCGAGCCAGTCGGCCCCTCTCGTCCACCCCTCGCGTGCGCCGCTCCAGACCCAGGTGAGCACGGGCCGGAAGGGGTTCCACCCCAGGGTGGCGAGGGTGAGGACCGCAAAGAGAACGACGACGAGCAGCCCGGCCCCGAAACCGCCCAGAGCACCGCGCAGGGGGGCCGCGAGCTGTGCACCCAGCCACCCTCCCCAGCCCGGGTGTACCGGAGCGAGATGCAGGAAGGTGGGGACGATCAGGAGAAGGCCACCGGCGAGCACGGCCATCCGGATCGAGCGCTCCCGCTCCATCCACTCGCCGAAGCGGAGCCCCAGCAGCGCGCTCAGGAAGGGGAGAAGGAAGACGCCCGCACCCAGAAAGGCCCACCCGCCGTCCCGGAAAGAGCGCCCGGCCACCCCGATCAGATTCCCCGACGGGAACCAGTCCCGCAGGGGTCCCCCGATCAGATGGATCGGCAGGAGAGCCAGGAGGACGAAGGCCGAAAGGGCCAGGAGAACGACCCCCAGGATCTCGCGTTGCTGCTCCGGCTTCACCATCGACCACTCCTCCGGTTCGCGACGCCCCGCACCCCGGATCCCCCGGCGACGTTCAGGAAGTCTCCTTCGCCGTCCGGATCATCCGATCGTGCATCTCCGGGATCAGGGAGTACCGATCCCGGTCGGCACAGACCTGCAGGTCCTCGTCGAGGCCGATCCCGATGAGGGCGGCCCCGGCCGCGGTCCGACGCAGGAAGGGCGCGTCACCCGGAAAGGCATCGGCGAAGGCGAGCGAAGCGCGTGCCTGGTCGTTCAGCTCGAGCTCGGGAGCCTCGCCATGGACCCCGGACCCCATCGCCTGGAGGATCAGGCCGGCGCAGAGGGCGTCATCGAGGGAAAACGCCCCCTCCTTTCCGGCGCAGATCAGCGTCAGAGCATCCGCCTTCAGCGCCTCACGCGTGGTGGCCGAGAGGTTGAGCAGCGATCCCGCGAGGACCCGCTCCGCCCCCTGTGCGGCGAGGAAGGCCCGGGTGCCGTTCGTCGTGGTCATCACGAGGCGTCGACCCTCGACCGCCTTCGGGGTGAACTCCCGTGGGGAATTGCCGAGGTCGAACCCCTCGACCTTCAGTCCCTTGCGTTCTCCGCACAGGAGGGTGTCCTCGCGCCCCAGCGAGTTCGCCAGCCGGATCGCCTCCTCGGAGGAGTGGGTCGGATAGATGGCGCGCGCTCCGGAGGCCAGCGCCTGAACCATGACCGTGGTCGCCCGAATCACGTCGATCACCACCGCCGTCCGCCCCTGGTAATCCCGCCCCTCGGCCTCGGTCGCCGAAAAGTAGACCTCGACCTTCATGCCTTGCTCGCCTCCGCCCGTTCGACCAGGAAACGCTCCACGAAGCGGGTGTCGACCTCTCCCCGCTGAAACCGCTCATCGCTCACCAGCTCGGCCAGGAACGGGATCGTCGTCTTGACCCCCTCGATCACGAAGGAATTGAGCGCGTAGCGAGCCCGAACCAGAGCCTCCTCGCGGGTGCTTCCACTCACGATCAGCTTGGCGAGAAGCGAGTCGTAGTACGGGGGCACCATGTAGCCGTGGTAGGCGTGCGTGTCGAGCCGGACTCCGGGGCCACCGGGAGGATGGAAGGCCGTGATCCGACCGGGAGAGGGCCGGAACCCGAACTCGGGATCCTCGGCGTTCACCCGGAACTCGATCGCGTGCCCCCGGAGCTTGAGCGGTTCGTCGGGAAAGGAGAGCGGCTGGCCCGCGGCCACCTGGATCTGCTCCTTCACCAGGTCGAAGCCCGTCACCACCTCGGTGACGGGATGCTCTACCTGGATCCGCGTGTTCATCTCGATGAAGTAGTACGACCCGTCTTCGTCGAGCAGGAATTCGACGGTTCCCGCGCCCACGTAGTCGATGGCCTCGGCGGCCTTCGTGGCCGCGTCCCCCATCGATGCACGCAGTTCGGGGGTGAGCGCGGGGGAGGGGGATTCCTCGACCAGCTTCTGATGCCGCCGCTGCAGGGAGCAGTCCCGCTCCCCGAGGTGCATCACCCGTCCCTGCTGGTCACCGAACACCTGGATCTCGACGTGACGCGGCTTGAGCAGGCACTTCTCGAGATACACGGTGGGGTCCCCGAAGGCGGCGCGAGCCTCGTTGCGCGCCGCATCGAAGAGGCGCGGGAAGGCGTCGCGGTCCGGAGCGACCCGCATGCCCTTGCCTCCTCCGCCCGCCGAAGCCTTGATCATCACCGGGTAACCGATCTGGTCGGCGAGCTCCCGCGCGGATTCCACATCGGCGACAGGCCCGTCCGAGCCGGGAACCGTGGGCACCCCGGCCTTGCGCATCATGTCGAGCGCCGTCGCCTTGTCCCCCATCGCCCGGATCTGATCCGGAGTGGGACCGATGAAGGTCAGGTTCGACTTCTGGCAGATCTCCGAGAACTCGGCATTCTCGGCCAGGAATCCATAGCCCGGGTGGACCGCCTCGGCTCCGGTGATCTCGGCGGCGGCGATGATCCGGGGAATGTTGAGGTAGGACTCGGTCGAGGACGCGGGCCCGATGCACACCTCTTCGTCGGCGAAGCGGACATGCAGCGACTCCCGGTCCGCCTCCGAGAAGACGGCGACGGTCTCGACGCCGAGTTCCTGGCACGCACGAATGATTCGAAGGGCGATCTCGCCCCGATTTGCGATGAGGACCTTCTTGAACACCGCGGCCTTCCCCTTCCTTGGGTCTAAGGAGACGCGCTTTGCGTCAGAGAGACTGGAGCGACTTCGCTGCCGGGATCAGTCGGGTTGGATGCGAAAAAGCACCTGGCCGTATTCCACCGGCTCCCCGTTCTCGACACAGACTTCGCGAACCGTGCCCTCGACTTCGGCCTCCAGTTCGTTCATGAGCTTCATGGCCTCGATGATACAGAGCACGTCGCCCTTCGAGATCCGCTCGCCCTTCTCGGTGAAGGCATCCGCGTCCGGAGACGGGGAACGGTAGAAGGTGCCGACCATCGGCGAGGTGATGTCGACCAGATTCGAGTCCGTTGCCGGTGCCGAATCGTCCCCGCCACCCGCCGTGGCCGTCGCTCCGCCCGCCGCAGACGAGCCCGGATTCGACGTCGATCCCGCCGCCGGAGCCGGGTTCGACGGCTGAGCCACCGGAGGGGAGGCGGGATAGAGCATCGGGGCACTTGAACCACTGGGGGTCTTCGCCAGTCGGATCCGGGTTCCCCCCCGTTCGATCTCGATCGAATCGAGGCTGCTCTCATCCATCGAGCGGATCAACTTCTCTACAAAATCCAGATCTATCATCAGACTCGCTCCAGGTACTTGTCTTCGCGACGATCCACTCTGAGAACCTCTCCCTCCTCGATGAACAGCGGCACCTGGATCACGGCACCGGTCTCCAGCGTTGCGGGCTTGGAGCCTCCCTGCGCGGTGTCCCCGCGTAGTCCGGGATCGGTCTGGGTCACCTTGAGTTCGACGAAGGCGGGCAATTCGACCGAGATCACCTTTCCTGCGTGAACCAGGCCCTCGCACTCCATGTTCTCCTTCAGGTACTTCAGCTGTTCCTCGCCGATCAACTCTCCCGAGATCGGAATCATCTCGAAGGTCTGCTGGTCCATGAAGAAGTAGAGCTGCCCGTCGGTGTAACTGTAGTTCACCGGTCGGCGCTCGAGCCGCACATCGTTCACCTTCTCTCCGGCCCGGAAGGTCTTTTCCACCACCTGGCCCGTGAGAACGTTCTTGAGCTTGGTGCGGACGAAGGCGCCCCCCTTCCCGGGCTTCACGTGCTGGAAGTAAGTGATGGTCCACAGGACGCCATCGATGTCCAGGACCATTCCGTTTCGAAAGTCGGACGTTGAGGCCATTGGTGATATTTTCCCTCGTGAAAGGTGCCGGATTGTCGAACAGTGTGTGAATGGGTTCCGTACGTCGAACCGGGGCCCGCGACGGTCAGCCGTGCAGGTGAGCGCAGAGTCCCCTCAGCCCCAGAAGATAGCTTTCGGAGCCGAATCCAAAAACCACCCCGTGCGCGACATCGGCGAGGTAGGAGTGATGTCGGAAGGGTTCCCGAGCCTTCGGATTCGAAAGATGAACCTCGACGAAGGGCCGATCCACCGCCAGTAGCCCATCCCTCAGGGCGACCGAGGTGTGGGTCAGCGCCGCGGGATTCACAAGGAAGCCATCGACCCGATTTCCCATCGTCTCGATCCAGTCCAGAATCTCCCCCTCGTGGTTCGTCTGGAGGATCTCGAGTTCGGCTCCGAGTTCCGCCGCCACTTCTTCGAGGGCGGCATTGATCTCCTCCAGGCTCCTTCGCCCATAGGTTTCGGGCTCCCTGCGTCCCAGCAACCCGAGATTCGGGCCGTGGATCACGCCGACCCTCACGATCGGAGTCCCCGGAGCCAGTCCTGAAAATCGTCGAGCCCACCCTCTCCATCCTCGGCCCCGTCCTGGTCGTCGGGGTTTCGGGAGGCCGATCCGGGCGCCTCGGGGTCCAGGTGTCCGGAGGCGCCTCCGGGCGCGAGCGACTCGATCGGGACCGTTTCCGGGTCCAGCGCTTCGATCGGGATGGCACCCGGCTCCCATGCACGAAGGTCCCCGAGATAGTCTGCGATCGACCGGCCTGTCGCGGGCGCCGGGGTCTCGTCGACCGGCTCCTCGTCCTCCGGATGCTCCGCACGGCTCCAGGCGAAGGGCGTCGACACCTCGAGCGAGAGTTCCTCGTCGGCCTCGTCCGTCCATTGCGGCGCCCGTTCCTCCAACTCCAGGCCCTCCTCCGTCGTCGACTCCCCGGTCCCCGCCGTCGCCTCGGCGAGGCCGAGCGCTTCGGTCGCCTCGACATCGACGCCGGACGCGGCGTGGTCCTCGACCGGGAGATCGATCTCGCCGCGGATCTCCTGGAGCCGCTCCTTCAGGGCGTCGTCGTCGGGGCTTCGGCGCACCAGATCCTCGTAGATCTCGATCGCGCGCATCGAGAGTCCCTGCCTGAAGTAGAGCTCCCCGAGCGTCCGGGTCACCGTGGGCGAGTCCTCCCGGGGACCCGCCCCGGTCGCCTCGGAGTCCTTGGAGTCCTCGGAGTCCGGAGGGTCGAACTCGGGACGATCAGAGGCCGGAAGCGGAAGCTCCCCCGCAGGCTCACCCTCGAGCACAATCTCCCGGTCGGCATCGGCAAGCGCCGACGATCCGGTGCCGGGAGACCAGCCGGCGGCCTCCGGGACCGGAGACCCCCGTTCCGACTCCAGCGTCGCCTCCGGCGAAAGTTCGGGTTCGGTCGAGACGTCCGGGTCGGGCGGCGAAGGGTCGTCTGCCGAAAAGGCCTCCTCGTCGAAGGGATCCTCCTCGGCCGGCCCCTCCTCTGGAACCGGGGGCTCCTCCCAGGCCAGGTCGAACGGGTCGCCCTGCGAGTGATCGTCTTCTTCGGACAGCTCCACCGCTCCGAAGTCGTCGAGCTGGAAGGCGTCGTCCTCGATGGCGGGATGGGCGCGCTCGGCTTCCAGTTCGTCGACACCGTCGCGCTCCACCTCCGGGACCGAGTCGGACTCGAATTCAGACCCCGCCTCGCCCCCGGCACGGTCGGACTCATCCGTTTCGGAATGCCGGGTCGACTCGGCAGGCGCGTCCATCTCGAGCCGGGTGATCCGGCTCTCGAGATCGTCATATTCGGGATTGGCCGCCAACGCCCGGCGAAAGGCGTCCAAAGCCTCCCGGGGCCGACCTTCGACCTCGCGGAGCTCTCCAAGGAGGCGGAGTCCGGCGGCGTTGTCCTTGTCGATCTCGAGAAGTCGCTCCACAGACGTTCGGAACGCCTCGTCGTCCCCGCGCGCCCGATGCACGCGCGCGGCGATCAGATGACCGGAGGTGAAGTCCGGAATTCGACCCAGGCCGTCCTCGAGGAGCGCATGCGCTTCGTCCAGGTCGCCCTTTCTCAGGTAGGCGTCCGCGAGGGGTGCGAAGGCCCGCCCCTCCGGATCCCGCTCGGACCAGAAATGGGCTCGAAGGGTCCGGATCTCGTTTTCGAGGGCCTCAGACAAGGGCTCGACTCCCGGAGCTAGGGTCGGTGATCGGGCGCGGGCGCGCTCCATCTTCGAGCCATCCCGAACCGCACGAGATGGTCGTGGAACGCCATCGCACCCTTCAAGTAGGTGTCGCGGCAAGATACCCGCGCCCGGAACCGGGTGTCAACGAACGGGGGTATCACCATGTCAACGGGATTCGTCACAGCGGGTGGTTGGACACCCCTCGAAGAGTCCCTCCTCAACCGCACGTGCGGTTGAGAGGGGGTCGCGGGTCCGTTAGCTTAGGGTTTCCCTTCCGGCTTGGGTGGATTCCGCTCCACCCGCCGGGATCGACGTTCGCGCCGGGCAGGAGGAATGTGGCGCCATGATGCGGCAGATGCGACAAAACACGAAGATCATCATGCTGGTGACGGCGCTGGCGTTCGTCGCCCTCATGGTCTTCGAATGGGGAATGGACATGAGTGGCCAGACCGCCGGTGGCGATCTGGGCCGTGTCGGCAGCACCACGGTGACTCCTCAAATGTACCAGCAGGTCCAGAGCAACATCCGCGACCAGGTGCAGAGAGCCCAGGAGGATCCGATCTCCCCTGCCCAGCAGAGAGAGATCGATGACCTCGCCTGGAATCAGGTGGTCAACCAGATCCTGATCCAGATGGAGCTCGAGAACCGGGGGATTCGGGTGACCGACGACGAGATCCGGCAGGCGGCGCGGTTCTCGCCCCTTCCCGAATTCCGGGAAGACCCCCAGTTCCAGGACGAGGACGGTCGGTTCGACTTCCAGCTCTACGAGCAGTTCATCGCCCAACAGATGCAGATGAACCCGATGCTCCGGCAGGAGCTCGTGCGGTACTATCAGGAGACGATTCCGCGCGAGAAGCTGCTTCGGCAGGTGACGGCCGGGATCTATGTCTCGGACCGCGAGCTCTGGAGAGACTTCCGCGACCGGAACGAACGCGTCGACGTCCAGTTCATCGCGCTGTCTCCGCAGAACCTGGTCGCCGACGACGACGTCACCGTGACCGACGACGAGATCCAGCAGTACTATCGTCAGAACGAGGAGAGCTTCCGGGTCCCCGCGAGTGCCGATGTGCGGTACACGTATCTGGACCAGGCGCCCACGGCCGCGGACTCCATTGCCTCGCGCGAGGTCGCGGAGAGTATTCGTCAGGAGATCCTCGACGGGGCTCCCTTCGCAGAGCTGGCGCAGCTCGAGAGTGTGGACCGGACCTCGGCCCAGCAGGGTGGAGAGATGGAGCCCTTCTCCGAAGGCGAGCAGGATCCCGCGATCGAGGAGGTCGCCTTCACGATCCCGATCGGCGAGCTGAGCGAGCCGATCCGTGGGGAACAGGGATACCACATCATCGAAGTGCTCTCGCGCGAGGACGGGCAGGTCCGCGCGAGGCAGATCCTCATCCCCTTCGAGCGCAGCACGGATTCGGAGATCGAACTTCTGACGATGGCCGACTCATTGGAAGCGCTCGGTCGGAATCTCACCGTGCAGCAGGCGGCTGCCGAGATGGACCTGCCGGTCATGGAGGGTGAGATCACCGAAGACTTCGCCGTTCTCGCCGGGGTGGGTGTCGCCGTCGAAGGCGAAGAGTGGGTCTTCGAGGACCGTGAGGGCGTCGGTGCCGTGAGCCCGGTCTTCGAGACCGAAGATGCCTTCTACATGTTGGAGATTCTCTCGGAGTCCCCGGCACGCACGCTGTCGCTCGACGAGGTCCGTGACGAGATCCGGGAGACACTGCGGTCGTCGAAGAAGGCCGAGCGCACTCTCGAGATCGCTCGCGGATACGTCTCGGAGATTCGGGACGGTTCGGTGACGCTCGAGGAACTCGCGGAGCGCGAAGGCTTCTCGCTGAACCAGACGGGGATGTTCAGTCGGATGGAGAACGTGTCCGGGCTGGGCCAGGCCAACGCGGCAGTCGGCGCGGCGTTCGGGAGTTCGGTCGGTGAAATCGCCGGTCCGGTTCGTCGGGGGGACCAGGTGCTCGTGATGCAGGTGCTCGATCGTGAGGAGGCCAGCCGCGAGGCGTGGGAGGCACAGAAGGATCTCCAGCGGGCCCAGCTGACGGCTCAGATGCGTCAGCAGCGACTCCAGCTCTGGCTCGAAGGGCTTCGCGAGACCGTGCGGATTGTCGACGCCCGGTCGGAGTTCTATCGCCAGGTCGAGGAAGCCTCCGACGGACCTCAGATCCCGATGTTCTTCTGATCCTGACCTGACCCCGATCGTTTTCCCGATCGGGCGGACGATCCGCACCATCGTACGCCGGAGGTCACGGCGAACGAACGGAAAAGGGCACCCTCCTCACGGGGGGTGCCCTCGTTCATGCCTGGAGATTCCGGAGTCCTGCGCGAGCCCGTCCGCCGGGTTCCCGCAGGGCTTCAACGTCGGCGTTGTCCTCTTCGGACTCCTGTGTCCGGCCCGCGTCTACTTCGACGTCGTCAGCCGGCGCGGCTCCCCGTTGTTCTCGTCGTCGGAGGAGGAGTCGTCATCCTTTTCCTTCCGGTCCGAGGACCGGTCCTCCGGAAGCTTCATCTCTCCTTCCAGTTCGCGAAGCGAGCCCTTGAACTCCCGGATCCCCTTGCCCAGCGAGGAGCCGATCTCCGGCAGGCGTTTCGCCCCGAACAAGAGGAGGACCACCAGAAAGATCAAGACCAACTCGGGCATTCCAAGGCCACCAAACATTGTCTATCGCCTCCCTCCAAAGGGGAACGTACTGAATCAGATCAAAGATCTGGAGACCGTCGCGACCAGCGCGATGCCCACCAGGGTCAAAACATTCAGGCTCAGGACCAGTGGTCCGAGCGTGATCGCGACCGCGACCAGGTCCAGGTGAAACGGACCCAGCGAAGCCGCCACCGAAGTAATGAGAAAGTCCCGGGCCGCGCTGTCCGGAAGAAAGAGTTCACTCAGCCGTGACAGCAGTCCCCCCAGAAAGAGTCCCAGAATCAGGATCCACACGACCCTCGAGTTCCCCCGTCGTCGATTGTCCAGCAGGTGACTCACGTACTCACTCTCCCCATTCCCCAATCCTCACGTTTCGGCGTGTGCGTCCGCACTTCGGACCTCTTCAACGACTTCGTTCGATTGCATACGTGATCGCAGCTCGCAAGGCATCCATCGCCTCGCCTTCGGCTCCCACTTCATCGAGGGCCGCTGCCGCCTGATCGGCATAGAATCTGGCACGGCCTCGAGCGTACTCCAGCCCTCCCGACTCCCGCACGATCGTCACGATCCTTTCGATCTCGTCATCGGTGGGATCGAGCAGGGTGAAGAAGCTCCGAATTCGATCCCGCCCGGCGTCATCGACCACCCGCAGGGTTTCCACAAGGGGAAGGGTCACCTTCCGCTCCCGAAGATCGTGGCCGACGGGCTTGCCCGTCACCGCCTCCGAGCCTTCGTAGTCGAGGAGGTCGTCGGCCACCTGAAAGGCCATCCCCAGCGCCTGGCCGTAGCGTCGAAAGGCGTCCCTCCAACGATCCAGCCCCACGACTGCCCCCATTTCGCAGGCGGCCGCCATGAGAGACGCCGTCTTGCACGAAATGAGACGCGTGTAGTCGTCTTCGGTGAAATCGAGGGCGTCGTAGGAGGTCAGCTGGCGCAGTTCGCCCACGCTCATCTCGTTCGAAGCCCTGGCCAGCGATCGGATCGCCTCGAGACGTCCCAGTCGAGCCAACTCCATGACCGACCGAGAGTACAGGTAGTCCCCGGTGATCACGGCAACCTGATGCGACCAGAGGTGATTCACGGTCGGCATCCCCCTCCGGAGCACCGAATGATCCACCGCATCGTCGTGGACCAGCGTCGCCAGATGAACGAGCTCCACGACGGCCGCAAGCGATACCGCGTCCTCATGGGGGTGCCCCCCCACTTCGTTGACGAGTAGGAGAAGGGTCGGCCGAAAGAATTTCCCACGCATCCTCAGGAGAACGTCGTTGACCTCCTCGATCATGTCGAAGTCGCTCAGGACGATCCGCTGGATCTCGTCCATCACTCCGTCGAGCCGATCCTTGACCGGCTCCTGAATCGGAACCAGGCGGGAGGTGGCGGAGGGCGGTACAGTGGTGGCGTGACTCATGGTTCCGACCGGGGCGGAGGACAAAGCGGAGGCGGGTGTGTCATCGGAGCCCCCTCAAGCGCTCCGTCACATCCTTGAAGTTGATGTCGAGGGAGAAGACCTTCTCATAGAACTCCCTCGCATCGTCGGGGTTCCCGGCGCGCTCGTGCGCCACCGCCAGATAGTAGTAGATCCCGAGCAGGTCGTCCTCAATCGGACGCGGGAGTTCCAGCGCCCGGGAGAGAACCCGGGCCGCCATCTTCGGCTCATCCTTGTCGAGGAAACACTGCCCCATCATCTCGATTGCACCCAGGTGCGCGGGCTTTGCCCGAAGCGCCGCCTGAAACATCGAGATCGCCTCGTCCAGAAGTCCCATCTCCCTGTAGGCTGCACCCAGGTCGTACCGGGAGCTGCTGTCCTCGTGATCCAGGTTTCGGGCCACCTTGTCCTTGAAGTCCGAGAGCATGCTCGCAAAATCCATCCCCTCGTCGCCACTCGGCTCATGCCCGGGCGCGACCCAACGCGTAGTCCCGACCTCATCGTCATCGAGGATCATCGCTCCAAGGTCCACGAACGTCTCGGCCGGAGGGGTCTCGGGTTCGGAGGTCGGGATCGGGGGCGGATCCTCGGGAAGGACTTCAAGGGTTTCGAACGACTCCCCGGATTCGATCTCGATCTCTTCGCCGGACTCGATGGCGACGGGGCCCTCGTCGAACCCGACCGGCTCGACGGAGCGTCCCAGGGCATCGAGAGCGACCGGGTGGCTGGGGTCCAGCTGCAGCACCTGCTCGTAGACCGATGTGGCCTTCTCCATCGAGCCCGAGCGCGCCAGGGCACCGGCGAGCCCCACGAAGGCGGAGAGCAGGAGACCCCGGTCGTTGGTTCGGTAGGCGAACTCCACCAGTTCCTCATGGCGGTCCGGGTCATCGGGATCGGTCGCGATGCGCTCCCGGATCCCCTTGAGTGAGTCCCCTTCCCCCTCGCCCGGCGCGGCCTCATCCGCACCCCCGAAGTCGAACTCGTCCTCGGCACCCAGGAGCGGCAGAGGCTCCTCGGATTCCGGTACGTCGTCTTCGTCGTCGACGTCCAGGTCCCCGGTTCCCACCCCACCCGTCTCGACCGCATTAAATTCGAAGTCTCCGCCGGTCGACTCGAACCCGTCGACGGGTGAAGGCTCGGGGTCCTCGTACACCTCTTCGTCGTCCTCCAACTGGGCCGACTCGAGCTGCAGGTCCGACGGTCGGTCGTCATCGGCCAGGTGGAAGCCGTCGTCGAATTCCTCGTCGAAATCGCCACCGAAGTCGTCGGAGAGACCCTCCGCGGGCTCCACCTCGATCACTTCGTCGTCGGAGAGCTCCATCCCGCCGAGCCCCGTGGACTCGAAGGCGTCCATCCCGGTGAGGTCCTCGTCCGCTTCTCCCCCCATACCGCTCGCGTCCTCCGGGATGGTGTCCGGACTCGGGAACCTCACCTCGGGGTCGACCGCACGGATCCGTTCCGCGAGCTCCTCCGACCGCTCGTCAGCTCCGGCCCGCTCAAGCACCTTCCAGGCGTGCAGCAGGTGGGAGACCCCTTCCTCCACGCGCTCCGACGAGATGAGCTGTTCTCCCAGGAACATCCGGGTCTCGACGTCATCGGGGACCAGGGTAACCAGCTCCTTCAGCCCTTTGAGCGCGACATCGCGCTCACCGCGAGCCTCCATCATCTCGGCGTAGGTCAGGTAGCTCTGCCGAGCGTCGACCACGAACCCCTGCTTCGCACGGATTTCACCCATACGGCGAAAGATCTCGGGACGCCCTGGGGCGTTGCGGATCATCTTCCGGCAGATCGCAATCGCATTGTTCGGCAGGTCCGACTCCAGGTAGAGGTCGATCGCCTCGTCGTACGTCTCGATTGCGGCATCCATGTCGCCATTGCGCACCTGGAGGTCCGCCATCCGGTTCAGGAGGGCGATATCCGGCTCCTCGGCCTCTTCGAGGGCGTCGGCCGCTCGCCGGTAGAGGGAAAGGGCCTTTCCCCATTCCTCAGCCAACTCGTGCTCTCTCGCCTGCTGCTTCAGGGTGTCGATCTTCATCCGGTTTCGTCCTGCTCCCTCGAGCTCGAGAGCTCCTCGGAGAGTCGTGTGAGTTCGTCATTCAGCGCGGCTGGAATCGGGTCCACCGAGGCTCGCGCGGCCTCAAGCACCCGCCCGGCCACTTTCGCGATGCGTGCTACGCGATGCTCCGCCACCCGAGAGGATAGAACCTTCGGGGGGGTCCGGTCCAGCGTCGCCAGCCGATCGGCACCGGCCCGGGCCACCAGTTCATCGGGACACATCCCGATGATTTCCGTTCCGGCCAGCCGCCCACCCTCGACCTCGACCCTCTCCTCGATCCGTCGGAACACCGAAAAGGCATCGCGCCGGCCGGCGTCTTCCAGGTTCATCGAAATCTGCATCCGACCCTGACCGGGCAGTTCGAGTCCGAGTGTCTGAAGCCCCGGAATGCCTCCGCGGCTCCCTCGCAGCTCGGCCGAAATCCGCTTCAGCGCCGCCATCTCGAGCCCCTCCACATCGATATTCCAGGCCAGCAGGAGGGGTCGTGCGCCGACACAGACGACCCCTGCGGTCGGATGCACCCGGATCCCCGGAGTGAGGTCGGGCGCCGTGCGCCGGGTCTCTCCCGATCCCGAGTGTGCGTCGGCGACGAGAGCTTCGAATCCCCCTCTCCGAAGGTCGGCCAGTCGTCTCCGCGGAGGCGTCGATGCTTCGCCGTAGAAATATACGGGAATCCCCACCTCTTCGGCGATCCGGGCCCCGACGCGGCGCGCGGAGCGGACCGCATCCGTCATGTCGAGACCGGCGAGGGGAACGAAAGGAAGGACGTCGAGGGCGCCAACTCTGGGATGGACTCCCGTGTGGTCACGAAGGTCGATCGCGCCCGCAGCCCACCGGGCCAGCGCGACCGCCGCCGACTCCACGCGTGGTGGAGCGCCGATGAAGGTCAGCACCGAACGGTTGTGGTCCGGATCCGAGGAGTAATCGAGGACTTCCGCACCCTCCCCGGCCACGAGCTCGACGCATCGCTCCAGCAACGCCGTATCCCGCCCGAAGCTGAGGTTGGGCACCGCCTCCAGGACGGGCATCATAGGCCGGGAGTATAGCGTCCGGGCGAAGTGGGCACAACAAGATCAGGCCCCCGCCCGGACCGCCGACGGCAACCGCGCTTCGCTCAGCGGGCGGAGCGCTCCCCGATCGTGGAGAGCGCCGGATTCCCGGGCTGCAGCTGAAATGCCCAGTCGAAGAGCGCGATCGCACCGTCCTGGGCGAAGCCGACATGGGTGACACGGATGACCCCGTAGTTCCACTGCCCGCCGCTTGCGGGAACGCGCAGGACATAGCTGTATCCCGAGGTCATCGCGAGGTCCCCCTGGTGATACCCTCCACCCGGGGCGAACCTGAGATCGGTGCATCCGGCATCGGCCGCCGGTCCGCACCGAAGGGCCGTGGTGGGGAAGGCCTCGCCGTGCACTTCGACCCCCGGGCCGGGCACGAGCCACCAGCCCTCGCTGTCGACCTCCATACGGAAGTGTCGGTCGCCGCTGGAGCCCGGAACGATCGGGTCGGTCGCCTCGGAGTCCTGGAACCGAAACCCGGAGAGCGCCGGGCGATCCTCGAAGGCGTAGATGAACTCCCCGTGAAAGTCGGGTCGGGGCGTCCCCTCGGCCAGCACGCTCCCACCACTCTCGTGACCGAGATCATCGACCGAGGTCACAAAGTACCCGTAGGTGTTCCCATTCTCGACCAGGAGATCCAGGAACCCCTCGGAATCGGTCTCGCCCAGAAAGACGACCTCGCCGTCCCCACCTTCCAGGTACACGCGGTAGAAGGCGAAGTCGTCGGCCGATCTCGCGAGGTCATCCCACTTCAGGAAGATCGCGTTGTCGAGGGGAACCGCATCGATGCTCCCCGGTGCGGGGGGAGCCACCGGCTGCGGAACGAAGACCTCGACCGCGAAGTCGCTCGCCGTCTCCGCTCCGCTCCGTGAGTCGAACGACGCCACGTAGTACTCGTAACTTCGGCCCGGACTCAGATTGATATCGGAGTAGGAGCAGACGCCGTCGCGGCAGTTGCTCACGTCGGCGACCAGATAATAATCCCGATCCGTGGTGCGCTTCGCGTAGACGCGAAAGGATTCGCCGTCCCACCCCCGGTGCAGTTCCCACTGAAGGTTCACGGCCTGTGCGTAATACCAGACCTGAAGATCGACCGGTGGAGCCGGGCCGGCGCCGGACCATGTGGTTCCGACGTCGTCACATCCGGCCATCAGGATGACGAGCACGGGGAGCAGGACGGCCCTGCGAATTCGACGGGTGAAGCTTGGGCTCAACATGGTTCGACTCCTTCGAAGCGGGCGAACTCGCGTGGGGACTCCTGGGTCGGCCTGCCGGCGAACAACTTCCTTCCGCCGGACGCCCTGCCGACTCCTCAGTGCAGGAGGCATGCCGGGAAGAACTCGACCCATCGCCCCTGTCAGCAACGCCTCCCGGGGGTGGAGCCGAGCGAGGTGTCCTCCGTTCAGGACACCCTGCGTCCGCACGCGAGATCAGCGGGCCTCAGTCGGAAACAGGCTCCGATCAGAACCCTGCGGGCAGGCCCTCACCGGGGCCACCGAGTCGCCCGTCGACGTTGCGCTGCTCGTAGTCGAAGCGCAGGTCCCGATTCGCCCTCAGCGAGACATCGAACTGGAAGCTCCAGTTACCACTGGCCGTCTGCCGGAAGCCGAAGGAGGCCTCCCACTCGTGAAGGTCGCGCCGCAGTCGGAGGATGTGGTCGTTGAAGCGGGCCTCCTCGACGTCGTACGTCGTTTGCCAGGTCGCATCCCAGTTCGGGGTTGGCTGGAAGGAGAGCGAGGCGGAGACCATCTGCGAGCGCAGCGCCGTCGATCCGGGCTGCTGAGCCCCTGCCGCCGGGCGCGGGCGCCGCAGCGAATAGGAGAGACGGGCATCCCAACCCTGGCGTCGAGGTCCCGCTGCCGAGGGGCCCGCCGAGGAGCCCGGCATGACACGATTCTCGTCGAACCCGTCGGATCCACCGAAGGGGTCGTCATCGTCGTCGAA
This sequence comes from Gemmatimonadales bacterium, assembly GCA_007692605.1. Classification (GTDB taxonomy): domain Bacteria; phylum Gemmatimonadota; class Gemmatimonadetes; order Longimicrobiales; family Gaopeijiaceae; genus SLBA01. The sequence goes on from REBS01000135.1 coordinate 64,432, forward strand.
CCCACCGGCGGCTCCCTCGGGTGCTCCCGGCTGACCCGGTCCAGGCCCGGCATCGGACGGCTCCGATGGCTCGATGCCGAGAACACTCGCCACCCTGCGAACGATCCCCGAGCGGTGGTCGATCGAGAACCCCACGGAGAGCTGCTCGAGGTGCGGGGCGAACCTTCGAAGCTCCCCCTCCGATCCCACCGCCGGCTCCTCGAAGAGCGAGTGCGCGAAGGAGAGGCTGAGTCCCCGCAGGTAGTCGGAGCGAACGGTGTTGGTCAGGCGCGTCGTCGTGAAACCGTCGATGAAACGACCGGTCGAGTCCGCCTGGACCAGGTCGTACGCCACCGCAGAGGTGTTGAGGCCGAGGAGGGTGACCACTCGGGACTGGGGCGCGCGCCGCGGCCCGTCGTCGTCCGTGGGGTCGTCGTCGGGGAGATCTCCGACCCCTTCCATCTCGTCGGAATCGGGATCCTCGGAGAGGAGGGGGAGCGGGTCCTCGGCCTCAACATCGGGATCGTCCTCTCCGGGGGGCAGGGCCGCCGCGGGATCCAGCGCATCTGCGGGCTCGGTGGCACCCGGCCGTGCAGGTTCGGGCTCCCGCTCCTCTTCCTGGACCCGCGCCTCGAAGGTCTGGTTCAACGTGAGGCTGACCTGGTTCTGGACCCTGAGATTCCTGGATCCGAACACTCGATCCTGGAGCGCGGTCGGCTCGGTCGCCGGAGAGTAGCTGTAGTTGATTCCCGGAGAAAGCTTGTGGCGGATGGCCTCGAAACCAGCGAAGCCCGGATAGAAACCGAAAATCTCGGTCCGTGCGCCCACCCCGAGGCTGAGCCGCGTGGGGGCCGTCACGAAGGCGGTCGCGTCGGGAATGCTGTCGACGCGCGCGAGGTTTCCACTCAGGCTCAGCGACGGGGTGATCGTGCTGTTGCCCATGAGACGCTGCTGATATCCCAGCGAGACATTCCAGTCTGCGGTCGCGTCGCTGAAGGCCACGAGCTCTCCGGTCTGCGGGTGCACGCTCGAGAACGAAGACCCGGTCGGCCCGGGGGCGAAGCCGGAGCCCGGGCCGAAGCCCGGCAGGACCGCCATTCCGTCGGCACCCGGTTCGAGGAGTTCCGCCGGCACCTCGGGGAAGACGGTCTCGCGGTAGTTCACCTGGCTCGAGAGACTGAGGCTGCCCAGACCGATCGAACCGCGGGCGCGAGCCTGCGTACGGGTGTTGTCGGCCCGGTTGAAGCGGAAGAGCGTATCGGGCTGGACCGGAAACTCCCGCACATCGCGACTGAAGCTCGTCGATCCACTCAGCGAGACGTTGTTGTACCAACTTGCCTGCTGGGGCGGCGCCGAGAAGAGGGTACGGGTGTTCAGCGACAGCGATGCGTTGGGCAGGGTCATCTCGAGCCGGTCGTCGCTCAGGAACTGCTGGCGACGGGCCGAGACCGAGAGGCTTCCCCACCCGAACCGATGCTGGAGACCGGCATTCGAGTCGATCGACGAGGTGAGCTCACGGGGGTCGAGCGAGGTCTGCCGCACGAGACCCGTGTTCGTGACGTAGTTGCCCGAGAGAGAGACGCGGGTGCGCTCCGTGGCCTCCCAGTTGTTGCGGGTCGAGATGGCGAAGTCCCGGGCGCCGGTGTCACGCCAGAAACGGCGCATCGAAACGTCGCCTTGCAGGAACTGGCGGGCCCACCGGTACCGCAGCGATCCCGTGAGCGCGGTATACTGGTTCGACCACCAGTCCATGGCCAGCGATGCGTCGGAATAGTCCGACATCGCCCAGAAGAACCCCACGTTCGAGATCCGGCGGTTGTATCCGGCCGACGTGCGCACGATGTCGTTGACCGAGAACCGGGGCGTCAGGATTCCGCTCGATCGACCGGACTGCATCGGCTGCGCCATGAAGGGCAGCCAGGCCACCGGCACATCGTCGAAATAGAGCCGGACCGAGCGGGCGACGAGGACTCGGTCCGCCACGATCTTCATCGCCTCGGCCTCGAAGTACGAGTGGGGCGGATCGTGATCACACGATGTGAACCGGGTGTTGCTGCCGAAGAGGAGGCCGTCCTGAACGGAGTCCAGGTTGCCCCGCACGATCCAGTTGCCCCCTCCCTCGGAATACGTGGTCTCCGCGTCCCGAGCCGTAGCCCTCTGGGTCGGGACATCGTACACCATCGACGAGCTACGGACCGGATCCCCGCGCTGCGAGGTGAGAAGGGTGGAGCCGATCGTACGCACCCGCCCCGAGGCTTCGTCGTAGACGATCGAGGTATCGGCCTCGACCTGAACGCCCTCCCCGGAGAAACGGGCTGCGTTGTCCGAGGATCCGGTCAGGGTGAGGCGCCGGTCGATCGCGGTGAAGTCGGCCCTTGCTCCCGAATAGGTGGCAATGTTGTAGCCCGGCAGTCGCGAGAGTGCCTGCATGATCGAGTCGGCGCCCGACGGAAGTCGGGCCTGCGGGGAAGTCCGGGTCGATTCGGCGCCGCGGGCGGCAGGGCCCGCACCGGGCTCTGTGGTGGGATCCGCGCCCGGAGGCGCGACCCGGTCCGGATCACCCGCTTGGTCGGGCGGAAGAGAGTCCACTGGAGGCAGGGCACCGTTGCGCCGCACTCGATCCAGAATTCGTGCCCGCACCGAATCGGCACGGGTCGTCAGCGTGTCGGACGCCGACTGCGCCAGGACGAGCCCCGTCGTCGGGACGTCAACCCCCACGCCCCCGTTCGCACCCAGGACCGAGGCCCCGGGACTCAGGAGGAGGGCTCCCAACACGAATCCGATCGCCCACAGCCTCATCCCTGGGCCTCCACCGATCCCGGCGGCGGATCGGTCCTGGGCTTCAGGCGCTCCTCTTCGGCGCGCTCACGCTCCCACTTGCGTCGGTAGATGACGCTGGAGAGAAAGATGCTGACTTCGTAGAGGATCAACATGGGACCAATCATCAGGAGCGTGGAGGCCAGATCTCCCGGGGTTACCAGGCTGGCCAGAATCGTGATGGCGACAATCGCGTGCCGGCGCTTTTCCTTCAGGAACGCGGGGGTCACCAGGCCCAGCGCAGAGAGAATCATGACCACGACCGGTAGTTCGAACACGAGTCCGAACGCCACCAGCAGTCGGGTCACGAAGCCAAGATACTCTCCGACCTCGATCGCGGACTGAAGGAACTCCTGCTGGAACCCCATGAGGAAGAGGAGCGCCAGCGGAAGCACCCAGAAGTACGCCAGGGCCACTCCCGCACAGAAGAGGAAGAGCCCGAAATAGAGGCTGGGAACGACGACCTTCTTCTCCTCCGCTTCCAGCGCGGGCGAGAAGAACGCCCAGACCTGGTACACTACAACGGGAGCCGCCAGAATGATCCCCACGACCAGGGCGAGCTTCAGGGTGACGAAGAACGGGGTTGCCGGATTGAAGAACATCAACTCGTCGCCCGTCAGGAAGGGGCGGACCGGTCGAATCAGCAGTTCGAGAACCCCGAAATACTGGACGACCAGAAAGCCCACGACGGTCCCTACGGCCACGGCCACGATCGACCAGAACAGCCGCCAGCGCAGCTCCTCCAGATGATCGAGAAATGGCATCTCCCCGATGGGATTCGGCGGCCTTCGCGGCATTCTGCCCGGCTCCGGGTTCAGAAGGGGAACTCGGCCTGGTGCTTCTCCTGAAGCTCTCGGCGGCCCCGTTCGTTCATCTCGTCGACGAACTCCTGGAACTCGTCGACATCCTGAAAGTTGCGGTACACCGAAGCGAAGCGTACGTAGGCCACGCGGTCGAGAGGCTTCAGGCCATCCATGACGAGCTCACCGATCAGGGAGCTCTGGACTTCGACGCCGGCCTCGCGGGTGATACGGTCCTCGATCCCGTCGGCGATCGTCTCGATCTCGGTCATCGAGACCGGACGCTTCGCACAGGCAGTCCGGATCGCATGCAGCAACTTCGCCCGATCGAACTCCTCGGTGCTCCCATCCCGCTTGAGCACCTGAACCGGACGCTCCTCGACATATTCGTACGTGGTGAAGCGGGTCGCGCAGTCAGAGCACTCCCGGCGCCGACGAACCGCACGTCCCCCCCGGCTCGTACGGGTGTCGACGACACGGTTCTCGGGAGAATCACAGGAAGGGCAACGCATGGGTGCTCAGCGGTGGGAGGGACCGTGCAAATGACCCGTGCTCGGCCCGCTCATGTGAACGGGCGGTGGGCGGGATCCGTCAGGACCCTCGGTGGGGTTCACCCGATCTGCTGAAGAAGCTGACGCGCCAGGTCTGCGACCCCCGCGTCTCCCCATGTGTTCACGACACGCTCGAGGTACTCCCGGGCCCGCTCGGACTCCCCGGCTTCGTAGTAGAGCCGGCCGATCCGATAGAGTGCGTCGGGAACGCGCTCCGCCGAGGGGTGATACTCCTGAACCCTCCGGAAGGCCTCGATCGCATCCTCGGGCTCACCCTGCTCGACCAGAATCTCGCCGATGTAGAACCGGGCCTCCGGGGTCAGGGCATGATTGGGGTATCGCTCGATCAGCTCGTCGAACCCGATCCGGGCCGCGGTGTAGGAACGCCGCCTGAACTGGTCGAGCGATTCATCGTACAGCTCCGCCGCCTCGCCGGTCTGCTCCGGTCCGGAGAATCCACCTCCGGCGGGGCCCGGGGCCGCCGGCCGGCTCGCCAGCTGGTCTCGCATCGCCGCCAGCTCCTGCTGGGAGAGACCGGTCAGTTCCCGTAGCAGCTCCACTTCGGTCTGAAGGGTCGCGATCCGCTGAAGGAGCGTACCTCGCATGTCCGCCTGAGCGGACTTGAGTGTCCGGACGGAGTCGTTCAGCGCGCGTTGCTCCTGCCGCAACTCCTGGATCAACTCCCGCTGCTGGTCGTTCTGCACCCGGATGTCCGCGCCCAGGTCCCGGATGTCCGCCTTGGTGGCGCACCCCGAGGCGAGGAGGACGAAAGTGACCCCCAGGAGCAGGCGGACCCCTCCCCCTCTCCTCCGATCTCGCCGATGGAGCCGCGTGAAGTCGGTGGGGGGGGAAGGGGTCTCAGCCATCTCTACTACTCCTGTTCAGCACCTGAACGGTTGGAACGATCCCCGAAGGAATCGATCACATGCTCGGCGGGTTGATCTGGTCCGCGCCCGCCGTGATGACGAACTCGACGCGACGGTTCTGAGCCCAGGCCGCCTCATCGCTGCGGTTAACGAGCGGTCGCTCTTCACCGTAGGAGGTCGTCTCGAACCGATCCGAGGAAAGACCGAACTGGACGAAGAAGGCGCGAACGCTCTCGGCCCGTCGGTTGCCCAGAGCCTGGTTGTACTCGACCGATCCTCTCTCGTCCGTGTGACCCTCGAGCCGGATCCGAACGTTGGGGCTGGCCTCGAGGATCGAGACCTTCTGACGCAGAACCTGCTCAGCCTGCGGCGTGATGGCGGACTCGTCGTACTCGAAGAACACCATCTGCTCGAGCGTGGCCCGGGCGTCGGCCTGAGCCCTTTCGAGCTCCGCCTGGCGGCGGGCCGCTTCCTCGGCGGCGGCGATGGAGTCCTGCACGCGCTGCAGCGAATCCATGTCGGGGCCCGGATCCGGCTGCTCCTGCGGCGGTGCCGGGGGCTCCGGAGATTCGCGGCGGCAGGCGCCGAGGGTCACGGCGCCGAGCACCGCGAACACGAAGAAGAGACGGCGGTAGTGCATCATTTCTCCTGGGAAGGTGATGGGTCCAACCTGTGAACTCTTGATCTCACTCGATCGATGGCCCCGAAGGAGGTCTCCCCTCCGATGACCGATGCCCCTCGCTCCGGAATGAACCGGCAGTGAGGACTATCCATTCATTCATATACACCAAAGGGTTCCCGGCCGCAACGGTTGACACGTCCGGCTTTACCGATCTTCCGCCATCCTCGGTGCCAGCGATGGAGACCATGACGGTACGTTCGCACGCACGCCCGAAACGAGAGTCCGGACATTTCCAGTCACCGCATCGACGATGAAGAGACCGCGCCCCCAACTTCGCTCCCCCACGAAAACCAGATGTCGTCCGTCGGGAGCCCAGCTCGGGTCCTCGTTCACTCCCTCGCTCGTCACCCGGACGATCCGGTTGCGCTGGTCCAGTTCCGAGATCAGGATCTGGTGTACTCCACGTCGCTCCACGCGACCGTGGTAGGCGACCCGGTTCCCGAGTGGAGACCACTCGGGGGAAGTATAATACCCCGGACGGCCGAAGGCATATGGGGAGAGAAGTTCGGCGGAGCCCCCGTTGGTCGGGCGGACATAGATCTGAGGGGCCCCCACCCCGAGGCGGTTCGAGCTGAATGCCATTCTCGACCCATCGGGTGAGAAGGTCGGAGACATGTCCTCGTACGCCCCCTCGCTGATATTCGCGAAGCAGCAATCCCGCGCAAGGTTGTAGCTGAATAGTCCGGACCGTCCGCTTCCCACGATCGAGAAGACCACCGATTCTCCGTCGGGCGTGTAGGCCGGGGTAAGGTAATCCCCCGCTCGGGGCGCCGGAACCATCTTCTCGGCGCCGGTTTCAAGGTTCAGCTCGTAGATCCGGGGGAGCCCCGTGCGATACGACAGATACACGACCCGTCTTCCGTCCGGCGACCAGTCGGGTGACATCGAGATGCTCTGGTGGTTGGTCAGACGCCTGCGGTTCTCGCCGTCGGAGTCGACGATCCACAGATCCTGGTTCCCGTCGTCCATCCTCTGCGAGAAGATGATGCGGGTGGCGGCGATCCCGGGCTCCCCGGTGGCCCACATCACCACCGCGTCGGCCGCCACGTGAGCGGCCATGCGGAAGTCCGCACTCTCCGGGTTCGGCAGGGGGAAGCGGCCCCGGTCCACGACCTCCCGGTACACCACGTCATGGAGTTCGAGGATCAGCGTCGAGGTGGTCCCTGCGCCCTCGACCCGACCGGTCACCAGGTAGTCGGCCTGCATCTGGTCCCAGAGCCCGTAGTCGACCTCGTCGGCCGAAAGAGACGCGGGAAGTTCATCGAGCACCTGAAAGCGGTTCGAGTACCGGAGATCCCTCCCGATGATATTCTGAACCCGCGGGGCGACGTTCTCGCCACCGAGACGACCGGTGAAGGGCTGAATCGCGAGAGTTGCCGCCTGCCTGCCGTCGTAGGTGATGCCGAGTGACACCCCGGGGAAACGCTCCTCGATGTCCTGTGCCATGAGGCCCGGAGTGAACATCGTGCCGGACAGCAGCAGTGCTCCGAGGACTCGGAACGTCCATCGCCGCAGAACGCCTTCCATTCGTTGATCACGCATCGTATTCGTCCCCTCTCGGGCTGAATCTGAATTCCACCTGGAGCACGTCGACCGGGAATTCGGCCGGCAGGGCCCCCAGACGTCCGGCCCCGGCGCATTCCACGGCTCCGACCGCGGCAATATCGAACCTGGAGTTCCCCGACGGCTGATGAATCCGGATGCTCCGCCCCGGAATCGAACCGTCCCTGTGAATCTCGAATCTCAGTACCGCGGTGACCCCGGTGACCCCGGGGGGCTCTCGGAGACATCGCGCCACCGCAGTCTGTATTTCCGCGTAATACTGGGGAAAATCCCTCCGTAACCCTTCCATCCGGATGTTCACGTCCTGACTCGCGACATCCTCCGCCTCGGTCTGCGGAGGCGGCCTCTCGGCCGGTGGGTCCGCCGGGGGATCCGGGGGCGGATCCCGCTCCGGTGGAGGGTCCGGCAGCGGATCCGGGTCGGGATCGGGCGGAGGGAGTGGATCCGGCTCGGGGAGCGGGTCCGGCTCCGCCACCGGCTCGGGCTCCACGGGCGCCGGCTCGTCCGGCGTCTCGATCACCAGGTCGTCAGTCGTTGGAAGGCTGAAGTCCTCGAGGTCCTCGGGAGCGAAGGCCACCATCTCGACCTGGTACGCCACGAACTCGATCGGCTCGAACGCCTTGTGGTGAGCGTAGAGCGCAACGAGCACCACCACCACGTGAAGCGCGATGGAGGTGAACAGGGGCCTGCGGCCCGGGCGTCGGGGATCCATCTCGGAAGGCGTCATCGGTACTCGTTGATACGACGGCATGGGGTCTTTGGGTCCCCCCGGACCGATTCCTCCCCGTGGATCTGCTCAGCCATCGGTCTCCGAGTCGGCGACGATCAGCAGCTGCCCTCCCCGTTCCCAGGCCTGCGCCTGGGCGATTCCCATCACCCACGTCACCACGCCATGGGTGGCCTGCGCATCGCCGCGGATGTACACGTCCCGAGCCCCCGACGCATCCATCAGTTGGGGCAGTGCGGCCCGGAACTCCTCACGGGTGAAGGGCGACTCGGAAATGTAGATCGTCCCCTCGGCGTTGATCGAGACCATGAACGGATCGTCCTGGGCGGTGATCGCGCGGACCTGCGCCTCGGGCAACTGCAGCTCGATCCCGCCCTGCAGCGCCGGCGCGGTGATGATAAAGATCACGAGCAGGGTGAACGCGACATCGATGAGCGACGTGACGTTGATCTCGGCATGGGCCGAGGGCTCCCCGCGACGGCGGGCACGACTCCGGCGACCTCCGGGGGTCAAACCCGACCCTCCCGGGCGAGCGTCCCGATGAACTCGGCCGAGAAGCCCTCCAGCTCTCCGGAGACGAGATTCATCCGGCTCGTGAAGTAGTTGAAGCCGATCACGGCCGGGATCGCCACGGCAAGCCCCACGACGGTGGTCACCAGAGCCTCGGCCACCCCCGGAGCCACGGCGGTGATGTTCGTCGAGCCGGTCGCCACGATCCCCAGGAAGGCGTTCATGACCCCGATCACGGTACCCATGAGCCCGAGGAGGGGTGCGATCGACCCGATCACGGCAAGCCATGTGAGGCCCACCCCCAGCTCCTCACGCTCCTCGGCCTCCTCCTTCTCGAGCACCATCCTCAGCGTCTCGAGCTGGGTCAGGGACAGGCCATCGGTCTGGGGTGCCCCTTCGCGCAGCGCCCCCGGCCGCAACTCCGAGAAAAAATTCACTCCCTGCCGGAAGACTCTTCCGTATGGGGAGTCCGGGAGGGTCAGAATCACCCGGTAGGCGTCCTCCAGGCGTTGTGCCCGCTCCATCGCCTCGAGAAACCGATCTCCCTCCTGCCGGATCTCCCTGAACAGCTTCCACTTCCAGAAGATGATCACCCAGCTCATGACCGAGAAGATCACCAGAATCACGAGGATGATCTGGGTGGGAAGGGAGCCCCGGAAGATGAGGTCCATCGCGGACTCCGGGGGAACACGAGTCTGCAGGAGGAGCAGCAGGTCGATCATGAAGTGGCCTCCGGTGCCGTCGGAACGGCGCCCTCGGTCAAGGTGGCAGCGGCGGAACGACTCTGGATCCAGCGAAAGGTCTCGCGCAGGCCGTCGGCGAGCGACGTCCCCGGGGCCCAGCCCGCGCGCTGGAGGCGCGAGGGATCGAGTGAACTGTAGCGCAGTTCCCCCTTGCGAGCCGCCCGGAAGCTGCGTCCGTGCCGGAGTCCGGAGACGGACTCCAGGATGTCCGCCAGCCGGTTCACACTCGTCTCGACGCCGGTGCCGACGTTGAACCCGCGGCTGTCGAGCCCCGTGCCCTCGGGCAGTCGAAGTCCGGCGGCAAGCAGGTTGGCCCGGACCACGTCGCCTACGAAGATGTAGTCGCGGGTCTGCTCCCCATCGCCGTAGATGAGGAGTTCCTCACCCGCCAGCAGCCGCTGGGAGAAGATCGCCACAACCCCGGCCTCACCGTGCGGATCCTGTCTCGGGCCGTATACGTTCGAGTACCGGAGCGCCACGTACTCCATTCCATGGATCTCTCGGTAGTAGTTGAGATAATATTCCCCGGCCAGCTTCGACACCCCGTACGGAGACCGAGGAAGCTTCGGTGCCGACTCCGGGGTCGGGCGCTCCTCGGGTTCGCCGTAGACCACGCCCCCGCTCGAGATGTAGATCACCCGCTCGGCCTCGGACAGGCGGGCTCCCTCGAGCACGTTCAGGAGACCGATCACGTTCGTACGCGCATCCCGGGCCGGATCGGTCACCGAAACGCGAACATCGATCTGAGCCGCGTGGTGGTTGATCACATCGAACCCTATCTCGACGCAGAGATCACGCAGGCCGGGGTCTTCGATGCCCATCTCCACGAAGGTCGCCGCGTCCTGGACATTCTCCCGCTTCCCGCTCGAAAGATCATCCACAACCCAGACCTCGTCCCCTCTCGCCAGGAAGGCATCGACCACATGGCTCCCGATGAATCCGGCACCCCCGGTGACCAATACACGACGGGGACGCTCGGATCGATCGAGCTCGCCCCCGCCCATCGTCTCTTCGCTCGAGGCTGACGACCCCGCCTCGCTTCGATTCATCATTCGACTACTCCGTGCTGGGGATTCCTGGTGGGACGGGGAGCTCGTTCCCCCTGTCTCCGTGGTTCCCGGTCGGCCCGCTCTGGTTCGGTATGCGGTGGCGACGACTGCCGGTCCTCGATTCCGTAGAGGAAGCGGACCGCGTCGACGAGTTCGGCGCCTCCCCCCCGTGCCATCCCCTTACGAAGACGTACCGTGGGGTCGTGCAGCAGCTTGTTCAGCAGGCGGCGAGAGAACTCCTCGACCCGTCCTCGCTCCTCGGGATCGAGAGTATCCAGGCTCCCGAACAGCCTCTCCAGCTCAGCCGCCCGATGCACTTCCGCCTGCTCTCTCATCCGTCGAATCACCGGCACCACCTCTCTGGAGGCATACCAACTGCGAAATTCACGCCACCGATCATCGATGATGCGATTCGCGGCAGGTATGGCCTCCGAGCGAAGCTCGACATGCTCGTCCACGATTTTCCGAAGGTCGTCCACATTGTACAGGAAGACCCCGTCGGCGTCACCCACCCCCGGCTCGACGTCACGGGGAATCGCAATATCGATGATGAGCAGCGGACGATGCCTGCCGTTTGGAAACGCCTCGCGAAACCTTTGTCCGGTGAGGACGGGATGCGGGGCCGCCGTCGAGGCCAGGATGATGTCCGCCTGAGGAAGCCCGTCGGTGAGACGCTCGATCGGGATCGCCCGGCCCTCGAGTCGCTCGGCAAGATCTTCGGCCCGACTGTAGGTTCGGTTCGCGACGAGAACGCCCCGGACCCCCTCCCTGGCCAACGCCTCGACCATGAGCTCCGCAGTGGCTCCGGCGCCCAGGATCAGGATCCGCTTCTCCCGCAGTTGTCCGAAAATCTTGCGGGCCAGTTCCACCGCCACCGATGCGACCGACGCGGTGCCCTCGTTGATCGAGGTCTCGGCACGGATCTGACCCCCGACCGCGAGTGCGGTCTGGAAGAGGCGGTTGAGGACCGGGCCCGTCAGTGCCGGTTCCTCCCCGGTGCCGGCGGAGCGATGGTAGGCCTCGCGGACCTGGCCCTGGATCTCGGCCTCGCCGGTCACCATCGAGTCGAGACCCGCGGATACTCCGAAGAGATGACGAACGACCGATTCCCCCTCCCTGTGGAAGAGGTACTCCTCGGCCGAACGCTCCAGCCCCACGGCCTTTTCGGCAAAGAGACTCTGCACCGCCTGCATGCACTCCGGACCAAGGACCGGATAGAGGTAGACCTCGGTCCGATTGCAGGTCGAGAGGAGAACGGCCTCCTCGATTCCGGTACGTGACCGAAGCGTCATGAGGGCGCGAGCGGCGTCGGAGTCCGAAAACGCCATCCGCTCCCGCACCTCGACCGGGGCCGTGTGGTGGCTGACGCCCACCACGGCGATCGGCATCTTCAGAGGAATAGCCCCGCTCCGCCCACGGTCAGGCGAAGTGCCAGATAGCTGCAGATCACCACGGCGAATCCGATCACGGCTGCCATCGCCCCCCGATAGTCCGTGCGCCCGCTTCCTCGTCGGGCCACGATGATCGCCACGAAGATGAACCACGAGAGGAGCGCCCAGATCACCTTCGGGTCACCGACCTCGAGGGAGCCTCGATTCGCGGTCGTCCAGGCCCAGCCCAGTCCGAGCGCCAGGGAAAGCATGGCGAAGCCGGCCCAGACCCCGACGCGGCCCAGCAGGTCGAGGGTCGCCAGGGGGGGGATGAACCGAAAGAACCGCCCGAGCCGCTTCGACTTCAGCTCATGGTGCTGGATCAGGTAGAGGATTCCGGCGGCGAAGGCCAGCGCCAGCCCCTGATATCCGAAGAAGGCGAAGGTCACGTGAAGAACGAACCCCACGCCCTGGAAATCGACGGTCAGAGGAGACGGCTCGATCCCGAGAATCATCGCGATTCCCAGACAGATCGTGATGAAGGGGAGCAGGGCGATTCCGACCCTCGCCGCCTCCCGAAGGGGGATCGTGGCCAGCAGGGCGAGCCCCCCCACGAAGGCCAGCGAGGACAGCGCTGCTCCCGGGCCGACGAGGGGGAGTTCCCCATAGCGGATCCAATAGTCCCCCAGGGCGATCGCGTGCACGACCACCGCAGCGCCGGCGATCGCCGACGCGAAGGTCGGGCCTTCGCCTCGCGACCCCTTCACGAGGAAGTGGATCCAGAGAGAGAAGGCGCCTACGTAGAGGAGAAATGCGAGAAGATGTATCACGCCACCCCATCCCGGGGGAGAGGTCTCAGGGCATGGCCCGTGTCAGGACCACGGTCATCCCCGGCCGGATCACACTCGGAAGTCGGGACTGGACAATCCGGAGGGTCGCCGTGCCGTCGCGGAGTCCTACAACCTGGAAGTCTCCGGCGTCCGCACCCTCCCATCCATCCGCCGCACCCGCCATGGCGCTGAACTCATCACCCACCGCGAGGCCATCCGCCGCACCGGCGTCGATGAAGAACCGGTCTCCGGGGAGATACAGCTCCTTTCTTTCCTCGAAGGCGAGAACACGCGCCGAGAACCGACTCGGGGTATCGCCGGGGTATACGCCGGCCTCGAGGGGGAAGGTCCGCATGGGGACGATCTGATTTCCGAGTTCGACCTTCGAGTAGTCCCGCACCAGCCGGGCCACAGCCCCGGACGCGTCTACCCGCTGCACCTCGAGGACCCCGGTCGGGATCATCACCTGTCCGACGTTCTCGATCGTTCGCGATTCGCGCACCGCCAGAAGCTGATCCCCCGGCTGCACCGAAACGCCCGGATCGAGGCTCAGGCGCACGTCGTCGTAGGGGAGGACGGTGCTGCGACCCAGCCGCACGTCCTGGCCGCCCGAGAAGTAGCGGACCTCGCCCAGCGACTCCGTCGGCGCATCGGGATGGACCAGCCAGCTGGCCGCCTGAAAGGTCGCAGGGGAAAGCGTCGGCACCTCGGACGGAGGAACCAGGAGCACCTGGCTTCCCTCGGTCACCTGGCTGGCCCTGACGCCGTAGAAGATCGTCCGGTCCCCCGTGTAGGGAGGGGTAGCCTGGGGCACGAAGGGTCGCCGCCGGAGGAGCGCCCGTCGACCCTCGGGAGTCGTCAGGTCCAGGGTGTCGAGGGAGATCCCGGTCAGGGTCGCCCCGGGAGGAGCGTCCTGGGCGTGGGCCGGTGAAGGCCCCCCGACCACGAGGAGGATCACGAACGATGCGAGTACCGCCGTCGACCTGAGCATGACGGCTCCCGGGTCTGAAATCGAAACAGGGGGCGGGCAGAGGTGCACCGCCATCGTCGAAGATACGCCAGCCCGACAGGTGGGTCAATCAGCCCGACGTCAAATGTTTATCTCCGCGAACCGCCGAGCCCAGTATGTGAGGATCAGATCGGCACCCGCCCTTCGGATCGAGAGAAGGGCTTCCAGCATCGCCCGGTCCTCGTCGAGCCACCCCCGTTCGGCTGCCGCCATGATCGCCGCATACTCGCCGGATACGTGGTAGGCCGCGACGGGAACATCGGTGCCCTCCCGAACCGCCCGGATGATATCGAGGTAGGCAAGCGCGGGCTTGACCATGACGATGTCCGCTCCCTCTTCGAGATCCGCGCGGACCTCGCGCAGCGCTTCGCGCGCGTTCGCCGGGTCCATCTGGTAGCCTCGGCGGTCCCCATGCTCGGGAGCGGACTCGGCCGCGTCCCGGAAGGGCCCGTAGAAGGCCGACGCGTACTTGGCCGCGTAGCTCATGATCGGAAGCTCCGGGAAGCCCTCGGCATCGAGCGCCCTGCGGATCGCCCCGACGCGGCCGTCCATCATGTCCGAGGGCGCCACGAGATCGGCGCCCGCCCGGGCGTGGCTGACGGCCGATCGGGCGAGCAGGTCCAGCGTCGGGTCGTTCTGGACCCGGCCCCCCTCGAGGACCCCGCAGTGCCCGTGGTCGGTGTATTCGCACAGACATACATCGGTCACGACCAGGAGCCCGGGCGCCGTGGCCTTCAAGGCCCGGACCGCCTCCTGCACGACACCGGACTCGTCCCAAGCTCCGGAGCCCTCGGGGTCTTTCAACGTCGGGATCCCGAAGAGGATGACCCCGCCGATCCCCAGTTCGGCGAGTCTGGGACCTTCGGCGGCCACCTCGTCCACCGATAGCTGCTCCACCCCGGGCATCGAGGAGACGGGCCGCCGGATCCCCTCGCCAGACACCACGAAGAGCGGGAGGATCAGCTGCTCCGCAGAGAGGCGGGTTTCACGGACGAGGGCTCGGAGCGCCGGGCTTCGGCGCAGCCTTCGGCCCCGGTGGAACCGTGAGGCTGCAATGCGAGGTTCCGATGGTTCGGTCATGACGGCTCTGTGGTCAGGAGGCTCGGGAGAGATCGACGTCGAAGTCCAGCTGCAGCACGATGGCATCCTCTCGGGGATTCACATAGTAGTTCCGACGCTCGCCGACCGCCTCGAAGCCTCGGCTCCGGTAGAGTCGCAGCGCCGCTTCATTCGACTTCCTAACTTCAAGAAAGACCCGGAGGACTCCGTGGAGGGCGACCTCGGCGAGCAGGACGTCGAGGAGGGCTCCCCCCAGCCCGTTCCCCCGCGCCGATGGAGAGATCGCGAGATTCGCGAGTTCGGCCTCGTCGAACACCCACCAGATGATGCCGTGACCGATCAGCGCGCCCGCGTCGTCTTCGGCCACCCGGAAAATCACGGTGTGCCGGGCCAGGAGCGAGAGGAAGGTGTGCCGGCTCCAGGGGGTCGAGAAGGAGGCCGCCTCGTTTCGCACCACCGCATCGAGATCTGCGGGGGTCGCGGGCCGAATCTTCACGCTCCGCTCACTTCGGCTTCCCGCTCCGGCTGCGAGGGCCGCAGGTAGTCGGGTTCCCAGCGGGAGCCGGCGGACTCGGGCGATGCGTCCGGATGCAGCGCGTGAATCCGCAGGAGGCCCTCGGCGGTCGGGAGCCCGGCCGGGAAGGGCAGGATGCGATGGCCCTCCCCGTCGAGCACCTCGGCATGCCGGTGCGCTCCGTCTCCGCAGAAGAGGACGTTCTCCGGGAGGTCCCGCTGCAGAAGTTCGTCGAGAGTGATGGCCTCGGGAGCCACCGTCTCCTCGACGACTCCCGGAAGGAACCGGTAGCAGGCGGCGTAGAGCCGGTCGGCTCTGGCGTCGAAGAGCACGTAGCGGGGCCAGGCCTCGGCTTCGTCGGGAAGATCGAGTCGGCGGGGAACCGCCTCGGCCCGCAGGGCCGCGGGAATCTGTGCTCGGTAGGACGCAGCGGCCGCCGCCAGCGACGACCAGGTCCACAGCGGGACCCCGAGCCCCCGCGAGAGCCCGCGGGCCGTGGCCGCAGCGATCCGGACCCCCGTAAAGGAGCCGGGTCCCCGTCCGACCACGATCCCCGTCAGGTCGACCCTGTCGACCCCTGCGTCCTCGAGCACGCCCTCGATCGTGGGAACGAGCAGTGCGGCCTGCTCCCCCCTCCGCAGAAGAAGGGCTCGGGCCCGCACCTCTCCGCGCCGGGAAACCGCGACCGAGCCGAACCCCGACGACGTGTCGATCGCCAGCAGGACCGAGCCCGTCTCGGCGGGCGTTGCCCCTCGACCCATCACCCCCGCTCCAGCGTGACGGGGAAGCCGGGCAGATGCGGGGGAGCCCCCACCCGATGGATCTGAACCATGCGGAGCGACGATCCGGGCTCGGGTGCGATCAGGTGAATGTCCCATCGATCACCGGGAAGGTGCTCTCCGGCGCGCTCCGGCCATTCCACCATGACGAGCTCGGCCCCTTGTCCCAACTCTTCCCACCCGAGCTCCCAGAGTTCGTCGGGCTCCCGCAACCGATACAGGTCCAGATGCACGACTTCGGAATCGCCTCGGGCGGGATAGCGGAAGAGCAGATTGAAGGTCGGCGACGGCATCGCGCCTTCGACCCCGGCCCCGCGGGCGATCGCCCGGGCCAGAACCGATTTCCCGGCCCCCAGCTGCCCACGCAGCCCCAGGAAGATGGGAAGCTCGACCGCAGCCCCGACCTGCTCACCCCAGTGGATGAGGTCCCGCTCCGATAGCATCATCGCCTTACTTCCTCGCCGAAGTCGAGGGCCTCTTCGACGAGCCGTCCAGCCGCGACCGGACCTCGAAAAGCTCGTCTCTCAGGCGTGCCGCCCTCTCGAAATCCATGGCGGCCGCCGCCACCTCCATCTCCGCCTCCAGCACCTTGGCCATCTCCTCGAGGTTGATCTCGTCCTGGTAGCTTCCGATCTCGTCGAGTTCCTCGGCCACCTTGAGGGGAGCCAGGACCCTCGCGTCCGCCACCCGGGTCGAGAATTCGATCTCCTCGATGCTCTTGCGGATCGTGGTCGGAGTGATCCCGTGCTCGATATTGTGCGCAACCTGAATCTCGCGCCTCCGCTCGGTCTCGTCGATGCACCGACGCATCGACTCGGTGACCCGATCGGCATACAGGATCGCCCGCCCCTGTTCGTTGCGTGCCGCCCGTCCAATCGTCTGGATCAGAGAACGATGGTTGCGGAGGAAGCCCTCCTTGTCCGCGTCGAGGATCGCCACGAGCGAGACTTCGGGCAGATCGAGCCCCTCGCGCAGGAGGTTGATGCCCACCAGGACATCGAATCGCCCCAGGCGGAGCCCCCGGATGATCTCCATCCGCTCGATCGTGTCGATGTCGGAGTGCATGTAGCTCACCTTCACGCCGACCCCCTGCAGGTACTCCGACAGGTCCTCGGCCATCCGCTTCGTGAGCGTGGTCACCAGCACCCGCTCGCCCCGCTGCTCGCGCAACCGGATCTCGGAGAGCAGGTCGTCGACCTGACCCGTCACGGGGCGAACCTCCACCTCCGGATCCACCAGCCCCGTCGGGCGGATGATCTGCTCCACGACCACCCCACCCGAGAGCTCGAGCTCCCGATCGGCCGGGGTCGCCGAGACGAAGATCGCCTTCTCCAGCATGCCCAGCCACTCCTCGAACTGGAGAGGGCGGTTGTCGAGCGCCGAGGGAAGCCGGAAGCCGTGCTCGATCAGCGTCTCCTTTCGCGAACGATCTCCCTTGTACATTCCCCCGATCTGGGGGAGCGACTGGTGGGACTCGTCCACGATGATCAGCCAGTCGTCGGGAAAGTAGTCCAGCAGACACGAGGGACGCTCCCCGGGCTTCCTCCCCGACATGAAGCGCGAATAGTTCTCGATCCCCGGGCAGGTGCCGATCTCGAGCATCATCTCGATGTCGAACCGGGTCCGCGACTCGATCCGCTGCGCCTCGAGCATGCGCCCGTTCCGCTGGAAGTGCTTGACCTGCTCCTCCATCTCGGCCCGGATTTCCGGCACCGCCTCCTCGATCGTCTGGCGGTGCGTGACGTAGTGCGAGGCGGGGTAGATCGCCGTGCGCTCCATCGCCGTGATGATCTCGCCGGTCAGCGGGTCGAAGCGGGTGATCCGCTCCACCTCGTCGCCCCAGAACTCGATCCGGATCGCCTGTTCCTCATAGGCCGGGAGGACTTCCACGGTGTCTCCACGCACGCGGAAATTTCCCCGCTCGAAGGCGATGTCGTTCCTCCGGTACTGGATGTCGACGAGCGCCCGGAGAAGGTCGCTTCGCCCCATCTCCTCTCCGACGGTGACCTCGAACATCAGGGACCGGTAGTCCTCGGGGTTCCCCAGCCCGTAGATGCACGAGACCGAGGCGACCACCACCACGTCCTCACGCTCGAAGAGCGACGAGGTGGCGCGCAGCCGCAGACGGTCGATGTCCTCGTTGATCGCCGAGTCCTTCTCGATGTAGGTGTCCGTCGACGGGACGTAGGCCTCGGGCTGATAGTAGTCGTAGTACGAGACGAAGTATTCCACCGCGTTCGAGGGGAGCAGTCCCTTGAGCTCCCCGTAGAGCTGTGCGGCCAGCGTCTTGTTGTGCGACATGACGAGGGTCGGGCGACGGTGGTTCGCGATCACGTGCGCCATGGTCAGCGTCTTCCCGGTCCCGGTCGCACCCAGGAGGGTCTGAAAACGATCCCCCCTCTCGAGTCCCTCGGTGAGTTCGGTGATCGCCCGGGGCTGGTCGCCCTTCGGCTCGTAGGGCGCCTCGATTCGGAAGTGCGGCATTCGGCGGTCAGTCCCTGTCCACGTCCAGAAGGTCGGAGTCGACGAACGACTCCCTTCGCTCCACCGAAATCACGCCCTTGATGCGGGTGATCACCTTGACCACCCGGTTCAGGTGCTGCAGGTCCCGGACCTCGACCACGAACTCCCCGAGCATCCCGTCGTCTACGGCGCGGATGTCGGCGTGCTGAATATCGGTCCCCGTCTCGGTGATCGCCTTCGCGATGTCGGAGAGGAGTCCGCGTCGGTCCGTGCCCCGCGTGTAGAGCTTCACGAAGAATCGTTCGCCCTGCTCCGCCGACCACTCGATCTCCATGCGGCGGTCGGGGTCCTGCGAAAGATTGAGGACGTTCGGGCAGTCCTTCCGGTGGATCGACACCCCTCGCCCCGCGGTGATGTAGCCGATCACGTCATCGCCGGGCACCGGCTGGCAGCACTGCGAGTAGCGAACCATGAGATTGTCAATTCCCTGGATGCGCACCCCCTTGTCCGAGCGCCGGATCTTGCGGGCGATCCGCTGCAGGGGCGAGTCCGCCTTCCGCTTCGCCTCTTGCACCTCCTGTTCGGGGAGGATCTCCTTGAGGACCGCCGACGGACCGACGTCGCCCCGACCGAGCGCGGCGTAGACGTGCTCCCAGTCCGGGTAGTCCAGCGACTCCGCCGCCGCCTCCAGGACCGCGGGGTCGGGGAGGCTCACCCGCAGCTTCTTCAGTTCGCGATCCAGGAACTCCTTGCCCAGCTTCATCGACTGCTCGTGCTCCTCGGCCCGGATCCACTGCCGGATCTTCTGGCGAGCCCTCGACGTCTTCACGAAGGCGAGCCAGTCGCGCGACGGGCTCTGCTTCTGCGAGGTGAGGACCTCGACCGTATCCCCGTTCTTGAGCTCCCTCGAGAGCGGGGCGATCCGGCCGTTGACCTTGGCGCCGGCGCAGTGAAACCCCACCTCGGTATGCACGGCGAAGGCGAAGTCGATGGGGGTCGCACCTACGGGAAGCTGTTTCACCTCGCCTTTCGGGGTGAAGACGAAGATCTCTCCCAGAAAGAGGTCCATCCGGAGGAATTCCATGAACTCCTCGGGCTCCGACGCCTCCTGCTGCCACTCCAGCACCTGGCGAAACCAGGTGAGGGCCTCGTCGAACTCGTCCCCCTTGTCGGCTCCCTCCTTGTAGCGCCAGTGCGAGGCGATCCCGTATTCGGCGGTCCGGTGCATCTCCTCGGTCCGGATCTGGATCTCGTAGCGGCGTCCTCCCGGTCCGAATACGGTGGTGTGGAGGGACCGGTACATGTTCGACTTCGGAGTGGCGATGTAGTCGTGGAAGCGCTCCTGGATCGGGGTCCACCGCGAATGGATGAGCCCGAGCGCGGCATAGCAGTTCTGGACCGTGTCCGTCGTCACCCGCATCGCCATCAGATCATAGATTTCTTCGAAGGGCTTGTCCCGCTTCGAGATCTTACGGTGGATCGACCACAGGTGCTTCGGACGTCCGGTGACCTCGCCCGGGATCCCCGATTCCTCGAGAAGCTCCTCCAGCGGCCGCTGCATCTCGAGGATCTGCCGCTCCCTCTCCTTGCGGCGCTGCTGGACCATGCGCCGCAGCTCCTCGTACTCGTCCGGCTCCAGGAACTTGAAGCACAGGTCCTCGAGCTCCCACTTCACCTGCGCCATTCCCAGGCGGTGCGCGAGGGGGGCGTAGATCTCCCGCGTCTCCAGCGCGATACGCTGCTGCTTCTGACGAGGGAGGTGCTCCAGCGTCCGCATGTTGTGGAGGCGGTCTGCGAGCTTGATCAGGATGACCCGCGCGTCCTCGGCCATCGAGAGGAGGAGCTTCCGGTAGTTCTCCGCCTGCCGCTCGGT
The DNA here is from genome assembly GCA_007692605.1 of Gemmatimonadales bacterium. Classification (GTDB taxonomy): domain Bacteria; phylum Gemmatimonadota; class Gemmatimonadetes; order Longimicrobiales; family Gaopeijiaceae; genus SLBA01. The sequence goes on from REBS01000135.1 coordinate 84,616, forward strand.
CTGGGAACGGAACTTGACCTTCCCGATCTTCGTCACCCCGTCGACGATCGCCGCGACCTCGGCACCGAAGCGCTCCTCCACATCGGTGAGCGAGAACTCGGTGTCCTCGACCACATCGTGGATGAGACCGGCCACGATCGAATCCGTGTCCAGGCGAAACTGCCCCAGGATGATCGCGACCTCGACGGCGTGGTTCACGAAGCTCTCGCCACTCGCCCGGGTCTGCCCGGAGTGCGCGGATTCCGCGAGCTCCCAGGCCTTCCGGATCCGATCCACGTCCAGCCTCGAGGCATACGCCTCCAGCTCCCTCGCCAGCGGACGAGGGAGGCCCCGGATGGTCGGAGTCGCAGGTTGGGCGGTGCCGGATGGAAGAGCCATAAGAGAGTCAGTACCCGAGGGGCTTCTCGATGCTCCGTCCATCATACACCTTCCCCCGGCCCGGGCAACGGTGTGCCCGAAGAGGGGGGGCTTCGGGGGTTCGGTGGCCGTCCCCCTACCCGTCCGCCCCCGCGCCGAGAACGATCGGGCGCGGATAGCGGATCGGTCCGAGCGAGGTTTCGATCGTCGGAAGGACCTCCATGCGAAGCTGGACGGGCGCCCCCTCGACTCCCGCCAGCGAGGCGGCAAGGTTGACGAGGTCCTCGAGGCGCCCGTCGAAGAACTCAAGGAGGTCGAGCCGGGCCTCGACCGGCACCGTGGTAGCTTCGCCCGAGGCCATCCGGACCGCTTCGCCCAACCCGCCCGACACGGTCTCCCGGTTCTCCAGAAATAGCGTCCAGTCCATTGCCACGAGACGCGCTTCGGGATTGTCCGCCGGGTTGTCCGCCCTCAGATCGATCGTCAGTTCGAGCGGAAGACGGCGGTCCGAAAGGGCGAGGCCCAGCCGGAGGATGTCCCGCGCACCGAGATCCTCGTAGCCGCGCACGCCGTCGAGGGACACGCCGGCCAGGCTGACCTGATGCACCCGATCGAGTGAGAAGTCCACCTGGCCGAGCGCCAGGATCGACTGGAGGGTCGCGCAGGAGGGCAGGATCAGAACCAGGGCGACCACCATCACGAGCGAACGGATGCGGGAGAGCATGAACCACCTCGAGTAACGCTGGGAAGGGTTGGAGCGCACCTCACGATAACGCTCCCACGGGGCCCTGTGAATACAGGTCTGGCGTGCCTGACGGTCCGCCGGCCTTCCTGCAGGGTCGCCCCCAATGCCCGGCGGAGCTTGCTCAGGCCACACGGCGCGAGCTCACGTCGCCCGCCGCCGAACTCCACCCCCGCGCCCCGACCACCAGGTGGTCGAGCACCCGAATTCCCATCGTTCGACCGGCTTCGCTCAGCTGCCGGGTTACGGCGCGATCCTCGGGTGACGGGGTCGGGTCGCCCGAGGGGTGATTGTGAACGAGTACGACCGAGGCGGCGTTTTCGAGAATCGCGGGCCGAAACACTTCGCGCGGGTGGATCAGCGACGCGTCCAGAATCCCGCGACTCACGAGGGCCACTCGGAGCACACGGTGCTGCGTGTTCAACAGGAGCGCGTGGAACTCCTCGTGCGGAAGGTCCCTGAGGCGAGGGGCCATGAAACGGTATACGTCCTCAGGTCCACGGATGCGCATCCGGTCCGGCACCTCCTCTCCCGCCGCCCGACTCCCGAGCTCCACGGCGGCGAGAAGCCGGGCGGCGGTGGCCCGCCCCACCCCGGGGATCTCCTCGAGGGCCGCGGGATCGAGGGCGGCGAGCGATCGTAGTCGACCCCGACAGCGTTCCATGACCCGGTCGGCGACCTCGAGCGCCGAGGCCTGTCGGCCCCCGCTTCCCACCACGAGCGCGACCAACTCCCGGGCCGGAAGCACCCGGACCCCGAAGGTGCGCAGGCGCTCTCGGGGACGCTGACTGCGCGGAAGCTCACGGATCGGGAGGTGGGACGGGTTCATGCCCCCAAAGGTGATCGGACGACCTCATCGCGGCCTCATCGCTCGCCAGCCGATCAGCGATGAGGAGGCCGCGGGGCGCGCTCCACTCAACGCGGCAGTAGGACTCCGAAGAGGAAGCGGTGGTCGTCGTAGAACCCGACTCCCTGGTGCTCCGCGAAGAGGCGCGGCGAATACCCGGCAGCGCCTTCCTCACGAAGGTTGAAGCGCACCCCGTACCCGGCGTTGAGGGAAATGAAGCGCCGGTTCGTGATCGCGATGCCCCCGAGCAGGTAGGGCTCGAACACCCGGGTGCCTCCGACCTCGTAGCCGAAGCGAGCATTCATCCCGAGCAGGAGCGATGGATCGCGCTCTCCCACCCCGAACGCGATCTCGGGCACGAGTTCCACCGGCACGAGGTCACTGACCTCTCCCAGGTTCGTCCGCAGCGCGAAAAGCATCTGCGTGGGTGCCGAGACCTGAAATCCCGAGTAGGGCTCAAGCGCCTCGAGTCGCCGCGTCGACGGGATCCTACCGGGGTCGAGGGTCGGATCCTCGAGCACCCGCATCGGGATCGGCTCCCCGGGCCGCACGCCCATCAGCCGCAACTCCTCGCGCACGATCTGTCGAACGAGCTCCGGGAGCCTGGCGTCGGCTCCCTCCCGCGAGAGCGCCTCGAGGATCCGGCGCTCGAGGGCGGCGAGATCGGCCGGGTCGACACCTTCGACCCGATCGGGCGCCCGGACGGCGTACTCCGCACCGAAGCGGAGGATGATCTCGCCGACCTCGGGCACGGGGATCGTCATCGTCCGGCGGCCCTCGAGGGTGTCGCTTCCGAGCCGAGCCTCCCGGGCCAGCTCGATCTCGCGAATCAGCTCCGCCCGCAGCTCGGCGTCCTCGGTGGTTTCGGCGCGCTCCCTGAGAACCTGCTCGGCGACCTCCGAGATCGGAGCGGGCCGTGCGGGACGAGGCTCGTCCGGCTCCGCTCGCGCGACCCCGGGAGCCCCCGCGCGGACCCCCGGACGCCCTCCCATGGAGAGCGAAAGCCCGGCCGAATAGAGCCAGTTGCTCCGCAGGTCGTCGGGCTCCGTGACGTCTTCGAGTTCCGACTCGATCGTCATCAAGAGGTTCCGGGCGCCGACCTCGAGTCGAAGTCGATCTCCCATCCCGATCCCCACCCCCCCACCGAGCACGAGATGGTTGAGGTTGGCCCGCTCCATCCCTTCCAGGTCCTCGAACCCGTCACGGAAGCGTAGCTGCCCCCCGCCGGCGACGAGGAAGGGTACCACCCCACTCCCGGTTCCGAGGTTGAACTGCATCTCGCCCCCGAGACCCTCGATAGGCTGGGTCTCGGAGAAGTCGGAGTCCACCCCACGCCACCCCCACGCCCGGAGCCCCACATTCCGGTTCAGGTCGATGCCGGCCCGGACTCCCGCCAGTTCCTGGCGGTCGAGCCCGAAGTCCCCGTGAAAGTCCAGACGCCCCGCGAACGGCTCGACAAAGAGCCCGGGGAGGATGCCCGGTCGAGGTCCGGTGGTGGCTGAGACTGCACCCACTGGTATCCGCAGTCCGGAACCCAGGACAAGGGAACTCACGACTCCGTCCTCGGGAAAGTCTTCGGGCTCCACGGCGCCGGGAATGAAGGGCGCGGGGAGCCGCACGGCCTGACTTCGCGCGAAGATCTCTGCGGCGATCCGGTCGGTCACGGCGAAGGCGACCCCACCCCCCGCCCGCAGGAGGATCCGATCGCGACGACCCTCGGCGTCATCATCGGTGCGCAGGATTCCTCCTCCCGCGGTCACGAACGGACGCAAGGTGCCTGAGGCCAGGTTCACCTGGAGGTCGGCGCCGCCGCTTTCGGCCCGGTATCGATCCGAGACTCCGTCGGGAGCGGTCAACCCTTCGCGAAGCCCGATGTCCGTCGCCCGCGAATAAAAGGGCTGGAGCGAGAAGAGGGGCCCGAAGTCGATCGAGAGCCGCCCGCCCAGGGTGCGTGTGCGCTCGAGCCCGAAGGCGTCGTCCCAGCGCAGTTCCTCGTACGTCGGAACCAGCGCCCAGGAGACTTCCTGGGCCTGGGCCTCGCCCCCCCCGAGCAGGAGCGTGGAACTCACCAGGGTGGCGAGGAGCCCCCCCGCGACCCTCCCCGGGGCGATCATCAGGTGGGACTCCCGTGGCACTTCTTGTACTTCTTTCCGCTTCCACACGGACACGGATCGTTGCGTCCCGGCTCGTCGTCGACGGTCACGGGCTCCTGGGGGCCGCTCTCCTCCCCGCGGTTCGTCTGGAGCGTCGCCGGGTCGGGTCCGCTGGGTCCGGCGATATCGCCCGCCCTTGCGGCCGCTGCCACGCCCACGGGATCCAGACGGGACCCACCACGCCCCGGCTGTGCCAGGCGGGACCGATCCATCGCGCCGGCCCCTCCGGTGTCTCCCACATCGGTCGGGCCCGAGTACTGCAGTCGCTGCGGCTGCGGACGCTGCGGCTCGGGCCGCTGGCCGATCTGGGCGCGGAAGAAGAGGCTCGTAACGGTCTTCCGAATGTCGGTCATGAGGTCCACGAACATGTCGTAGGACTCTTTCTTGTACTCGATCAGCGGATCCTTCTGCCCCCAACCCCGGAAGGCGATCGACGCCTTAAGGGAGTCCAGGTCGTAGAGATGGTCCTTCCACTTGTCGTCGATGACCGACAGCAGGAGCCAGCTCTGCACCTTCTCGGCGTTCTCGCCGAAGCTCTCCAGCTTCTTCTCGTACTGCGCGAGCGCCGCGGGGAGGGTCACGTCGAGGATCTCCTCGCGGTCGTAGAAGCTGGGCTCCTCCTCTTCCTCTTCCGGCAGTTCCTCGACCTGAACGAAAAAGTCGGTCAGCAGGGAGCGGCGCAGCTCATGCAGCTCCCATGAGTCGGGGAGGAGGTCCGGGGGCGTATGCTCCTCGACCAGTTCCCGTATGGCGGTCTCGATCATCTCCCAGAGCTCGCCCTTCAGGTCCTCACCCCCCTCGAGGGCGAAGAGCCGCAGGTCGTAGATGACCTCCCGCTGCTGATTCATCACGTCGTCGTAGTCGAGGAGCTTCTTGCGGGCCTCGAAGTTGTTCCCCTCGACCCGCCGCTGTGCCCGCTCGATCGACTTGGTCACCAGGCCGTGGGTGATGACCTCTCCATCCTCGGCGCCCCACTTCTCCATCGCATTGGCGATCCGCTCGGACCCGAACAGGCGCATCAGGTCGTCCTCGAGAGAAAGGAAGAACTGGGACGCACCCGGATCTCCCTGCCGCCCGGCGCGACCCCGGAGCTGACGATCGATCCGTCGGGACTCGTGTCGCGAGGATCCCAGGATATGGAGTCCACCGCACTCGATGACGAAGTCGTCGGGCTGGCTCGCGAGATCAGTGCGAAGCTTGGGGTCGATCGCGACGAGCTCCTCGAGATCCAGCCCCCGCTCCTTCGCCCAGCCGACGGTTCGGGCGTCGGTGACGCCCTCCCCCAGCTTGATGTCGGTTCCCCGCCCCGCCATGTTCGTGGCGATCGTGACCGCCCCCGGGCGTCCGGCTTCCTGCACGATCTCCGCTTCGCGGGCATGCTGCTTCGCGTTCAGCACATTGTGCGGGATCCCCCGACGCTTCAGCATGCGGGCGATCGTCTCGGACACATCGACATTGGTGGTTCCGACGAGCACGGGCAGCTCCATCTTCACCAGACGATCGACCTCGTCCATGATCGCATTGTACTTCTCGCGCTTCGAGCGGAAAATGAGGTCATTCCGGTCCTCGCGGATCACCGGGCGGTTGGTCGGGATCACGAGCACCTCGAGCCCGTAGATCTGGTGGAACTCGGATTCCTCGGTCTCGGCGGTTCCGGTCATCCCAGCGAGCTTGGCGTACATCCGGAAGTAATTCTGGATGGTGACGGTGGCCATCGTCTGGGTCTCACCCTTGATCTCGACCCCCTCCTTGGCCTCGACCGCCTGATGGAGTCCGTCGCTCCAGCGGCGACCGGCCATCTGCCGCCCGGTGAATTCGTCGACGATCACGACCTGTCCGTCCTCGCCGATGATGTACTGCTCGTCGCGCTGGAAGAGGGCGTACGCCTTGAGAAGCTGGTGGACCACGTGCATGCGCTCGCTCTTCTCGGCGTACTCCTTCTCGAGTTCGGCGATCTCGGCTTCCTGCTCCTCCTTGGTGAGCGACTCGTCCTCCTGGATCGCCCCGATGATCTCCGACAGGTCGGGGACCAGGAAGGCGTCGGGGTCTCCCGGCGAGAGCTCCTCGAACCCACGATCGGAGAGCGCGACGTTGTGGCCCTTCTCGTCCATGGCGAAGAGGATGTGTTCATCCACCTCGTGCAGCCGCTTCTCGCGCATCAGGCTCGCTTCGGCCTGCTGCACGAGATTCTGGATCGAGGGATCGTCGTGAAACATCTTGAGAAGGCGCCGGTTCTTGGGCGTTCCCCGACGGACGGCCAGGAGAGCTTCGGCGGCGGTCCATTCATCCCCGTCCTCGAGCGCCTGTTCGGCCTTGCCGATCAGTTCCGAGGCAATCGCAAGCTGCTTCTTGTAGAGCGCGGACACCATCGGGTTGTATTTCTTGTACCCGGTCTGGGTATCGCGCGAGACGGGCCCGGAGATGATCAGGGGGGTCCGGGCTTCGTCGATCAGGATCGAGTCGACCTCGTCGATGATCGCGAAGAAGTGGCCCCGCTGCACTCTGCGGTCCAGTGTGTGAACCATGTTGTCGCGAAGGTAGTCGAAGCCGAATTCGTTGTTCGTCCCGTAGGTGATGTCGGCCGCGTAGGCTTCCCGGCGGGAGTCACTCCCGGGTTCGTGGAGGTCCAGCACCCCCACGGTGAGCCCCAGATAGTTGTAGATCGCACTCATCCATTCGGCGTCACGCCTCGCCAGATAGGTGTTCACGGTGACCAGATGGGCCCCGAGTCCCGCCAGTGCGTTCAGATAGAGCGGCATCGTGGCCGACAGGGTCTTTCCCTCACCGGTCTGCATCTCGGCCGCCGAGCAGCGATGCAGCGCGATCCCACCGATGAGCTGCACGTCGTAGGGGATCATGTCCCACTTGGTCGGCTGACCGCTCACCATGAACTCCTGGCCCATCAGGCGGCGACAGGTCTCCTTGACCACCGCGAACGCCTCGGGAAGCAGCTCGTCGAGGGCGTCGGTGATCGCCGTGTCCCTCTCCTGCTCGAGGCCCTGGAGCTGGGCCAGAAGTCTGTCCCTCTCCTGGGAATCGACCGAGGCACCGCGCTGCTGGCGGACCTCCCGGATCTTTTCTTCGATCGGATCGGTCTGCTCGGCGATGAAGGCTCGAAACTCCTCGGTCTTTCCCTTGAGCTCCTCTTCGGAAAGCTCGTGGTACTCCTCGTAGAGTTCGTTGATTTCGTCGACCAGGGGCTGGAGGCGTTTCACCTCTCGCTCGTGCTGATCGCCCATTATCCACTTCAGAAGATTTTTCATAGCTCTACACGTACAGCTTGGCTGCCTCGATGATCCGCCGAACACTCTCGGGGACCAGGTAACGAATGGAACGTCCCGCCCTCACCCGTTCCCGGATGAGGGTGGAGGACAGATCAAATCGGATCACGGGAACCTCGATCCTCGGAGGCTCCTCGCCTCCGGGAAACCCGGGCTCCAGTGCCTCTGCACCTTCCCCTTCACGGGTCATCACGACGATGGAGGCCATCCTGGCGATTTCCCATGGCTCCCTCCACTGGCCGAAGGCGCTCCACTGATCGGCTCCCATGATCAGGTGGTACCGGGCCCCACCGGACTCCCCCCGGAGTTCGCGAAGGGTGTCGATCGTATAGGACGGCCCCTCACGACGGAGCTCCAGGTCCGACACATCGAATCGCGGGTCATCCTCGACCCCGGACCTGACCATGCGTAGACGAAGACCCGCGGGGGTCAACTCCGACGTCTCCTTGTGCGGAGGGGTCGCCGACGGCATGAACAGTACCCTGCTCAGGTCGAGTCTTTCCAATACATCCTGCGCCGCGGCGAGGTGCCCGAGGTGGAACGGGTCAAAGCTTCCTCCGAAAAGACCGATCCGCTCTGAGCCGTCCCCACCGTCCGCTTCGGTCAAGCAGCGCCATCCACCAGTTCCTGCGCAGCGTCCGACTCCGGATAGTTGTCCAGGAGCCGCTGCCGCGCCCGTTGCGCCTCATCCTCCCACCCGATCGCGGTATACGACCGAAACAGGGCCGCCAGCCCTTCCGCCGCCCATCGGGTCTGGGGATAGAAATCCACGAGATCCTGGAAATAGAGAATCGCGGAATCGTGGAAGTTGCGCCGCTGGTAATGTCGGCCCTGAAGGAAGAGGCTCTCGGCGAGCCGGTCGAACATCTGGTTCTGGATGTCCCGCGCCTGCTCGGCCACGTTCATCCCCTCGAACTCCTGCCGCGTCGCCCGGCAGGCGTCCACCGCCCGCTGTGTGTATTCCTGATCCCGCTGGGGGTGCGGAGCCAGTCGGGCATAGCTGCGACAGATCCCGAGCGAGGCTTCCGGGGCCAGGCCATCGCTGGGATAGCGCTGTAGGAAGCGGTCGAACTCTGCAGCCGCCGTGATGAACTCCTCCTTGCCGAAGTGCGCTCGCGCCAGATACATCCGGGCCTCCGGGAGCCGTTCGTAGGAAGGATTCTGGAAGATGAGGGTTTCGAACGACCCGATCGCGTCGTCCCATTCCTCGTCCTCGTAGGCCGCCACCCCGAACTCGAAGAGCGCATCTCCACTCATCCCGGCCCACGCCGGTCCGGATCCGCATCCGGCGAGAAGAAGGACGAGGAGTCCGAGCAGGGCGATCCCTCCCCGGCGCGCACGAACCGGCGACGCATCTTCGAGCCCCCTTCCCGTTCGTTCTGCGACCCCGCCCCTCTCGGCACCGTTCACTGTGTCATCCCCGCTGGATCCCATCCTTCCCCTCGCTCCGGACTGGTCATGTGGAAAGCCTTGAACTCTCGTGCAACTCCCCCCCGGGCGCAAGCGCCCGGGGGGGAGTGTGGCCGGCCCTCGGTATTGTACATCGCGGGCGCCCACATGTTCGCCTCCCGACGCGTCTCGTTCGCCTCCCGACGCGTCTCGCAATCCATCCGGACGACCGGTCTCACCCTCGATAGAATTCGCGGATCGCCTCGATCACCCGGCCCGTCCGCTCCTCTCCAACCTCGGGAAAGATCGGAAGCGACAGCACTTCGAGGCAGGCGGCCTCGGCGAACGGCAGCTGTCCGGGTCGACCACCGAGCCCTTCGAAACAGGGCTGAAGATGAAGGGGCACGGGGTAGTACACCCCGGTCCCGATCCCTCGCTCCTGGAGGAACGTCCTCAACTCGTCCCTCCGCTCGACCCGGAGGGTGAATTGGTTGTAGACATGATGATTGCCCTCGAGGACCTCGGGGACCGTCACCTCGGCGACGTCGGCGAGCCCCCCATGGTAGTGGCACGCATTCACCCGTCGGGCGCGTGCCCATTCATCGAGGTGGCGAAGCTTGACCCGGAGAACCGCGGCCTGAAGCGCATCGAGCCGTGAGTTCGTGCCGACCATCTCGTGGTGATACATCTGACGGCCGCCGTGAACCCGAAGCTTCGCGACGGACCCCGCCAGATCGCCGTCAAGGGCGGTGACCATCCCGCCGTCACCGAACCCGCCCAGGTTCTTCGTCGGAAAGAACGAGAAGGCTCCGGCATCGCCCCACGCCCCGGCCATGATCCATCCTTCGCGCGATGTCGGACCCTCCCCCTTCTGCCGCGCTCCGATCGCCTGCGCGCAATCCTCGAGAACGAACGCGCCCCGCTCCGCCGCCAACTCGATGATCTCCGCCATTGGGGCCATCTGACCGAACAGGTGGACCGGGATCACCGCCCGCGTCCGCTCCGACCAAACGGCCTCGAGCGTCTCGCGGGTGACATTGAAGGTGATCGGATCGATGTCAGAGAAGACGGGGGTGAATCCCGCGTTCCACACCGCTCCGGCCGTGGCGAAGAAGGTGAAGGCGGGAACGATGACCTCGTCTCCAGGCTCGGGAGATCGTGCCTTCAGTGGGAGGAGGAGGGCGTCGGTTCCCGATGCACACCCCACGGCGTGGGGCACCCCGAGGTAGTCGGAGAGCTCCTCCTCGAGCGCCTCGACCTCGGGGCCGAGAATGAAGTACTGGGACTCGATCACGCGCTCCAACGCTGCGCCGATCTCGTCTTTCAAACCCTCGTACTGGGCCTTGAGGTCGAGAAGGGGGACCTGCATGAATCGTTCTCCGGAAGATCGGAAAGGGATGGCGCGCGTCGTGGGGCGCGCCGGTCAGAAGCGCCCGCTGCCTCCACTCGGGAATCGGATCTCGTCGATCCTCACTCTGGCTCGCTCGCGAAGCGCCTGTCCTTCGCCGAGATCGTCACTGATCACCCGCTCGAAGGCGTTGATGGCGGCCGTGTTCTGTCCACGATCGGCCAGGAGCTCCCCGGTCTGAAACCAGGCCTGCGCGAGTCGGTTCCGCGGCTCTCCCAGATCGATCGTGGTCCGAAAGTACCGCAGGGCGTCATCGGCATCGCCGCGATCTCGGGCCTCCACCGCCAGAAGGTAGGAGCAGTTGCCCACGTGCCAGTCCACCTCGGTCCTGCGAGCCGCAGACACCTCGGGGCGCACCTGCTCGAAAAACGCCAGCGCGCGCTCACAGTCCCCGAGTTCCTGGTGCGCGAGCGCCATCTCCATGATCACTTCCGAGGTGTTCCCGGCCTCTTCGGCGATCGCCTTCTGATAGAAGGGGAGCGCTTTTCCGTACTGGGCATTCCGGGAGAAATGACGGGCGAGGGGAAGGGCCAGACCGGTCAGGCTCACACCGGGCCGGAGCTGGATCGCGGCCTCGACGGCGGCGGCGGCGGCGATCCCGTCTCTGCGTTCCACCGCGATCCGGGCGACCCTAAGCAGATCCGACGCCGCGATATCGGCGACCGAGGGATCCTGCCGGATCGCCGTCTCGTAGTGGCGCCGGGCCTCGTCGATGCGTCCGACGCGGGCATACGCCTGCGCCGCCCGCGTCAGGGTCTCCACATCGTCTCTGCCCTGACGAAGAGCCAGCCGATACTCCGCGAGCGCTTCGGGGAAGTCACCCTGGGCGAAGGCGGCATCGCCCCGGTGCACGGCTCCCTCTTCGGAGCCGGCGGCGGTGCACGCAGCCGTTGCGACCATGAGCAGGGCGACCCCGAGAAGCGTCAGCCATCGGACAATGGAGGAGTTCTTCGTGCGCATGGCCGAATATAACCCGCCCGCGCGGAAAGGGTCACCACCGGCGGGTCCGGAGTCACGGACCTGGCCGGGGTCAGGGCAGGGTCCGCGCCTGCGCATCGTCCACCTCGATCAGGTCCCGGAAGTAGGGGATCGTTTTCGTGAGTCCTTCTCTCAACCCGGTCTGTGGCTCCCAGTCGAGGAGACTGCGGGCGAGGGTGATGTCGGGCTGGCGGACCTTGGGGTCATCCTCGGGGAGCGGCAGCCGCCTGATCGGCGACGAACTCCCGGTGAGCTCGATCACGGCCTCCGCCAGCTCCCGGATCGTCACCTCCGACGGATTGCCCACATTCACCGGCTCCACTCGATCCGGTTGATGAAAGAGCCGATAGATCCCCTCGACCTCGTCGTCGACGAAGCAGAACGACCGGGTCTGAGAGCCGTCCCCGTAGATCGTGATCGGGTCCCCGCGAAGTGCCTGAACCAGGAAGTTCGAGACAACCCGCCCGTCGGCCGCTCGCATCCTGGGTCCATAGGTATTGAAAATCCGGACGATCCGGGTCTCGAGTCCATGGTGCCGATGGTACGCCATCGTCATCGCTTCGGCGAAGCGCTTGGCTTCGTCGTACACGCCGCGAACCCCTATCGGATTCACATGCCCCCAATAGCTCTCGGGCTGCGGGTGAATCTGGGGGTCGCCGTAAACCTCCGAGGTCGAGGCAAGGAGGTAGCGGGCCCCATGGAGCTTGGCCAGGCCGAGCGTGTTGTGGGTACCGAGACTTCCCACCTTGAGGGTCGGAATCGGATGCTCGAGGTAGTCGACAGGGCTCGCTGGAGAGGCGAAGTGCAGCACGCCGTCGATGGCGTCCGCGACCCGCAACGGGATCGAGACATCGTGATCCACGAAGGCGAATCCGGCCGCCTCGGTCAGGGCCTCGATATTGGCCCGAGAGCCCGTGATCAGATTGTCGACTCCAATCACCGAGTGCCCATCGGCCAGGAAGCGCTTCGAAAGGTGGTAGCCTAGGAACCCCGCGGCCCCCGTGATCAAAACTCTCATGTCCGAACTCTATTCGCTTTCTGGAGTGGGAATGTGACTCGGGTTCCCCGCAACGACCGCAGGTCGCCCCACCGAGTGGTATTCGAATCCGAGGGCTTCCATCTGCCTGAGGGGAAAAATGTTTCGCCCGTCGAAGATCAGGGGGCGCCGCAGAAGGGTCCGGATCCGTTCAAAGTCGGGACGACGATAGGGGAGCCACTCCGTGTGGATCAGGAGGGCGTCGGCCCCCTCCAGAACCCCGTAGTTGTCGTTGTCGAAGTGGACCCGACCATCGAGGATCCGTCGGGCCTCCTCGATTGCGGCCGGATCGTTCGCCCGCACCGCCGCCCCCCTCGCCAGCAGTCCTTCGATGGTGACCAGACTGGGCGCCTCGCGCATGTCATCGGTGTTTGGTTTGAAGGACAACCCCCACAGGGCGAAGGTACGTCCACTCAGGTCCTCTCCGAAGCGAGCCACCACACGCTCCAGAAGCAAGCGCTTTTGCGTCGTGTTCACGGCCTCGACCGCCTCGAGGATCATCGGATCCACCCCCAGCTCGCGAGAACTGCGGATCAGCGCCTGCACGTCCTTGGGGAAGCACGATCCCCCGTATCCGACGCCGGGGAAGAGGAAGCTGGAGCCGATCCTCGGATCGCTTCCCACCCCCGCTCGGACCGCATCGATGTCCGCCCCGCTGCGCTCGCAGAGGCTCGCGATGGCGTTCATGAACGAGATCCGGGTCGCCAGCATGGAGTTGGCCGCGTACTTGGTCAACTCGGCAGAGGGCAGGTCCATGACGAGGATCGGGTTTCCGGTCCGCACGAACGGAGAGAAAAGCTCCGTCAGAGCCTCACGGGCGGTATCCGAGTCCACCCCCAGGACGATACGGTCCGGCTTCATGAAGTCATCGACCGCCGCGCCCTCCTTCAGAAACTCCGGATTCGACGCCAGGTGGACCGGATGCTCGGTGCGGGATTCGATCACGTCCCGAACCAGGCGGGCGGTCCCCACCGGAACGGTGCTCTTGGTCACCACGATCTTGGCCTCCTGCATGGCGTCACCGATCTCGCCCGCGACCCCCAGGACATGGCTGAGGTCCGCCGTACCGTCTTCTCCCGGCGGAGTCCCGACCGCAATGAAGATGATCTCGGACGCTCGGACGGCCTCGGCGGTGTCGGTGGTGAAGCGAAGTCGAGAGGCCTCGAGATTCCGCTGGAGGAGGGGCTCGAGTCCAGGTTCGAAGATGGGGACTTTCCCCTCGTTCAGGAGAGAGATCTTGGATCCGTCGATGTCGGTGCAGATGACGTCGTTTCCGATCTCGGCGAGTCCTGTTCCCGTGACGAGCCCCACATACCCGGTTCCGATGACCGCGATTCTCATCGTCCCCCTCCGACGCCCGTCGACTGGGCCTGGCCGGTCTTGACGATCCAGCGCTGCGGCTGTCCCTCGCCCCGGGTATTCGCGATTCCACCGGTGGCGTTCCTGGAATCCACCAGGACCGGAGAACGGTCAAAGATCCACTCGAGGTCGAAGTCCCGGTGGTCGGTCACGAGCACCACCAGATCGGCCCAGGCCATCGTCTCGTCGTTCAGTTCCACCCCCGTCCAGATCGTGCCCTGATCCCGGACCTCGGGCACATAGGGATCATGGTAGCGCACATCGGCTCCCTCCCGCTCGAGCTCATGCAGGATATCGATCGCCGGGGACTCCCTGACATCGTCGATATTCGGCTTGTAGGCGACGCCCAGGATGAGGATTCGGGATCCGTTCACCGACCTTCGGCCCGCATTCAGCGCTTCCCGGACCTTCTGGACGACAAAGCGAGGCATTTCGGCGTTGATCTCGCTGGCCAGCTCGATGAACCGGGTGCGGAAGTCCAGCGTCCGCATCTTCCAGCTCAGGTAGTGGGGGTCCACCGGAATGCAGTGCCCTCCGAGTCCCGGGCCCGGTGTGAACTTCATGAACCCGAAGGGTTTGGTCGCCGCGGCCTCGATCACCTCCCAGATATCCACCCCGAGTCGGTCCGCGATCTGCGCCGTCTCGTTCACGAGAGCGATATTCACGGCCCGGAAGGTATTTTCCAGAATTTTCACCAACTCCGCGGCCTCGGGTGACGAGACGGGAACGATCGTGTCGATGAAGCGACGGTAGGCGGCTTCCCCCGCCGCGACACATGCGGGGGTGATGCCACCCAGAACCTTCGGAGTGTTTCTTGTCTGCCACACCTCATTGCCGGGATCCACCCGTTCCGGAGAAAAGCAGAGGAAGAACTCTCGTCCCACTTCCAGTCCGCGCTCTTCGAAGAGGGGGAGAAGCACCTCGCGTGTGGTCCCGGGATAGGTCGTGGACTCGAGCACGATGAGTTGCCCGGGGCGCAGGGTGTCGGCGATCGCCTGGCCTGCCTGCAGGATGTAGGAGATGTCCGGATCCCTGGTCTTTCCGAGCGGCGTCGGGACACAGATCGAGATCACATCACATTCGGCGAGCCGCGCCATCTCGGCGGTCGCTTCGAGCCGGCCCTCCTCGCGCATATTCGAGACCGCTGTGCTCGGAACATCCTGAATGTGAGATCGCCCCTGATTCACGCCATCCACCACCGCCGAGACCACATCGAACCCGAGGGTTCGGATCCCTGAGGCTGCAACCTCGACGGCGAGAGGCAACCCCACATAGCCGAGTCCAACCACCCCGAAGGTCAGATCCCCGCGTTCGAAGTACTCGGTGCTCATATCGTGTGCGTTCCGGGGATCCGTATCTGCATTCTTCATGGTCGATCCGTGGTGAGAAAGGAAGAGTCTAGCTTCGAGCAAACTATGGACGTTGCAGGGAATCCGGAAATGCGGGTGCGGCGATCGGTGCCGCCCCTACGGGCCGCGCACTCATCCCAGAACCTCCCTGAGCGCCGCCACCACACCTTCGAGGGAGTGGGGAGCCGCTGTTACGGCGACGGGGAGCCCCGCCATCTCGCACTGATCCCGTGTCGCGGGCCCGATCGCCACGATCGGAATTCCGGGAGGCCACTCCGGGGCCTGATCCGTTTCGGCGGCATCGCCCCTCCAGGCCCCGCCGAGAGTGCGCGCCGCGGACCCTGCAGTCAGTGGGACTGCATCGATCGTGCCCGCGCGAACCCGGCGCGCCAGATCCCCGGCTCGCTCACGATCCGGGAGGGTGCGGTAGGCCGGCGCCAGCGTGACCACCGCCCCGGCGTCGGACAAACCTTCGGGAAGCAGATCTCGCCCCTCTTCGGCCCGGGGAAAGAGGATGCGGGTCCCCTCGAGTTCTCGCCACGTCCTCGCTTCGGAAAGCAGTGCCTCGGCCACGAACGTCCGGGGGACCCGGTCGGGTGTGATCCCGGCCTTCCGAGCGGCCGTCCCCGTTGCCGGGCCCACGACCCACACCTCCACCCCCGGCAGCCGAAAGGGGGGCCGGAGCCCCTGGGCCTCGAGCCGCCGGACCAGCGGAGGCACCGCCCTCCCCGACGTCAGAAGGAGCACGTCGAAATCGGGCCCACCGCTTTCGACCAGACGGGCCACGGCACGGTCCAACCGGTCGGCGTCCCCCGGCTCGGCAATCCGCGTAAGCGGGAGCTGCGGGGCGGTGAATCCCGCGGCGAGCAGCATCGCGGTGAAGCGGCCATCCTCATCGGGCCGGGTCATCGCAACCACCGGCCCTCCCCCCCGCGCGGACCACGAGGACTCACCCTCTGAACGCAACGAGCCCCCCGTCCCGCGATCGGGATGGGGGGCCGCGTTCAAAGCGTCTGCCAGCTTCATCGGAGGATTCCCCCTTGACGCCGAGGATCCCACCGAAGACCGATTTCGGTTCAGAGCTCGCCGATCGGGTTCACGGCCGGCGCCTTCTTGATCTTCCCTGCCGAGATGCAGGACGTGCAGACGCGAATACGCCGCCGCTGTCCGTCCTCGTCGAGAACCCGAACCGTCTGCAGATTCGGGAGCCAGCGCCGCTTCGTCTTGTTGTTGGCGTGGCTCACGTTGTTCCCCGTCGAGGGGCCCTTGCCACACACCTTGCAAAACCTTGCCATCGTTCTATCTGCCTTTCTCTTCGCGAGAAGTTGCTGGTCAATCCTGCGAGTCAGCGCCGTCGGGGTCGGCGACCGCGTCCGCTTCGTCCTGAAGCTCATCGGGCACCCGAATCTGAACATCGTCCGCGAGCAGATAGTGATCCGCCGTCGCGGCCATTCCGCGAGCCCCCTCGTCCGGGAGCACACCCACGGCCATCCACTGATCGAGCAGCTGGTCGCTCACCTCGTGCACACGACCGGTGAGATTCAGCACATCCCCGACCTCGACACTCACTCCCGCCTCCATCAGCTCCAATTCCAGCCGCACGAGGAAGGGCGATTCATCCGCCAGGTTGAACCAGAACAGACTGGGGCTCGTCACCGCGGAGACGATCAACCCATCGAGTTGAACCCGCTGCTCATCCTCACGCAGGTTATCGGCCTGATCCTGGAAAGCCGTCAGCCCGAGGGAGACCGCCGGCTGATCCCCGGCCTCTTCCGCCACCGTGACCTGCGTGGGCTCCGAGAAGATGAAGAGGGCATAGAACAGTCCCCCCATGGCCACGACGGCCAGAAGGGCGAGCGGGAGTGACAACTTGCTGCGGGTCTGCTGGGCCATGTGCCAGAATCTCCTGAAGTGTTACGCGTCGACTCGATCTACGAGCTCTATGAGCGCCATCTCGGCGGCATCGCCCTTCCGGTGTCCCAGCTTCAGTACACGCGTGTACCCCCCCGGTCGGCCCTCGAAACGAGGCCCGATCTCCGAGAACAGCTTTCCCAGGACCTCCCGGTCGGCCACATGCCGCGCCGCCTGACGCCGCGCATGAAGGTCTCCCCGCCGCGCCAGCGTGATCAGTCGTTCGGCAAAGGGCCTCAGCTCCTTCGCCTTGGCCGTGGTCGTCTCGATCCGCTCGTGGCGGAACAGGGACGTGGCCATATTCCGCAACGTAGCCTTTCGATGGCTTGACGTGCGGGAGAGGTTCCGCCCTTTCTTTCTATGCCGCATGGTGGTCTTTCCCGATGACTTGAGCTACCGATATATCATGGACGAGAGAGAATGTCTACTCGTCCCCTGTCTCCGCCGGCGCCTTCTGCTCCTCGATGAGGAAGATATCGCCGTCTTCTCCAGCCTTCAGCTTCATGCCGAAGTGGAGGTCATGCTCCGCGAGGAAATCCTGAATCTCCTTCAGAGACTTCTTCCCGAAATTCTCGATCTCGAGCATTTCGTCCTCGGTCCTCTGCACCAATTCGCCGAGCTTCGAGATCTTCTCCTTCGACAGCGAGTTCCGCGAGCGAACCGAAAGCTCCGCCAGGTCCTCGATGGGACGATGGAAGAGTTCCTTCATCTCGTCCGTCACCGCAACCACCCCTTCCGGTGTCGGAGTGGGCATACCACCCTGACCGAAGTAGAGGAGGTATTCCAGGTGCTTGCGGACGAGTTCCGCGGCCACGCTCACCGCGTCGGCGGGCGTCACCGACCCATCGGTCTCGACCTGGAACGAAAGGCGATCGAAGTCCGTGCGCTGCCCGACACGGGTCTCGCGCACCTCGAAGTTCGCGCGCCGCACCGGGTTGTAGCTCGCATCGATTCGCACCAGATCCACCGGCTCCCCCTTCACCTCGGGGTGCTGATCGGCCAGTACGAAGCCACGGCCCTGATTGACCCGCAGCTCCATGCGGAATTCGCGGTCTTCCTGAAGGGTCAGGATGTGATGGTCCAGCTGCCGGATCTCGACGCCCGACTTCGCCTGAATGTCTGCGGCCGTCACAGCGCCAGCCTTCGAGGCCTTGATCTCGAGCTGGGCCGTGTCGACCCCCTCCTCCAGGACGATGACCAGAGACTTCAGGTTCTGAATGATCTGGTGCACATCTTCAACAACACCCGGTACGGTCTGGTGCTCATGAACCACACCGTCGATCCGAAACGACCAAACCGCGGCCCCACGGAGCGAGGATAGCAGAACTCGACGCACCGAATTGCCGAGCGTATGCCCATAGCCCCGCTCGAGGGGCTCTACGACGAACTCGGCTACGCGACCGTCTTCTGATGTGTGAACCTCTTCGACCTTTTCTGGCAGCACGAGCCCGGTCAGATCAATCTCCACCTTGTCCTCCATGCCCCAAAGGGGCCTGCATCGCGAAAGAGAGCCCGTCCCGGCCGGATTGATTCCGGCCGGGCAGGGCTTTCAAGTGATATCGGTTACTTGGAGTAGAGCTCGACGATGAGCTGCTCCTGGATCTCCGCAGAGATGTCATCCCGGGTCGGCTTGCGCACGACGCGGGCGACGCGATTCTTCTGATCCAGCGTGAGCCATTCCACCATCTTCGGCCTCGTCCTCGAGTCCAACGCGACCTCGACCGGTTCGATCTCCTTCGAAGCGGCACGAATGGCGATGTCGTCTCCGGGGCGCACCTCGTACGACGGAATGTCCACCACCTTTCCGTTCACCTGCACGTGACGGTGGCGCACCAACTGGCGAGCCTGATTTCTGCTCACGGCGAACCCGAGACGGAAGATGACGTTGTCGAGCCGGGTCTCCAGGTGAACCAGGAGGTTTTCCCCCGTCACCCCCTGCTGACTCGCGGCAGAAGAGAACAGGTTGCGGAACTGGCGCTCCTGGAGGCCATACATCCGCTTCACCTTCTGCTTTTCACGAAGCTGGAGTGCGTAGTCGGACTGCTTCCGGCGCCGCGCCTGGGCGGGGCCGTGCTGTCCGGGAGGATACGCCCTGCGCTCCACCGGACACTTCTCGGTGTAGCACTTGGCACCCTTCAAAAAGAGCTTCTGCCCCTCGCGGCGGCAGAGCTTACAGACCGGTCCTGTGTAACGAGCCATCAAGCAACCTGTTTCAAACCGAGTGATTGTTGCGGGGAACGACGTCCTCGAGCGACATTTTGCCGGTCTCGGATGGCCATTTCCCCACGTATCTGCGTGCGGAGGCGATCCCGCGCCTCAAACCCGCCGCTTCTTGGGCGGCCGACAACCATTGTGCGGGAGCGGGGTGACGTCCTCGATGGACTTCACCTGCAGCCCGGCAGATGCCAGCGCCTGGATGGCGGACTCCCGTCCGGAGCCGGGCCCCTGCACCCGCACGTCCACCTTGCGGACGCCGAGAGCGTATGCTTCGCGGCCCGCCAGCTCGCCCGCAGTGGTGGCGGCGAAGGGCGTGGACTTCTTGGAGCCCTTGAACCCCGCCTTCCCGGCGCTCGCCCAGGCCACGACATCGCCCTTGGAATCGGCAATTGTGATGAGAGTATTGTTGAAGGTCGCCTTGATGTGAGCGACCCCGTCAGACTCCACCGTCTTCTTGCTCCGCTTTGTACGCGGGGCTTTTTTCTTGTCAGCCAACCGTCTCTCCCTTTTGCACTACTTCCTGGGGGGCTTCTTCTTGCCCGTAATCGCCCGCTTCTTACCCTTGTGGGTCCGGGCATTCGTGTGCGTCCGCTGTCCACGCACCGGCAACCCACGGCGGTGACGGACTCCTCGATAAGAGCCGATGTCCATGAGGCGCTTGATGTTCATCGACACCTCGGTCCGCAGCGCACCCTCCACCTTGAAGCGCTGCTCGATCTCCCCTCTCAGACGACTCACGTCCTCTTCGGAGAGATCCTGGGTGCGGGTATCGGGATCGACACCGGCTGCCTCGATAATCTCACGCGCTCTCGAGTCTCCCACACCAAAAATGTACGTGAGGGCAATCTCGATTCGCTTGTTTCTGGGGAGGTCGACTCCCGCGATGCGTGCCATGTTGTTCCCCGTTTCGTCTCAGACGTCCTCTGGGAGGCCGCTTGGTTATCCCTGCCGCTGCTTATGGCGGGGATTGCGTTTGCAAATGATCCGCACCACACCGCGGCGGCGAACCACCTTGCAATGTTCGCAGATAGGCTTGATGCTGCTTCTGACCTTCATGAGATCCTCACCGTCCGTTCGTTGCAGAGCTTGGAAGTATAACCCCTTTGTCAAACTGACTCAAGAGAGGGGCCGAAGGCTGTCGGAAACCCGTTCTCTGGTTCCTGTCAGCACCCGGGGGCCGTCTCCCGTGACCGCAACCGTATGTTCAAAGTGGGCTGACAGGGAGTTGTCCGCCGTGACCATCGTCCAGCGATCCGAAAGCGTCCGGATCCTCCAGGTACCCACCGCGATCATGGGTTCGATCGCGAGAACCATCCCTTCCCGAAGCTTTGTCCCCTCCCCGGGAGACCCCAGATTCGGGACCTGAGGCTCCTCGTGCACCTTTCGCCCCACACCGTGACCCACCAGGTCACGAATGATCTCGAAGCCCGTCCCCCTGACCGCCGTCTCGACGGCGTGTCCGATGTCACCCGTGTGCTGGTCCGGAACGGCTGCTGCCACCGCCCTCTCCAGGGCATCGGCGGTAATCCGGAGCAGTGACTGCGCTTCGTCGCTGACGTCCCCGACGGCAAACGTCCGGGCCGAGTCCGCACACCATCCGCGAAGCCGGACACCGACGTCGATCGAGATAATGTCCCCTTCCGCCAGCACTCGCTCACTGCTCGGGATTCCGTGAACGACTTCCTGGTTGATCGAAGTACAGAGCGTTCCGGGAAAGCCGTAGAGTCCCTTGAATACCGGGGAAGCACCCTCGTGGGAACGAATGAACTCCTCGGCAAAGTGGTCCAGGTCGAGCGTACTCACCCCCGGGGCCACCCGGTTGCCGAGTTCGAAGAAGAGGGCTCCGATGATCGCGCCACTCTCCGCCATCGCATCGATTTCGGCGCTGCTCTTCAACTCGATCACTGCTCTTCATCTCCGGCGACCCCGAGGCGCTCCTCGAGCGCGGATCGGATCGCCGCCTGGACGTCGGGCATTGAACGGTCGCCATCCACCCGGATGAGTTCCGCATCGGTCTCACGATAGAACTCGACGAGCGGTTCGGTCTGCGCCCGGTAGACCTCGAGGCGATGAGCAACCGTTTCTGCGTCATCGTCATCGCGATGCGTCAGGGAGGTGCCACAGTCATCGCACTGCCCGTCCACCTCGGGCGGGTCGAAGTAGGTGTTGTACAGACGTCCGCATTCCGCGCAGGACCGGCGTCCGCTGATTCTCTTCACCAGCACGTCATCGGGGGCCGTAAGCTCCAGTACGGCGTCGACCTCGGCCCCCAGTTCCCCGAGGACCTCCTCCAACGCCTCCGCCTGAGGCACGGTCCGTGGAAACCCGTCGAGAATCACGCCGGTGTCGGCCCCGAGTGATTCCAGTCGCTCCCGGACCATCCCCACGATGATCTCGTCGGGCACCAGGTCTCCCCGGTCCATGTAGCGCTGAGCCTCTCGACCGAGCTGCGTACCCTCCCTGCGAGCCGCGCGAAGAACATCTCCGGTGGCCAGACGGTGCCAACCGAGGTCGTCGGCCAGAATCGCACCCTGCGTTCCTTTTCCAACCCCGGGAGGGCCGAGCAGCACGACCATCATCACATGTAGTTCTGGCGGCCGCGCACCTTCACGCGTCCCTTCTTCATGAACCCGTCATAGTGCCTCAGGAGCAGGTGCTGCTGTGCACGCTGAACCGTGTCGAGTCCAACTCCGACCACGATCAGCAGCCCGGTCCCCCCGAAGAAGAAGGTCTGGATATCAAAGATGTCGAAAATCCAGAAGGGCAGCAGAGCGATCAGGGCCAGGTAGATGGCGCCCGGCAGTGTAACCCGCGTCAGCACTCGGTCGATGTACTCCGCTGTACGACTTCCAGGCTTCACACCCGGGATGAAGGCACCCTGCTTCTTCAGGTTCTCGGCCAGATCGACCGGATTGAAGATGATCGCCGTGTAGAAGTAGGTAAAGAATACGGTCAGAATTCCGTAGGAAACGTAGTACAGCCAGTTCCCGGGCTGGAACATCTCCGCCAGCTCCGATATGAAGGTCGCTGAAGAAAACGCCGCCAGCGTTCCGGGGACGATGATGAACGACTGAGCGAAAATGATCGGCATCACCCCCGCGGCGTTCACCCGCACCGGGACAAAGCTCTTCTGACCCTCCTGTATTCGTCCCCTCCCCACCACCTTGCGCGGTATCTGCACAGGGATCTGTCGCGCGGCCATGGTCATCGAGGTCACACCCGCGGTCACACCGATCACGACGCCGAGCAGGGCCACCATGGCGACCGGTCCGATCTCGCCGACCGTGAAGGCCTCCCAGGTCCGCACCACTGCGGAGGGGAATCCTTCGATGATCGAGAAGAAGATCAGCAGGGACATCCCGTTCCCGACACCGTGCTCTGTGATCTGCTCACCGAGCCACATGATGAATGTGGCTCCGACCGTGAGGGTCATCACCGTCGTGAAGGTGAAGAGAAACCCGGGGTTCTGTACCGCGCCCTCGGTCGAGGACAGGAATACCGAATAGCCGTAGGACTGCGCCGCAGAGAGGACGACCGTCGTGTACCGCGTCCACTGCGTGAGCTTCTTTCGGCCCTCTTCACCTTCCTTCTGCAGCTTCTCGATCGTCGGGAAGACGGCCGCGAGAAGCTGGAACATGATGGCCGCAGAGATATACGGCATGATCCCGAGCGCGAAAATGGTCGCGCGGGACAGCCCTCCCCCCACGAACATGTCGTAGACCCCGAAGAGGGTCCCCTCGAGAGCGCCGAACTGCGCCTGCAGCTCCGCAAGGTTCACCCCGGGCGCCGTGATATGGGCACCGATCCTGTAGATCAACAGGATGAAGAGGGTAAATAGAATCCGGTCCTTCAGTTCTGGGAACCGGAAGAGGTTGGGAATCGGGTTGGACATGCGTGCGTCGTCCCGTCAGTCTGCTGGGGCGTCAGTCATTCAGCCGAGCACGGAGGTCGAGCCTCCGGCGGCTTCGATCTTCGTCTTTGCGCTGGCGCTGAACGCATGTGCGGAAACCTTCACCGCGCGCGTCAGCTCGCCGTCACCCAGGATCTTCAGTGGCTCCTTGAGAGATCCGATCAAGCCCCGGGACTTCAGGAGCTCGGGCGTGATCTCGTCGGCGTCCACCTCGTCCAGCGTGCGCACATTCACCACCTGGAACTCGATCCGGTTCAGCGGCGTGAATCCGGTCTTCGGAATCCTCCGCTGCAACGGCATCTGTCCACCTTCGAAGCCGGCGGGAATCGAGGCACCGGAGCGTGCCTTCTGCCCCTTGTGCCCGCGCCCCGACGTCTTTCCAGTGCCGGATCCCGGGCCACGGCCGATCCGCTTCCGGTCCCTGTGCGAGCCGGGATTCGGCCGCAATTCGTGTAGCTCTCCCATGATCCTCTTACTCCTCGACCGGGCGGACTTCGACCAGGTGTTTCACCTGTTCGAGCATACCCCGGATAGCCGCGTTTTCGGTGTGAATCCGCGTCTGCTGATTCTTGGTGAATCCGAGAGCGCGAAGGGTGCGCCGGTGAATACCCGGGCGCCCACTCGTGCTTCGGACCTGCGTGATCGCGATCTTCTGTCCGTCAGCCATATTGCTTCACCCCCAGAGCCTCGACCGAGATCCCACGTTCCCGCGCGACCTGTTCGGCCGTGACCAGATGGGTGAGGCCGTGCATGGTGGCGCGAACCACATTGATGGGATTATTGGTCCCCAGGCTCTTCGTCAGAATGTCCGTGACGCCGGCGGCCTCAAGGATCGCTCGCACCGGGCCGCCCGCGATCACACCGGTACCGGGAGCCGCCGGGCGCAGCATCACGCGACCCGCTCCCCACTCCCCGATGATGTCGTGCGGGATGGTCCCATTGACGATCGGCACCTCAACCATGTGACGCCGAGCGTGCTCCATCGCCTTGCGGATCGCCTCGGCGACTTCGTTCGCCTTGGCATGGTAGATCCCGATGGTGCCGTTCTGATCCCCGACCGCGACCAACGCGGTGAAGGAAAAACGACGTCCCCCCTTCACGACCTTCGCAACGCGGTTGATGTGGATCACGTTCTCTACGAAATCCGATTCCCGTCCCCGGGACTGTCGATTATCTCTAGCCATCAGAACTTCAGTCCTCCCTCACGGGCGCCATCGGCAAAGGCTTGCACCCGGCCGTGGTATTTGTAGCCGCCGCGGTCGAACACCACGGACTCGAAACCTTCTGCGAGGGCCCGTTCCGCCAGGAGCTTCCCGGCGGCAAAGGCCATCTCCACCTTCCGATTGTCGCCTTCCGCGGCGAAATCGCGCAGATCCGGCGCCAATGTCGAGACACCCAGGATCGTGCGACCCGTGTCGTCGTCGACCATCTGGCCTTCCATCTGCCGGAGGGAGCGAAAGACCACCAGTCGGGGCCGTTCTGCCGTCCCGCGAACCTTGCGCCGCACCCGGAAGTGCCGGCGGGTCCGCTGGAGACGGCGGTTCTTTCTGATCTTGTTCAACTTCAAGCTGCTCACCGTATTCTCCTTGCGTTGGCGCTTACGCGCCCGCCGTCTTGCCGGCCTTGCGCCGGATCTGCTCGCCCGCGTAGCGCACACCCTTGCCCTTGTAGGGCTCGGGCGGACGGAACCCGCGGATCTCTGCTGCCACCTGACCCACCAGCTGCTTGTCCGCACCGCGGACCACGACCTGCGTCTGCGTAGGGACCTCCAGATCGATCCCGTCCGGGGACGGATAGTCGATCGTGTGAGAGAAGCCGAGGTGGAGCGTCAGCCCCGTCGGCTTCTTCTCCGCCCGATAGCCGACCCCGACGATCTCGAGCTTCTTCTCGAACCCATCCGTCACCCCCTCCACCATATTGGCGACAAGGGAGCGCGTGAGCCCGTGAAGGGACCGATGCTCCTTGGCATCGGACGGCCGCTCGACCGTGATCGACCCGTCCTCGACGTTGACCGTCATGGCAGGGTGCACATTCAGGGTGAGGGTCCCCTTCGAGCCCTTGACCTCAAGGACAGACCCGCTCAAGCGGGCCTCCACTCCCTTGGGGACCTCCACCGGCATTTTACCGATTCTCGACATCGTACTCTCGTTCGCTCGCGTGAGGGGGCTTGTTCGTCACCAGACGAGGGCCAGGAGCTCTCCCCCAACACCTTCGCTTCGGGCGCCGCGATCCGACAGCACGCCCTGCGAGGTGGAGAGGATCGCCATACCCAGCCCATTTCTCACCTTCGGGATGTCCTGGGCGCCGACATACTGACGGCGACCGGGTGTGGACACCCGCTGGAGGTGCCGGATCACCGGTTGGCCCTCGTGATACTTCAGATAAATTCGCAGAACCCCGTGGCGACCATCGTCCAGGACTTTATAGTCGAAGACGTAATGGTTCTCCTTGAGGATTCTTGCGATCTCGACCTTCAACTTCGAGACCGGCATGTCCGCCCAACGGTGTCCGGCCTGTCCGGCGTTCCGAATGCGGGTCAACAGGTCTGCAATGGGGTCAGTCATCATGATTGGATGCGTCTCCTTACCAGCTGGCCTTGCGGACCCCGGGAATTTCTCCCCGGAGCGCCAACTGCCGGAAGCAGATTCGGCAAATGCCGAACTTCCGGATGTAGGCGCGGGCCCGACCGCAGCGGTTGCATCGATTGTAATCCCGCACGCCATATTTGGCCTTGCGGTTTGCCTTTTCTACGAGCGCCTTCCTGGCCATCAGTCCCCCAAAACGTTACAGATAGGTGAAGCGGTATCAGTCGGCAGAGACGCCGATGCTGACCGGGTTCGTCTCGCCCCGGAAGGGAAAGCCCATCTCCCGCAGCAATTCGTACGCCTCGTCGTCCTTGTCGGTGGAGGTCACGACCGTGATGTCCATGCCGTGAACCGTCTCCACGTCGTCATAATCAATCTCCGGGAACATCAACTGCTCCTTTACCCCGAAGGTGTAGTTGCCCCGACCATCGAAGGACCGTGTCGGAATCCCCCGAAAGTCCCTGATTCGTGGCATCGCCACCGACACGAGCCGGTCCAGGAACTCATACATACGGTCCCGCCGAAGCGTGACCGAAGCACCCACCGGCATGCCCTCACGCAGCGAGAACCCGGCGATCGACTTGCGAGCCTTCGTCACCACCGGCTTCTGACCCGTGATCTTGCCCAGCTCCTCGAGGACGGAGTCAAGGAGCTTCTGGCTGCGACTCGCCTCTCCAATCCCGACGTTGAGGACGACCTTGTCGACCTTCGGGACCTGGTGCGGGTTCTCGAACTCGAACCGCTCGGTGAGCCGCGGGCGCACCTGCTCTCTGTAATGCTTCTTCAGTCTCGGTTCCATCGGATTTCGCTTCCTTGACCGTTACGGGCGCGGGACCGGGTTGCCGCTCTTCACGGCAATCCGCTCCTTGGTACCGTCTTTCTCGACCCGGATCTTGACCCGGGAGGGCTCGCCGGATGCGGGGTCGATGAGCATGACGTTGGAGATATCCACCGGCATCTCCATGGTCACGATCCCCCCGTCCGGATTGTTCTGTGTCGGACGCTGATGACGCTTCCGCATATTGACTCCCTCCACCACGACCCGGCCTTCGTCGGCCATGACCCGCATGACGGAGCCTTCCATGTCGCGGTAGTTCCCCCGGATAACGCGAACCCGATCGCCTTTGACGATATGGCTCTTCCGCTTGGAGCGACGCGCGACTTTCATCTCTTTCTTGCTGGCCATTACAGCACCTCGGGGGCCAGGGACACAATCTTCATGTAACGCTTCTCTCGGAGTTCCCGGCCGACCGGGCCGAAAATCCGTGTTCCCCGGGGCTCACCCTGGGGGTTGATCAGGACGGCTGCGTTCTCGTCGAACCGGATGTAGGAGCCGTCTTTACGACGCATCTCCTTGGCGG
>REBS01000031.1 GCA_007692605.1 Gemmatimonadales bacterium
GAGTCGCTCGAAGAGACCCGGGCCCTGAACCGGGCCGGACTCGCATCCGACTACGATGTGCTCCGGCTCGAGGTGGAGCTCGCCAACCTCGAACCCCAGCTTCGCAGGGCGATCAATCAGGCGCGTGCACAGGAGCGGGAGTTGCGAACCGATCTGAACCTGCCGGACGACACCCGCATGCGGGTGGTGGGATCGCTCGCAGGGATGGAGCTCGAGGCACTCGCAGAGAACCGGCCCGAGAATCGCGCGATCCTGGAGCGGTTCGGCGTACCGCCACCGTCTCCCGACGACGCGGATGCCGTCGCGGAACTCAGGTCGAGGGTGACTGAACGATCATCGGCTCTACGGCAACTGGATCTCGATGCCGAGCTGAAGCTGGCCGAGCTCCGGGTGGAGCAGGCCGAGTACCTGCCGCGGATCTCGCTTTTCGGCAACTACCAGGTCCAGGCCCAGCAGGATGGGCGCCCGGAGTTCTTCGCCTCGAGCGGCCTTCGCGGATACGGCCGGGTCGTGGGGATCCAGGTGACCATGCCGATCTTCACCGGTCGACAGAGGAGCGCCCGGATCGAGCAGAAGTCCGCCGCGCTCGACGGGGCCAGGGTGCAGAGGGAGCGGATTGGCGACGAACTCGGTGATCAGCTCGTCAGTCTCCTGGAGCTGGTCGACGAGGCCCGGCTTCGGGCCCGGGGCCAGCGGCTGGCCGTCGAACAGGCGGGCCGCGGCTACGAAATCGCGAGTGCGCAGTACCGCGAGGGGCTGGGAAGCCAGCTCGAGCTGACCGATGCCGAAGTCGCCCTCCGACAGAGCGAATTCAACTACGCAGAAGCCGTCCACGACTACCTTTCCGCCCGCGCTCGCCTCGACGAGCTGACGGGAGAGGTTCCGATCCCATGATTGAACACGCAACCGACCTTCGCCCCCGACGCCCGGGTGTGGTGGCCCTGGCACTTCTCGTCTCCCTGATCGTGGTCGCCGCGGCCTGCTCCGGCGACGCGCAGGCTGGCGCCGAAGAGGAGACCTTCGAGCGGGTCATCAACGTCGAGGTCGTCGAGCTGACTCCGACCGACTTCACGGAACGGATCCGGATGACCGGAACCGTCAAGGCAAACCAGGATGTCGAGATCTCGGCCGAGGAGTCCGGGGTGGTCCGCGAGGTGCTGGTCCAGAAGGGAGCGGTGGTCGCGGAAGGAGACCCGCTGCTCCGGATCGACGGGCGGATTCTGAGTGCGCAGCTGCGCGAGGCCGAGGCGCGGGCCGAACTCGCCCGGGAGACCTGGGAGCGCCGCAAACGACTGTTCGAAGAGGATCGGGTCGGATCGGAGCTGGCCTATCTCGAGGCCCGCTACGGATGGGAGCAGGCCGACGCGGCCCTGTCGAACCTCAGGGAGCGGCTGGACCGGGCCGTGGTGCGTGCGCCCCTCTCCGGAGTGCTCGAGGATCGGTATGTCGAGGTCGGCACGAGCGTGGCATCGGGCACACCCGTCGCTCGCATCGTGCAGGTGAACCCGGTCAAGATCTCTGCTGGGGTGCCCGAACGCTTCGCCGGTGACGTCCGGCGCGGTGTCGAAGCCCGAATCCACTTCGATGCCCTCGACGGCGAGTCCCACACGGCTCCGATCACCTACGTGGGATCCACCGTCGATCCGGGCAACCGCACGTTCGTGATCGAGGTGGTGCTGGCCAACCCGTCGCGCCTGTTCAAGCCGGAGATGGTTGCGAACGTCGAGGTCAGCCGGCGGGAGTTCGAGGACGTCGTCGTGATTCCC
The DNA here is from genome assembly GCA_007692605.1 of Gemmatimonadales bacterium. Taxonomy (GTDB): domain Bacteria; phylum Gemmatimonadota; class Gemmatimonadetes; order Longimicrobiales; family Gaopeijiaceae; genus SLBA01. The sequence continues at coordinate 1,767 of REBS01000031.1, forward strand.
CAGGATGCGATCGTGCGGACCGAAGAGGGGTTCGTGGCCTTCGTGGTCGCGGATGGGAGCGAGGGCACCGTGGCCGAGGTGCGCGCCCTGAGCCTGGGTCCCACCCAGGGGAACCGGGCCGTGGTCGAAGACGGCCTCGAGTTCGGTGACCGCCTGATCGTGGTGGGTCAGCAGCGGGTCTCGGACCGGGATCGGGTTCGCGTCGTCGGAGGAGACTCGTGACCCCTCCCCGCATTCCCGAGGATGACCGCGAGTTCCTGGACCGGTTCAAGGAATTCGGTCCGACGAGCTTCTCGGTCGGGCACCGCGTCAGCGTCGTCATGCTCTTCCTGTTCGTGACGATCGCCGGCCTCTTCGCCTACAACACGATTCCGAAGGAGTCGTCACCTCAGATCGCGATTCCCCTGATTGCGGTGAACACCGTTTACCCGGGGGTGTCTCCGGCCGACATGGAGACGCTGGTCACCCGGGTGCTCGAAGACGAGCTGAACCGGATCGCCGATGTTCGCGAAATGACGTCGACTTCGGTCGAGGGCTACTCGAGCATCATGGTCGAGTTCACGACCTCGACGGATATGGACGAGGCGCTGCAACGGGTGCGCGAAAAGGTCGATCTGGCTCGGCCGGACCTCCCGTCCGACGCCGAGGAACCGAGTATCGTGGAGTTCGATATCTCGGAGATCCCGATCATGCAGGTGAACCTGGCCGGAGAGTACGGCCTGGTGCGGCTGAAGGAGCTGGGCGAGCAGCTCCAGGATCGGTTCGAGCAGCTTCCCTCGGTGCTCCGGGTCGATCTTCGGGGAGGGCTGGAGCGCGAAGTCAAGGTCGACGTCGATCTGAACCGCCTCAAGTTCTACGGGCTCGCGATCAGCGATGTGGTCGACGCGATTCGCAACGAGAACGTGAATATTCCCGGGGGATCGATCGAGGTGGGCTCGATCAACTACCTGGTGCGGGTCGATGGAGAGTTCGTGGACCCCTCGATCATCGAGGAGCTGGTCGTGAGCACGGTGGGTGGACGGGCCATCTACATTCGCGACGTGGCCGATGTGGAGTTCGGGTTCGCCGAGCGCACCTCGTTCGCACGGCTGAACGGCACCCCGGTCGTGACCCTCGACGTGGTGAAGCGCGCCGGCGAGAACATCATCGACGCCGCCGAAGACGTGAAGGCCATCATCGCCGAGATGGAGGCGAGCTTCCCGCCCTCGACGCAGGTCTCGATCACCTCGGACCAGTCCCGCGACATCTACCAGATGGTGAGCTCGCTCGAGAACAACATCATCTCGGGCCTTCTCCTGATCCTGGCGGTGCTTCTCTTCTTCCTGGGGGTTCGAACCGCCGCCTTCGTCGCGATCGCGATTCCCACCTCGATGCTCCTCTCCTTCGTGGTCCTCTCGGCGCTCGGGATCACGATGAACATGGTGGTGCTCTTCAGCCTGATCCTGGCGTTGGGCATGCTGGTCGACAACGCGATCGTGATCGTCGAGAACATCTATCGATTCGTCGAGGAGGGCTGGTCCCCCGGGATGGCGTCGGTGAAGGCCACCGGCGAGGTCGCCTGGCCCGTGATCGCCGCGACGGCCACGACGCTGGCGGCCTTCGCCCCGCTCCTCTTCTGGCCCGATGTGACGGGGGAGTTCATGAAGTACCTCCCCATCACCCTGATCGTGACGCTCTCGTCTTCGCTCTTCGTCGCCCTGGTGATCGTGCCCACGATCTGCGCGATCTTCCTTCGCCCCGACGACCGCAAGCCTCCTCCGATGACGACGACGGCTCGCTGGACGATCGGCGGACTGGTCCTGGTCCTCTTCATGGGCGTGGCCCTCGTCAACGTGCTGACCGCGACCCTCGTGGTGGTCACGGTCGTGGTCCTCTACCTGCTCCATCGATTCGTCCTCGACCGGATGGCCCGCGCCTTCCAGAGCCGTGGGCTCCCCGCCATCCTGCGTCGCTACGAGGCCAGCCTGCGGTATGCTCTGCGCGTGCGCTGGCTCGTGATGAGCGGGTGTGCGGTTCTGCTGGTCGGGACCTTCGCGCTCTTCATTCCGCTCAACCATGGTGTGGAATTCTTTCCCGAGAACGTGCCGCCCTCGCAGCTGTTCGTAGACCTCGAAGCGCCGGTCGGTACCCGGGCGTCGGTCGTCGACGCCCTCAGCCGCCGGATCGAGGCCGAGGTGAGTGAGATCACCGGATTCGACGACGTCGAATCTGTGGTGACCACCGTCGGCGGGGGCGGCGGCAACATGATGATGGGGGGCTCCTCGGCCGAGAACGAAGCCAGGATCACCCTGGCCATGTTCGAATACCAGGATCGCAGGCAGGACTCCTTCGAGACCCTCGGGAACCTTCAGCGCTCGGTGGGTGCGAACCTGGCGGGTGCCGAGGTTCGTGTCGACGCTCCGGAGATGGGCCCTCCCGGAGGCCCACCGGTGAATATCGAGATCTCGGGCGAGGATCCGGGAACACTCAAGGCGCTGGCCGACGAGGTCCTGGCGATCATCCGCGACGCCCCGGTCTCCAACCGCCTGGTGGGTCTGGAGTCCGACATGGATGACGCCCGCTCCGAGCTCTCGGTGACCGTCGACCGGGAGCGCGCGTCCCTCTATGGTCTTTCGACGGCCGAGGTCGGAAACGCCGTGCGGGGGGCGATCCAGGGTGTCGATGCCGCCAAGTTCCGCACGGGCAACGACGAGTTTGACATCGTGGTCCGCCTGGCCGAGCGCTACCGAGACGAGCTGTCGGCTCTTGAACAGCTCGTCGTCGTGGCGGAGGGAGGGGCGCAGGTGCCACTGCTTTCGGTGGCCCGATGGGAGGTTCAGGACGGACTCGGTTCGATCCGGCGAAAGGACATGGACCGGATGGCGACCGTCTCGTCCGAGGTACGGGCGGGATTCAACTCGAACGCCGTGCTCGCCGAAGTCCAGGAGGCGCTGGCGGACTTCCAGGCCAACTCGCTTCCGGTCGGATACCAGATGCGCTACACCGGTCAGCTCGAGGACCAGGGAGACGCGCAGGATTTCCTGAGTGTGGCCTTCATGATCGCGCTCATGCTCATGGCGTTCATCCTGATCTCGCAGTTCAACTCCGTGGTGAAGCCGATCATCATCCTGACCTCGGTGATCATGTCGACGGTGGGAGTCCTGCTGGGGCTTCTGGTCTTCCAGATGCCCTTCGTGATCATCATGACGGGAGTGGGAATCATCTCGCTGGCGGGGATCGTGGTGAACAATGCGATCGTGCTGATCGACTACATCGACATCCTCCGGGAGCGTGATGGGATGGATCGCCGGGAGGCGCTGGTGCAGGGCGGAATCACCCGTTTTCGCCCGGTGGTCCTGACGGCCATCACCACCGCGCTCGGCCTGATTCCCCTGGCGATCGGACTGAACTTCAACTTCTTCGGGCTCTATGCCTCGCTGGCTCCCGAGCTCTACTGGGGAGGCGAGCAGGCGGCGTGGTGGAGTCCCATGGCGATCGCGGTCATCGTGGGCATCATCTTCGCGACCTTCCTGACCCTGATCGTGGTGCCGGTCATGTATTCGCTGGTCGATGACATGAGTGCCTGGTTCCAGCGCCACTTCCGTACCGACGCCCTCGTGGCCGAGGGTCCTCGTGTCGAGGAGGCTCCCACGTGGGAGGAGCAGCCC
>REBS01000015.1 GCA_007692605.1 Gemmatimonadales bacterium
AGGATCGGGGTTCGCACACGCATCAGGACTCCGGGTCAGGACGACGGGTTGAGGTCGCTGGATCAAACCCCGTACGCGCAAAAATTTAGGCGAGACTAAAAATAAGATTAGGGTGAACTTAAAAAGAGTCAAGGACGGAGCTTCGGGCGGGCGGGGGGACCGGTGGTGCAACCGGATGGACGCCGTAGTACGAATCGTCCACGAAGATCCCGGGGGGATCCCCCCGCGCTCACCCGCGTACATCGAACTGTGCCTGTGAACTCGAGGGGTGCTTTCGGACCTTTACCCAGAGGATGGAATGAAGCCTTCCACCGATCTCCTGCCGCTCCGAGGATCCTCCTCGATCCTCGTCGGAATCCTGCTGGCGGCTGCGGGACTCGGATGCTCCGGTCCCGACAGCGAGGGCCCGGGCGGTTCGGAGTCTGGTTGGGTCTCCCCGAAGCTCGTGCTCATGGGCACCACCGATGTGCACGGCCAGCTCCTGCCCTGGGACTACGAGGCCGACGGCGAAGCGGAGCACGGCCTCTCGCGGCTCCTTCCGATCGTGGATTCGATCCGCTCGGTGAATGCCGGCCCGACGCTGCTCGTGGACTCCGGAGACCTCCTGCAGGGCAACCCGCTGGCCGCGGCCTTCACCCCCCTGGGACCCGACGAGGAGCACCCGGTCATCACCGCCATGAACCTGATGGGTTACGACGCCGCTGCGCTCGGTAACCACGAATTCAACTTCGGGATCGAGCACCTGGATCGGTCGATCGCGGCCGCCGACTTTCCCTTTCTCTCGGCCAATGTGGTCGATGCCGAGACCGGTGAGGCCGCGTATCCGGAATACGTGATCCTGGAGCGTGAGCTCGAGGGGCGACCCCTGCGGATCGGGGTGACCGCGGTGCTCCCTCCCGGGGTCGCCGTGTGGGATCGAGACCATGTCGAGGGTCGTCTGGACTTTCCCGACATCGTCCATGCGCTGCGGGGCGTCGTGCCGCGCATGCGGGGCGAGGGCGCCGACGTGGTGGTCGTGGCCGCCCACAACGCCTTCGAAGGGACGAGCTACGACACGGTGTCGACCGGGCTCGGGGCCGAGAACCGGATGGCCGACGTGGCCCGCATGGTCCACGGCATCGACGTGGTCTTCCTGGGTCACAGCCATCGCGAGGTGGCGGACTCGACCCTGAACGGCACCCTCTTCCTTCAGGCCGGCCCGAGAGCGGCTTCGCTGGCCGTGGCTACGCTCGACCTGGCGTTCACCGAGACGGAGGGATGGCGGGTCGAAGCCGCACGCGGGGAGCTGATCCGACCCGACCCCGGCCGCAGCGACGAGCGGATGGAGGCTGCGCTGGCCGATGCGCATGCCCGGGCGGTCTCACAGATGACCCGGGTCATTGCGACCAGCCCCGAGGCGTGGTCCGCCGCCGAGACCCGGGTGCGGCCCACCCCGCTCATGGAGCTGATCCACGAGGTGCAACGGGAGGTGACGGGCGCCGACCTCTCGGCGGCGGCGTCGTTCAGCCTGTCGGCCGGGCTGCCCCGGGGGAACATCACGGTGGCGCACATCGCCCGCCTCTATCCCTACGACAACAACCTGCTGCGGGCGGTCCGGATCACGGGGGCCGAGCTGAAGGAGTACCTCGAGCATTCGGCACGGTACTTCAATCCCTGTCCCGAAGCGCAGTGCGACCCGCTCGTAAACCCCGCCTGGCCCGGCTTCAACTTCGACATGGTCTCGGGGGTCGACTACACCCTCGATCCGACCCGCCCGATCGGGGAGCGGGTGACCCGGCTGGAGCGCGAGGGCCGGCCCGTGGCCGACACCGACGAATTCACGCTGGCGCTGAACAACTACCGGCAGGGCGGGGGTGGGGCCTTTCCCGGCGTGACGCAGGCCGAGGTGGTGTACGAGGGGAACGAAAGCGTGCGGGAGCTCCTGATCCGGGCGATCGAGGCGCGCGGGACGCTCGACCCGGCCGACTTCGAGGCCACGAACTGGGAGATCCACCCACCCGAGCTGGTGGATCAGGCGCTGCGGGAGGGCGGGGGCCGCTGATCCCCGGCGTCAGCTCAGGGCGCGCAGCCGCTCGACGATGTCCTCGTAATTGATGTCGATCGTGAAGACTCGCTCGTACCAGATGCGGGCCTCGTCGGGGTTCTCGAGGCTCTCCCACGCCCGACCCATCTGGTAGTAGATCCCCAGCAGGTCGTCTTCGACCGGCACGGGGAGCTCGAGCGCCGGCTCCATGCGGTGAATCGCGAGCTGGGGCTCGCCTCGCTCGAGGTGGCACCGGCCGAGCATCTCGAAGGCGGGCAGGAAGTCCGATCGAATCCCCAGCGCGCGGTCGAAGTAGGCGATCGCCCGCGCCGGAGACCCGCCCTCGAGCGCCTCGCGTCCGAGTTCGTGCTGGGCCCGGGCCTCGCGTTCGTCTTCCTGGCCCGCACTGACTTCCTTGAACTGCGAAAGGAGCTGAGCAAAGTCCGGAGTCCCGGTGGCCGCCGGGTCCTCGCCACCCGAATCTTCCGGATCCGCCCCCTCCACCGGGGCCCGATCGGTCGCCTCGGCCGGCTCTTTTGTGGAGCGACCCCGCCGCATCTCTTCCTGGAGGATTCGGGCCCAGACGCCCCCCTCGGTCTTCCGCTCACTCTCGGATTTCCCCGGCTCCGAGGCGCCCCGGCCCCGCGAGGGAGGGGGGCCCTGCATGGCCTCCCCGTCGGCGGGCAGGGGCTGCAGGTCGGCGCCCGGATCGAGCTCGTGAATGCGCGGGCGCAGGGTTTCGAGGGCGTCGTGGTTCTTCTCCCAGAGCGCCCTCCAGTAGCCCTCGCGCAGGTACACGAGTGCCTTGTCGCGACGCCCCGAAGCAATCAGCCGCTCGGTCAGGAAGAGGCGGGTCTCGAGGTCCGAGGGGACCCAGCTGACCAGCTCCTCCATGGCCCGGATCGCCTCCTCGACGTCCCCTCGCTGCCCCACCATCTCGGCGTAGGTCAGAAAGTGCTTGCGGGCGTAGATGAGCAAGCCCTGGCGTGCCCGGATCTGTCCCATCCGCAGGAACATCTCCTCGTGCCCGGGCGAGTATCGGATGATCTTGCGGCAGACGGTCAGCGCACTGTCCGAGAGTCCCTGAAGCAGGTAGGCCTCGATCGCCTGCTCCCAGGCCTCGACCGCCCGATCCGTCTCACCGGTCCGGATGCGCAGCTCCCCGACCCGGCTGAGAAGCGCGGGGTCAGGGTCCTCGCCGCGCCGCTCGAGTTCGTCGAGAATCGACAGATAGCTGGTCAGCGCCTCGAACCACTGCTGCTGGTCTTCGAGCCGGCGAGCCTGTTCCTTCGTGTGTTCGATATCCATGGGGCCCTGGGTCAGCTGCGATGGGTACGGACGCGGTCAGCGCCGGACCGGGAACATGGGAATACCGTCATTTCCCGGCAAGGTGCTGCCGATACCATTCGATCCACTCCTCGTTGCGATCTTCATCTGCGTGCGGCGTCGCGAGAAGCGCCTCGAGCTCCTCGATCTCCCGTGGGGCCGGGGAGAGCCATTCGAGCCCCTCTTCCGTCAGGAGGTAGTCATCTTCGATGCGCACCCCGATCCCCCGGTAGCGTTCGAAGGCGGGGCGAATCGCCTCGATCATCCGGCGGTTGGCCGGGGTGTCCGCGATCACCTCGTCGAGCAGGTTGGGGCGCACGTAGAGGCCCGGCTCGATGCTGAAGGCGGCTCCAGGCTCGAGAGGCTCCGGCGCCGGATCGTGCACGTCGAGCCCGATGCCGTGCCCCAGCCCGTGCATGTAGAAGAGGCGGAGCTGGGGGGCAAACTGCCCCGGGGCGACCTCGAAGACGGCTTCGGGGGACTCGATCAGCCCGAGTTCGGCAAGGCCTTCGGCGAGGACCCGCGAGGCTTCGGCGTTCATGCGGACCATTCCGACCCCGGGCGCGACGATCGCCTCGGCGGCGGCCTGTGCGTCACGCACGAGCTGGTAGATGTCACGCTGCTCGGGGGTGAAGCGGCCGTTCACGGGATAGGTGCGCGTGACGTCGGCCGCGTACCCTCCGAGGCTGGCGCCGATGTCGATCACCACGACATCGCCGTCCTCCATGAACCGGTCGTTCGCGTTGTAGTGGAGAATCGTCGAGTTGGGCCCGGAGCCGACGATCGAGGCGAAGGCCGGACGTTCCGAGCCGTACCGGCGGAAGGTGGCCTCGATGGCGGCCTGGATCTCGAACTCGTTGCGACCCGGCGCCAGGCGGAGCGCGGCCTGACGGTGCGCCTCAACGGTGATGGCCACCGTGCGGCGAAGGAGCTCCCGCTCGCCCTCCGACTTGATCGCCCGAAGCGCGTTCACCTGCTGATTGATGGGCCGCACCCGCACGCCGTCGTGCCGGTCGACGAGGGCGTCGACCCGCTGGGTGACATCGTTCAGGACCGGAGCGCCGGGCTGATACGGGCCCACGACCCGAAGCTCGGAGTGATGCTGGAGCAGGGAGTCCATGACCGCGGTCAGATCGGTCACGCTGCGCCCGGGGAGGCCGGTTTCGGCCTCGGACCGCTCGGGGCCCATCCGGAGTCCCTCCCAGGTTTCACGCCCCGGATCGCGGGGATTCACGAAGAGGACCTCGATGGTCTCTCCCCCCTCGATCACCATGACCAGCGCCGCATCCGGCTCGGTGAAGCCGGTCAGGTAGCGGAAGAGGCTGTTCTGGTGAAAGGGAATGTAGTCCTGCGGGGGGGCGGCGTTGCCGAGGGCCAGGACGAGCCCGTCGCCGATCGCGGTGGCCAGCGCCGCCCGGCGCTCGGCGTATTCTCCGGTCGTGACCTGCCCGGAGACCGGCGCGGGCGGCGGGATCAGGAGTCCTGCGAGCAGGAGCAGGGCGAATGCGAATGAGATTCGATCGGGCATCGGAGGCATGGGGTTCACGGGTGTGGGTAGGGGGGTCGGGATGGGAAACGGTGCGACCGTGACTGCGGGCCGCCGTCAGGGGTGCCAGTGCTCGGGTTCTCGCATCAGGGGCGCCGCATCGCTCCACGCGATGAGCAGCGTCGTCGGACCCATCGCGTATGGAGCAATCTCGTACACATTGTAGTGCAGGACGAGTCCCTCGGAGGAGGGGAGCCAGCTGTCGGGAAGGGGGAGCGTGTCCTCCCAGAACCCATGGTCGGTGAGGGGGGCGTCGGTGGGGAGCCCTCGGGCGCCTCGGAGTGCCCGGGTGGCTCGCGCCGCCAGCTCGGGTGCGGCGCCGGGCGCGAGGTGGTCGTGGATCGATCCGATGGCTTCACCCGTGTGGGTGTCGAACGCCGCGTGAAGCTGAATGCTCAGGGGGTGGGCCCCCCCGGTGTGCATCGATTCGGTGAGCTGCAGCCCCACGATCCTTCGGTCGTTCCTCGCCACCTCGATCCGCCGTTCGGCAAACCACCCGCCGGC
>REBS01000184.1 GCA_007692605.1 Gemmatimonadales bacterium
ACCTGACGGGCGGGATGGGCCTCTCCGAACAGATCAGCTTCCAGCCGGTGCTCCTCGACCCCGACGCCCGCGAGGTGGATCTGGCCGAGCCGGTCCTCCTTCGGGCCTTCTCGGAGCGGACCAAGGCGTCGGGATTCTTCCGCCTCGACGGGGACCGGCTCGAGGAACTGGTCTTCGAGGACCGCTGGATTTCGAACCCGGTGCGGGCGGAGCGGGGCGACCGCCTGCTCTTCACGCGCGAGAGCTTCCGGGAGTTCCCGGACCTGCATGTCGCGGGGGCCTGGATGAGCGATCCGCGCAGGGTGACCGACACGAACCCGCAGCAGGCCGAGTACCGCTGGGGCACCCGGGTGCTCTTCGACTTCGAGCTCGCCGACGGGACCCCGCTGCAGGGGACGCTCGCCATTCCCGACGGCTATCGCGAGGGCGACCGGCTCCCGATGCTCGTGAACTTCTACGAGCAGAACTCGCACAACCTCCATCGCTACCAGACCCCCTCGCACGTGCACCGGCCCAACTTCTCGGGCTACGTGAGCCGCGGCTACCTGGTCATGCAGCCCGACATCCACTTCCGCACCCGGACCACGCACACCGACATGCTCGAGAGCGTCGAGGCGGCGGTGCGTGCGGTGATCGACCTGGGCTTCGCCGATCCCGAGGCGGTGGGACTCAACGGACACAGCTTCAGCGGGGGCGGCTCGGCGTACATCGCGGGGCGCTCCACCCTGTTCAGCGCGATCGTGGCCGGCGCGGCGCCGATCAATTTGCGCAGCGAGTTCAACCAGCTCTTTCGCGGCTCGGGCCAGAACAATCACGGCTACGACATCCACGGCCAGGGGCGCTACGGGACCGATCCCTACACCGACCTGGAGCTCTACCTGGAGCAGTCGCCGATCACCCACGTGCCAACCATGGACACCCCCATGATCTACCTGCACGGCGAGGATGATCAGGTGGTCGAGTACCTGCAGGGGATGGAGCTCTACAACGCCGCACGCTTCCTGGGCAAGCCGCTCATCTTCCTGTCGTACCCGGGCGAGGGTCACGGGCTGAGCCGACTCGAGAACCGGCTCGACTTCCAGGTGCGGATCGGGCAGTTCTACGACCACCACCTGAAGGGGGAGCCTGCGCCCGACTGGATGACCGACGGGGTGCCCTTCCTGGAGCGTGACCAGCGCCGTGTGGTTCCGGACGAGTGGCTGCGGCCCCCGGCCTCCGGAGGCGAGGTCGATCCGGAGGCCACGGGCTCGTCCGGAAGCGAGGCCGATCCGGAGCCGCCCGTCTCGCCCTGAAGCTTTGCGGGTTCGGTCCTCGTAGGGGGGAGTACGGGGAGGGAGTCGGCGGGCTTCCCCCCGCTCCGCAAGAGATTCCGCCGATCCGATCGACGACAAGGGAAGCCATCATGTTGGGACTCATTGCACTTACCGTTTCGGTACTCCTGGCGATCTTCGGACACCGGGCTTCACGAGATTTCACCCGCCGCCGGCTCCGCTATACTCGAGTGGCCGAGCGCCCCGGGATGTCCGGCATCCTCGCCGGGATCGGCGTCGGGGTGTTGTCGATGCCCATCCTGGCGTTCGTGCCGCTCCTCGGGGCAGGCAGCGCAATGCTCCTCGGCGCCGGTGTCGGCACCGGGGTCGCGATCGGAGCGGGTGAGCGCAGGAGCTGATTCCTCTCCGACGCCCGGCCGAAACCGGGGCGAGAAGCCCTACGGATACCGGCGGGGGCGCCCGTGCGCGCTCCGGCACCCTTTCCGACGCGCCCGCGGTGACGCACCTTGAAGCCGGTCGGGGCGTCCCGTTCCGCCGCGTCGCCTTCGAGTGGGCGGGAGCGTCGGGGCGCCTTTCGTACTTCTCACACGAGGGGGGCAGATGGGCGTCAGCATGTTCGAGCGGGAGAAACTGGAAGGAAGGGTCGAGACGGGACCCACGGCGGCGATCGCGGGCGCCGGCCTCCTTGCGCTGGTCCTCGTGCACGGGTGGTGGACCGGGGGGCTGGAACCGATCTGGGTCCTGCTCGGGCTCGCTTACCTCGGGCTTCTGGCGGGACTGGCTCTCGCGGCGCGGCGTGAGGATCTCCCGACGCGCATCCTCGGAGCCCTGGTGCTCCTCCTGGCCGCCGCGGCTCTCTTCGAGTCCATCCGTCGGCCCCTCCGGTTCGATCTTCTCGCCTGGGTCGCCGTACTCCTGACACTGCGGGCCTTCATGGCGTCTCGCCGACTCGAGGAGGCGCAGGGACGGGGCGGTTCGTGAGTTCGACCCTGCCGGATGCCGGAACCGAGGGGCTCCTCTTCCGCTTTCGTGCCTCGGACCCCTCGGTCTACCAGGACGCGGCAATCGAACTGGGCGGGCGGCTCCTCGATGATCCTCCGCTTCGCCAAGCGATGGAGTCCTACGCCGAACGACACGGGCTGGGCCTCAGTGGGACGATCCCACTGAGGGGTGTGCGCGGCCCGAGACGAATCCTCCTCCTGCGATCCTCGGCCCGTGCCCGATGGATCTCGGGGGCGAGCCGGGGCGACTGGGAGCCGGAGGATCCCCTGCCGATCGACGCCCGGTTCCCCCTGCCCGACAGCCCCCGGGACACTGCGGTCCGGCTGCTGGCCGAACGCCTGCTCTTCGAGGTCGATCCCGACACCCGCTACGCGTCCGGACTCCACCTGGTGGCCGGCGCCACACTCGAGGAGCGGCGGCGGTGGGATCGCGCATCCCTGCGCCGGTGGGGGGAACTGGCCGGCGCCCTGGCCCGGGCTCGCCCGAACGAGGGTCTTACGGGGGTACTCGAGGCATGGAGGCGGCTCGTCCAACGGTTTCTGGGGGAGTATCCCACCGGTCCGGGAGCCTCGGTGGTCCGCCGAGTGCAGCTTCTGGCGCTTCTCGACGAGGCGGCGCGGGGTCTGACCGCGCTGCCCGAAGCGGTGGCCGTCGAGGCGCTCCGGGGAGTAGGGGAGGAAACGATGTCGTCCGGGCCGTCGCGACGCGAGAGCCGGAGCGAGGGCTCCCTTTTTCTCGAATACCGCCATCGACTCTGGGCCATCCGAACGGGTCACCTCGGGCATTCTCCCGGGGCCGGGCCGATGACCTCGGACGGCAAACCGGCCGGGTCGCTCCTCGGCTGGATGGTGGGTTGGGCCGATATCGAGTGGGAGGAGGCGACCCCCGGGCGATCCTGGCGGACCTTCGATCCCGCCGAGCCCGGGACCACCCGGCGCCGCGCCGCCCTCCGCCGCCTCCTGCGCCCCCTCGCCTCGCCGTCGGAATGGTCCGCGTACTCACCGCACCAACGGTCGCTTCGAGCCTTTCTGATCCTCGACGTCCTCTCGGATGCCACCGAGGGAGATCCGGAACTCACGGCTTCGGCACGGGCCGAAGGGGTCCTCGACGAGGGTGGAGAGGACTCTCTCGGCGTGTTGGCCCTTCGGGTTACCAGCCTCGAGAGCCCGGGGGGCGAGGCGATGATCGACCCGGCCTTTCTCCATCGGGTGACGGGCGATGGACTCCTTCTGGCTCTCATCCCGGCGGGCCGCCGCAGCGAGCTTCTGCCGGTCCTGGCGGACGGGATCGAGCACCGGCTACGACTCCGACTCGCGAGTGATCCGCACGCCGACGCCGAGCGCGATCTGATGCGCGTCTCGGTGCGTTCGCCCCATTCGGAATTCTGGGAGGCGCTCGAGGCGCTGGTGGGTGGGCGCAGCTATCCCCTGGCCGACGGTGGAGAGCTGGAGCTTGAATCGCTCGTGAATCGTGCGCGGGACAGGGGACTTCCGCGAGAGGCGATTCTGGTCGAGTCCCTGGCCGGCCTGGAGGCTCGGGGCGAGGGCGTGGGAGTTGGTGGAGAGCTGCGCACGCTGGCGGGTCTCGTGGAGGGCCGGACGCGCGTCGAGGGCGAATCACTGGCCGGCCTGCTCTCCCTCGTACTCTGGATCAACCGGGGCCGCTCCCATTGTCTGTCCCGAAGGGCGGTCGCGGGGGAGGGGCCGGGGGTCGACGCGCTGGAGGCGCAATGCGAGGACTGGGCTCGCCGACTCCGGGAGATCGGCGAGGCGATCTCGACGGGAACCGCGGGGGCGGAAGATGTACTGGCGGCGCGGTCGCTCTTCGACGAACTGCGAGGGTCGATGGCCCCTCTCCTTCCGGCGGCGGTGGCCGAAGCGCTCCTGGGTGCTCTGGACCGGCTCGAGCGTCCTCTCTCCGACGAGTGGGCTGCGTTGAACCTTCTGGACACCCTGCGCTCCGAGCACGGAGGCGAGGCGCAGACCGGAGTGGGATTCGTGGTGTGGCTTCTCGACCGTCCGGTCGAGGAGCGCCTCACCGCCGGTGGCGTGGCGGCGTGGCGGGTGCGGGTCGCGGGACTGTGGGGGCGCTCGATCCTCGAGGCGATGGAGCACGGATACGAGTCCCGGGTCCGCGCGCTCGTGCACGCCGAGGGTCTGGATGTCGCGGGTCGCCGGTCGATCGAGACGACGATCCCCCTTCTGGAGCAGGTCCGCCGCTGGTGGTTCGACCGGTACGCCATGGTCGAGGGCCACCGGGTCAGTCTCCTGATGAGTCGGATCGACGGGCGGTCCCGAAGCGCGATCGCCGATCTCGGCCGCTTCCTCACGGTCTTCTCCCCCCTCTGGGTGGCCCTGCTGATCGGTGCGATCCTGATGCTGGATTTCGGCGACGCGTGGAGGGCCATGGTCGAAGCCGAGGACCTTCGGGGAATCCTGATCACCTTTCTGGTCGGATCCGGGGGCGCCCTCGCGTATCTGGCGTTCGAACTGCGTCGCAAGGTCACCCCGAGCCCCGAGGACCGGGGCCTGCCGGGCTCGAGCACGGTGCGGTCGCCGTCGGGCTTTCCGTGGGGTCGCCTGCTGGGGTTCTTCGGGGCTTCGCTCGTCTACACCCTTGCGGTGACCTCACTCATGTGGCTCCTTCTTTCGCGGACCGATGAGGTGGTCCACGGTGCCTGGGCTCCCGCGCATATCTTCGTATGGGCGGGGTTTGCCCTCTTCGCAGGGGTCTTTTTCGGAATGCTGGCAAAGGAGTAGGAATGAGGGTGTCGGGAAGGGTGCAGGACCCGCAGGATGCTGCTACGGAGATTTTACCGGGTGTCGATATCCAGCTCGAGGGGCCCTGGGCGGTCTGGTTCGAGGGGCTCCAGGACTGGGCGCTTGCGAACCCTGGGTGGGCCACGGGGCTGGCGCTGCTGGGCGTGGCGCTGGTTGGTGTCGTCTTTCACAACCTGATCCAGCGCTACATCCTGCGATTCGTGGAGTACGCGGCGCGGCAGACCCCCCAGGCGTGGGACCAGGCCCTCTTCGAGGCCCGCTTCCCGCAGCGTCTCGCGTGGGGATTTCCCCTCCTCGTCTGGTACTTCGGACTCCTGCTCGTCCCCTTCCTGCCGGAAGAGCCTCTCGCGATCCTGCGCCGGGTCCTCCTCGCGTGCATGGTCCTCGTCCTGGTCCGCGCCTTCGACGCGTTCCTCGACGGCGTGAACCGGATCTACGTGCAGAACCCGCGGGCTCGCGAGCGCCCGATCAAGGGGTTCCTCCAGGTCGCCAACGTCCTGGCACACATCGCGGGTTTCATCCTGATTCTGGCCGCGCTGATGGACCGGAATCCGGTCATCTTCCTGAGCGGTCTCGGGGCGATGACGGCAGTCCTGCTCCTCGTCTTCCGCGACACCCTGCTCTCGCTCGTCGCCGGGGTGCAGATCACGACCAACGATCTGATCCGCACCGGCGACTGGATCGAGATGCCCCAGTTCCAGGCCGACGGCGACGTGATCGACATCGCGCTGAACACGATCACGGTCCAGAACTGGGATCGCACCCTCACATCGATTCCCACCCACAAGTTTCTCGAACACTCCTTCCGGAACTGGCGAGGGATGGCACAGTCGGGGGGGCGCCGGATCAAGCGCGCCATCCATCTGGATCAGAACACGATCCGTTTCCTGGACGAGGACGAGATCGAGCGTTTCAGTCGCTGGGAGCTCCTGAAGGACTACATGCGCGAGAAGCGCGAGGAGGTCGAGGCCTTCAACCGCGAGCACGTTGCCCGGGGCGATGTCGTGCCCGAGCAGCGCCGAATGACGAATGTCGGCACCCTCAGGGCCTATCTGATCGCCTACATCCGTGCGCACCCGGGGATCCACCAGGAGATGATCACGATGGTCCGCCAGCTCGAACCGGGACCCGAGGGGCTTCCGATGGAGATCTACGGGTTCGCGAACGACACCAGCTGGCCGGTCTACGAGGGGATCCAGGGCGACATCATGGACCATGTGCTGGCCACCGTTCCCGAGTTCGGCCTCCGGATCTTCCAGACCCCTTCGGGTGCCGATGTCAGCGAGGGTCTGCGCGAGCTTCGAGCCGCGTGGGAGTCGGCCGAGGGGTGACGCGGTTTCGGGGAAGGCGGGCGGGGCCGTTGTGCCTCCTGGGCGTTCTCCTACTGGCGGGGTGCGACCGGACCCCCGAGGTGCGGGCTCCCGCGCCCGAGACCGAGCCGGACCTCGAGGTGCCCTCCCTGCCTCCCGCCTTCCTGTCGGCTCCCGTGGTGTACGACCTGACCGCGGTCATCGATGCGATCGAGACGTCGGTCCCCAGTACCTTCGGTGATCTGGAGGAGCGGATGGGGCATCCCGACAATGATCGGGTGGAGGTGGCCTTCGAGGTCCGGCGGCGTCCATTCGAGGCCGAGGTCAGGGGCGATACGGCCCGGATCACGGCCATGCTCAGCTATCGGGGACGTGCCTGGTACAACCCTCCGCTCCTCCCCGTAGTGAGCGCGAGTTGCGGGCTCGGCGAGGACGAAGACCCGCCCCGGGCGATCGTGACCCTCGTCTCTCCCCTCTCCCTGGACCGGGACTGGGTCCTGCGTTCCGAGGCACGGGTCGAGTCGGTCGAAGCGGTCTCCGAGGCGGAGCGCGACCGGTGCCGGATCACCCCCTTGAACATCGATGTGACGGGCACCGCGCTGGGTGCCGTCGAGCGTACCCTCGAGCGCCGGACGGACGAAATCGACGAGCGGGTGGCCGGGGTCGATATCCGGTCGCGGCTCCAGGGGGTCTGGCACATCCTGGAGGAGTCGGTCGAGCTCACCGACGAGGTGTGGCTGCGGGTGAACCCGCACGGGGTGACGCGCGGACGGACGCTGGGTGAGGGGACGGTCCTGACGGTCGAAGTGGCCGTCGAGGCCTTTCCGGCGATCATCCTGGGGGATCGGCCCGAGGAGACCCTGTCCGACCTGCCGGCGCTTGAGTCCGGAGAGGTCTCGGACGCGGCCCGCATCCATCTCGAGGGGCGTGCCGAATACCCGGCCGCCGGCCGGCTTCTCACCCGAGAGCTCCAGGAGCGCGAGGTGGAGCTGAGCGGCCGCCTGATCCGGATTCGCGAGGTGTCGTTGCGGGGGGTGGGAGCCGGACGGGTGGCCCTCGAGGTCGACTTCACCGGATCGGCACGCGGCCGGATCTTCCTGGTCGGCACTCCCGCGATCGATCACGAGCGGGGCGAGATCCATGTGCCGGACCTGGACTTCGACCTCGAGACCCGGAACCTCCTCGTGGGGGGGATGGCCTGGCTCGCGCACGACCGCCTGGTCGAGTTCCTGCGGGAGCGGGCCCGCATCCCGGTCGCCGAGGTCATGGGGCCGGCGCGTGAGCAGCTGCTCCGGGGGCTGAATCGAGAGCTTTCGGACGAGGTCCGCGTCGAGGGCGAGGTGCTGTCGACCCGACTGCTGCGGGTCATTGCGGTCGAGGACGCCCTTCGGGTCCACGCCGAGGCCGAGGCGAGGGCCACCTTTCATGTGACCCCCGACTGAAGATCGATGGAAGACCGCCACCCACGAGGGAACGCTGCCCGGGCCCGGGACCGGCCGGAGAGAGCCGTTCGTCAGGTGTTGGCCTCGCTCCCGGGGACGCAGTCGGCGTTGCCGTTCCGCTCGGTCGTGACCTCCCACCACCCGCCCGCGATCCGGACCTCGATCAGGCCGTGCACATTGGTGCAGTACACCTCGGCCTGATCCTCCTGGTGCATCCGGTTCAGGGCGCGGACGCGCGGGTGGGACCGACCGTTTGCGGGGATCAGCATGAGCTGCGGACGCGTGTGATCGAGCCAGCTCGACTGCTGGCTCGAGCTTCCGAAGCCGTCGTCGAAAATGGCGTTGTTCGCACCGTGATGGCCGACCTTGAGGATCTCGATGTTCGAGGTCCATTCGGCGAAGGAGGTGCGCCAGCGCTGATTGGCCTCGACCTCGCTGTCACCGGTCAGGAAGAGGCGCACGCCCTCGAACTCGACCCAGGTGCCGAGCGAGCCCTCGTTCAGGAGTCGTCCGTCGTTCGTGGGCGTCGAGAGGTAGTCCGGCAGCCCGGGAAGGTGGACGGTCCGGACCCCCTGGTCGTCTCCGCCCAGGCGGATCTCTCGCTCCTGGCTCAGGACGATGACCGTATCGGCCAGTGAGTTCGCGGCACTCAGCACCGTCTGGTAGCGGGCGAAGTTACGGGGCTGCCCATTGTAGATGAATTCCCGCACATGGATCGACTGGAGGATCGGCGCCATCCCCCCGAAGTGGTCCGCGTGCGCGTGCGTCAGCTGAAGGAACTCGAGGGTGTCGACGCCCAGCGCAAGAAGCTGCTCCGCGACATACTCGTCACGGATGATCGGATCCGAGCCCGAGGTGGGCCCCGGATCCCCTCGAGGCCCGGCGTCGACCATGCCGTGACGGATTCCCAGCGACGAGGAATCCGAAAGGAGGATCGCGTCCCCACCCCCGCCGAGCCCTTCCGGACCCAGATCGAACATCCGAACGATGAGGCGTCGATCCCCGGTGATCTCGAGGCTGAACTCGACGCGGGCCTCGGCCCGGTCGCCCGCGCGAACCGCCTCGATGACCAGGGAGTAGTCCCCCGGGCGGCTCACCGTCGATCCCGAGGTGAACGACTCCCCGTTCAGCTCCCCCGAGGCGGACGCGCCCGAGGGCGAGACCGACCACGAGATGGTCACGGGAGCCCCGTATACCGCGCCATCTTCGACGCCGGACACCTCAATCTCGATGGGGTCCGGTCCGACGGGATCGGACGTGGAGTCACCGCAGGAGGTCAGGGCGACGAGCGCGAGGATGGGGGTGGTCCGGAGGAGCTTCAAAAAGAAGTTCACAGGTCGGAAAGGCTCTGGGGTGGGCAAGAGGGACACCGAGGCTCGAGACACTGCATGACCGACCCCGAGGCCGCTGAAAAGATTCACGGTGGGGGGCCGGTCACGGCCGGGTAACGAAACGCAACGGTTCGGTCACTCTGCCGATGCGCCGCTTGAATCCACTGGTTCGGGAGCCGATCTTCGGGGACTCCGACGCTTCGAACCCGAACGGGACTTGCCCTCCGGCGGCGGCATCGGCAGAATGGGAGGTGAAAGGTTCTGGTCGAAGTGCCGGACGTGGTCTCGGTGAGCCGTTGCATCCTCGAGAGTCCTCGCTCGAACGTC
Organism: Gemmatimonadales bacterium; assembly: GCA_007692605.1. Classification (GTDB taxonomy): domain Bacteria; phylum Gemmatimonadota; class Gemmatimonadetes; order Longimicrobiales; family Gaopeijiaceae; genus SLBA01. The sequence continues at coordinate 9,464 of REBS01000184.1, forward strand.
CGTGGCTCCCCCCCTCTCATTCCCACCCCATGATGTCATGATCTCTACTTCGCTCCTTCGTTCCAGGTGGTTTCGCTCCGGTGGGCTCGCGGCAGCCGTCGGCGGACTTCTCGTGCTGGCCGGGTGTGACGACCCGGCCATTCCCACCGGGACTCCGGGCGACGTGGAAGTCCGGGTGTTCGTCGATGTCGAGGGGACCGGGTCCTTCGACGCCGGGCAGGACGACCCGATCGCGGGGGTCTCGATCAACCTGGTCACCACCGGGGGAGACCCGGTGGACTCGGGGACAACGAACGCCGAGGGACTCGTTCGCTTCACCGGGGTGACGCCGGGCGCGTATCGGGTCGAGCATGAGGGGGCGGCGCCGTCGGGTGCGGTCCTCGCGTCGGCCCGCGTCCCGACCGTCTCGGTACCCGCGCAGGGCGGGACCCTCCAGTCCGCCTTCCGCTACGTGTACAATCCGGGCGCTTTGTCGGGCGTCGTATTCCGCGATGATGACGGTTCCGGAGACTTCACCCCCGGCGTCGATCTGACGAGCGAAGGGACCCAGCTTCGGCTCTACCGGGGTGGGAGCGCCTCGGGCGATCCGCACGCGACGGCCATCTCCGACAGCGAGGGCGCCTTCACCTTCGGAACGGTGCGTCCGGGGCCGTGGACGATCGAGATCGATCTTCCGCCCCCGCTGGAGCTCGTGGGGCCGGCGACGCGCAGCGTCACCGTGACTCCCGAATCCGAGACCTTCCTTCCGGTGATCTTCGAGGGCGACTTCCTGATCTCGATCGCCGAAGCACGGAGTGCCTCGGTGGGCACCGTCGTCACCGTCGAAGGGGTCGTGGTCGTCGACCAGGGCAGCTTCGGAGCCCGGGCGACCCACCTGCACGACGCGACCGGCGGGATCGACGTCTTCCTGGCCGGGGGGGACTCCGGCCTGGGCCTCCAGATCGGCGACAGCGTGCGGATGGTCGGGGCGATCGGCGTCTTCAACGGGAACCTGCAGCTCAGCCAGCCGAGCACGATCGAGATGCTCGGTACGGGAGCGGTCCCCGACCCGCGCCCGATTTCGGGACAGGACATGCTCGACCGCACCTACGAGGGCGAGCTCGTCACCCTCGGAGTCGTGACCATCGACGACATCGATGTGCAGTCCTTCGACAACCACAACCTCACGGTGACCACGGCCGACGGAAGCGAGGTGATCATTCGTGTCGACAGCCGCACCGGGATCGGCTCGGCGGACTGGGAGGTCGGGAGCAGCTACGAGGTCACCGGCGTGCTCAAGGTGTTCAACGAGACTCCGCAGCTCTTCCCGCGCCTGCCGGCCGACCGCGCGATCCCCGCGCCACCGATCGAGATCGCCGAGGCGCGCGCGGCAGAGGACGGGGACGAGGTCACCGTGGTCGGTGTGGTGATCGCGGACCAGGGCGTCTACGACTTCAACAACCGCGACACGTACATTCAGGATGCGACGGGCGGTGTCCGCCTCTGGCAGCTCGACGGGGGCCTGGAGCTGCGTGAGGGTGACGTGGTCCGCGTCTCGGGCACCATGAACACCTTCCGGGACGAGCGCCAGCTCAATGTCCAGCAGGTGATGCGTGTGGGGACCGAGTCCGTTCCCTCGCCCCGCCGGGTGAGTGGCCAGGAGGTGGCGGCGCTCACCTTCGACGGGCAGCTCGGCGTGGTGGGCCCGCTGACGGTGGTCGAGGTCGAGGTCTTCGGCTTCGACGCCCACAACGTGATCGTCGAGACCGGAGACGGTGCCAGCTTCGAGATCCGCGTCGACAGCCCCAACGAGATCCCGTCGAGCTACTGGGAAGTGGGTGCCGAGTACGAGATCACCGGAGTTCTCGCCCGCTTCTTCGAGACCGGCCAGATCAAGCCCCGGGGCTTCAAGGACGTCGAGGAGCTCTGACATGACGAATCGACTTTCACTCCCATCACCCTTCGGAAACGCAATGCGAACGAACACCCGACCGGCTCCGGCTCTGCTCCTGGGCGTCTTCGCCTTTCTCTTCCTCCTGGCCGGCTGCTCCGACGACCCGGCGCCGCCCTTCACCATCTCCGGCGAGGGCGACATCGACGGGTTCCTGTATCTCGACAACGAGCGTACGGGGCTCTTCGATCCGTCCGATGGAGATCAGCCCCTCGCGGGGGTCTCCCTCGAGGTGCGCGAGCGGGGAACACCGCGCGCCTTCTCGGGCGGCCAGGTCACCTCGGGTTCGGATGGCCGCTTTGCGGTCAGCGGGCTCCCGCCCGGTACACATGACCTGTGGGTCGACACCGGTACGCTCCCCGAGGGCGCTCTGGTCTGTCGGAACCCGCTTCCGGTCTCGATCTATCGATTCGAAGCCGCCGCGGTGCTCCTCGGAGCCGAACCCGTCTGCCTGATCACGATCCAGGCGGCAAAGGATTCGGGTCCCGGCACCTTCGTGAACGTTCAGGGGGTCGTGGTCACGGCCGGCGAGATGCGCAGCGACTACACGTACGTGCAGGACGGAAGTACGGGGATCCGAGTCTTCTCGGGCACCTTTGCCGGGCAGGTGCAGAGGGGCGATCTCGTGAGTGTGACTGGAGAGATTGCGATCTTCAACAACGACTTTCAGCTTTCCTCTCCGAGCCTGGTCGAGATCGTGGAGCAGGGGGTTCCGCTCCCGATCCCGCAGGAGACCACCACCGGCGCGATCGCAACGGTGGGACCGAGCAATGCCGACCCGATGCAGGGCCGCCTCGTGGTGGTTCGGGGCGCGGAGCTGGTGACTGGATTCGTTGCGGGCGGCAACCGGAACGCGAACATCAACGACGGTTCGGGCACGACCGAGCTGCGTGTGGAGACCGGGATCTCCGGAGCCGGTGACGCGATCCTGACGACTCTCGGAGTTCAGGTCGGCAGTTGCTACGACATCGTCGGTGTGATCGGAAACTTCCGTGGAACCGGTCAGATCTTTCCCAGGACGCCCGCTGACGTGACCCCCGCCGAATGCGCGAGCGAGTGAGTGCCATGACTTCTCATACAGACCCTACCGAGACCATGATCAACCCTATCCCAGCCTCTGCACTCCCGGCCTCCCGCGGCCCTGCGCTCGGCGGTCTTCGCCGAGCGGCCTTCGGACTCGGCGTCGCCTTCCTCCTGACCGCTACGGCCCTCCTGTTCGGGGCCGAGATGGTCCAGGCGCAGGCCGGCACCACCGGTGCCATCACGGCGCGGACCCTGGACTCCGGGGGCAACCCCCTGGGATCGGTCCAGGTCATGGCCCGAAATCAGGACACGGGCTTCGAGCGCGGCGGGCAGACCAACGCCGAGGGACGCCTGACCCTCCGGCTCCTGCCACCGGGGACCTACACGCTGCGTGCGCAGTACATCGGGTATCGGGTCGAGGAGCTGACCGACATCCAGGTGCAGCTGGGTCAGACGGCGAACATCGTGATCGACATGGTCCAGGAGGCGATCGCGCTCGAGGGGATCGAGGTGAGCGGGGCGGCCCGACGGGTGAATACCCGGCAGGCCAACGTCTCGCAGAACGTGTCGCTGCGAGAGATCGAGAGCCTCCCGACCCTTGGGCGGGACTTCACCGACTTCATCCAGCTCTCGGGCCTGGTGGCCCCCTCGCCCGAGACGACGACGGGTGGCCAGTTCGCCATCGCGGGCCAGCGTCCCTCGCAGACGAACCTCCAGGTCGACGGGGTCGACTCGAACAACTCCTTCTTCGGCGAGAACCGGGGGGGATCGAGGCTTCCGTTCTCGTTCTCGCTCGAGTCGATCCGCGAGTTCCAGGTGGTCACGAACGGCTTCGACGTGGAGTTCGGCAATTACTCCGGTGGGGTGGTCAACGTGGTCACCCGCGGGGGTGGCAACCAGCTCGAGGGCACCGCATACGTCAACTACCGGGGCGATGCCCTGACCGCGTCGGACTTCGCCGGGCAGACCCCGGTCGACTTCGAGGCGACGCAGTTCGCGGCCCGCGTCTCGGGCCCGATCATCGAAGACCGCCTCCACTACCTGGTCTCGATGGACGGACAGATCCGAAATGAGCCGCAGGTACCGCTGACGCCCTCGGAGCTCGGAGCCGAGGACCAGGAGGACCTGAACCGCTTCTTCAACATCCTCGAGAATCAGTACGGGATCGACAATCCGGCGGCGGGCTACCAGCCCTTCCAGACGAGCCAGAACCAGGTGACGCTCTTCGGCCGGGTCGACTGGACGATCAACCCGACGCACCGCCTCTCGTTTCGCCACAACTGGGTCGACTTCACGAATGGCGACGAGTGGAGCCGGGCCTTCGACTTCACTTACGGCCGTTCGCGGGCCGAGACGCTGAAGGGGCAGTCTCACTCCTTCGTCTCCGAACTGCAGTCCGTGCTCAGCCCCAGCACCTTCAACGTGGCCCGCCTCCAGTTTTCGTGGGAGGGGCGCCCGCGTGAGGGCAACGACCAGCGCCCGACCCTCGAGACCCGACTCCCTTCGGGCCAGCTGGTCCGCTACGGCGGGACCTTCGCCGCCTTCCAGAACAACATGGAGGAGCGCAAGGTCCAGCTGATCAACAACTTCACCCATGCCGCGGGGAATCACACCCTGAAGCTGGGGGCCAACCTGATGGCCACGAACATCCTCAACCAGTTCCAGGCGATGGGATCGCGGAATCAGGGGGCCGGGCTGTACGTATTCCCGGACCTGGATGCACTCGAGAACCAGAACCCGAGTGAGTTCTGGCGTCCGCTGCGTCCAGACGGCGTGGTGCCCTTCGCGGACTTCTCGGTCTACGAGTGGGCCATCTACGCGCAGGACGAGTGGCAGATGACCGATCGCCTCACGACCACGCTGGGCCTGCGCTACGATCAGCAGATCTTCGCCGACCGCCCGGGACGGGTGATCGATGCCGAGCGCGCCTTCGGCCTTCAGACCGGGGTTGCCCCGGTCGAGCGTACAAACTTCTCGCCGCGGATCGGCGTGGCCTACGATGTCTTCGGCGATGGCAATGCGGTGCTCCGCGCGGGTGGCGGCATCTTCTACGGGCGGATTCCCTATGTGCTGGGGGGCAATGTCCAGCAGACCGAGGAGCCGGTCTTCGAGCTCCTCTGCGCGGGTGACCCCGGGGATCCCGACGCACCGCCCAGCCCGGTCAACTACGGAAGCTGGAGCCCAGGGGGAACCGACAACCCGATCCGCTGCCGCGATGGCGGGACCTTCGCCGGAACGCCGAGCTACACTTTCTGGCAGGAAGACTTCAGCTACCCCGAAACCTTCAAGGCGAACATCGGCTACGAGCACCTCCTCTTCGGTGGTCGCACCCGGGCGGTGGTTGACCTGTCGTTCACCGACAGCCGCAACCTCTACACGGTCCGCAACCTGAATCTGCGCGACGTGCAGTTCACCCTCGACAACGAGGGCGGACGGCAGGTGTACGTCCCGCAGGAGCACTTCGATCCGGTCGGCGGACCCGGCACGATGCATGTCCGGAACACCGACTTCGGACCGATCTACGTGAACTACAACGACGGGGTCTCGCGCGGGGTGGCGGCCAACTTCGAGCTGGACTTCGCGGTGGATGAGCGGACCGCGCTGCGGGGTTCGTACACCTACACGACCTCGTTCGACAACTCGTCCTACTCCTGCTGCACCGCCTCGAGCGGCCACGGCAACCCGAACGTCGGGGTCTTCGGCCCGAACGACCTGGGTGGCGTGGGTGATACGGACAAGGCGTGGGGTCCCAGCTCGCACGTGCGCAACCACACCTTCGTCTTCTCGGCGAGCACCGAGCTTCCCCTGGGGATCCGGACGTCGGCCATCTGGCGTCTGCAGAGCGGTCGCCCCTGGGGGGCCGAGCAGAACGGGGACCTGAACAACGACGGCCGACGCTTCAGCGACCGGCCCTTCATCTTCGCACCCGAAGACCTCCCCCTTGCCACGACCGATCCGGCCGTGGCACAGGAGCAGCGGGAGCGCTACGCGGGCTACCTGGCCAACAACTCCTGCGTGGGTGACTACGTGGGGCAGATCCTCCCGCGCAACACCTGCCGCCAGCCCTGGTTCAACAAGTTGGACATGCGGGTGAGCCGCAGCTTCCAGACGGTCGGAAACCAGCGGGCCGAGATCGAGCTGGATCTGTTCAACGTGCTCAACGGGCTGAACTCGGACTGGGGTCGGTACGTGAGCGTCTCGGGATCATCGAGAAATCTCTACGAGGTCGTGGGCTATGACGCCGACGCCAACCAGATCCAGTACAGCGTGCCCGAGCGCAACAACCCGTTCGGGACCGAGACCCAGTTCTCGGGCCTCCTGCTTCAGTTCCAGGCCCAGATCGGGTTGCGCTACCGGTTCTGATCCGACATCGCGGGTGGACGGTTCTGGGAGCCGGGCATCCGCCGAGAATACCGCCCGGACCCGTGTGCCCCGTGCCGATGCAGATCGATCGGCACGGGGCACCGATGTTTCCCGGGGGGGGCTCGAGACGGCCGGATACCGGCTCCGGCGCGCCGCCCGCGTTCCCCCGATCCCTTGGCGCGCACCCGGGGTGATGCCAACTTGCTTGGGCCGGAGCGTGGCCGGAGCGTGGCCGGAGCCTGACCGGAGCCTGACCGGAGCCCGGCCAGAGCGCTGCCGCAGTCGGGCCGACCCCGTACCGCATGCGCGCCCCGCGAGGGCATCCACTTCCAGACCTTCCCGCCCTGTCACCGTATGACCACCATGCCCTCATCCACTGAATCCACCGCGGACACCCGAACGCATTCGGGCGTCTCGCCGGACCACTCCGATACCGCCGAGACCGCCGCGAACACTTCCGGGGCGCACCGTCCCCCGGAGACCGAGCTGCCCCCCGCCCTTCAGACCCTCTTCGACGGGATCCGCGAGGGGAACCGGGTCGCACTGGCGCGGGCGATCTCGGTGGTCGAGAACGAGCGGACGGGCTTTCAGTCGCTCCTGCACGCGCTCCTCGCCGAGGGACGGCAGGGAGGCGCCCGGTTGGGCATCACCGGGCCTCCCGGGGCCGGAAAGTCCTCCCTGGTCTCCGAGATCGCGCGGGCCCACCGCGAACAGGACGAGTCGGTCGGGATCGTGGCCGTCGACCCGACCTCGCCCTACTCCGGCGGTGCCCTGCTGGGGGACCGGATCCGGATGAACGACCTGGCGCTCGACCCGGGGATCTTCATCCGCTCGATGGCCTCGCGGGGGTCGCTGGGAGGGCTGGCGACGACCACCAAGGAGGTGCTCGACGTGATGGACGCCTTCGGCTTCCCCCGCCTCGTGGTCGAGACCGTAGGGGTGGGGCAGACGGAGCTCGAGATCACCGGTGCGGCCGACACGGTCGTGGTGGTGCTGGTGCCCGAGTCCGGCGACGGGATCCAGGCGATGAAGGCGGGGTTGATGGAGATCGCCGACATCTTCGTGGTCAACAAGTCGGACCGTCCGGGCGCGGATCGGCTGGTCAAGGAGGTGCGCACCGCCCTTCACCTTCGGACGGGGCGGGTCCCCGCCCGGGTGCCCGCGCATCACGGGGTGGATCACGCGGCCGTCGCGTCGAAGGCCGGATCCGACGTGGAGTCCGACGCCTCGGACGAGTCTGCGGAACCGTCGGGGCCCGAGCCCTGGGTACCGCCCGTCGTCCAGACGATGGCGCAGACCGGCGACGGAGTCGAGGAGCTGATGGAGACCGTCGAGCGCCACCGAGCCTGGCTGGTCGAATCGGGCGAGCTGGAACGGCGCCGGATCCGGCGGACCCGGGAGCGGATCCGCGACATTCTCGACCGAGAGATGAGGCGTCGGGTGCGCCGAGAGTTGGCCGATTCCGAGGGGCTGGAGGCCGCCCTGGGACGAATCACCAGTGGGAGCGAGACGCCCTATTCGGTGGCGGCCGAGATGCTGGATCGGATCGTGGTGGAGCCCGAGGCGGCCCCACTGCCCAGAGCCTGAATGAACCATACAGAATGAACCACGCAGATGGGATGAGGTCATCGATGGGGTCGATGGAGTCGGGGCGTTTCGATGGGGCGGGGGAGTGGGGGCGGCGCGGGGTGGTCGCGCTCCTGGGGGCTGCGGTGATCGGCGCTGGGTGGACGGGCGCGGCCGAGGCGCAGGTGCCCGTGCCCGACACCCTCGCGGTCCTGGACACGATTCCGGTCGTGGGATCCCGGGTGAGCAGCACTCTGCCGATGCGCTCGCGGGGCGTCCAGGTGCTCGATCGCGCCGTCCTCGACGAGCTGCCGGTGAGCGACATCGCCGGGGCGCTGGGGTGGGCGTTGGGGGTCGAGCTCGCGGCCCGCTCCCCGGCCCAGGTCGACGTGTCGATGCGGGGCGCCGGCTTCGAGCACGTGCTCGTGATGGTCGACGGGGTGCGCATGAGTGATCCCCAGACCGGTCACTTCGACCTGAACCTGACCCTGCCCCTGGCGGGCGTCGAGCGGATCGAGGTGCTGCGCGGACCCGCGTCGGCAGCGTACGGGGGCGATGCGGTGGGTGGGGTGGTGAACATCGTCACCCGCGACGCCCCGGGGTGGGAGATGACCGCCGAGGGCGGGAGCTTCGCGACCTACCGGGGGAGTGTGCGGGGCTCGACCGCGCTGCCTGCCGGCGCGCGGCTGATCCTCTCGGCCGAAGAAGCCAACTCGGAGGGCCACCGCGAGGGGACCGACTGGGAGCACCGTCTGCTGAACGTGGGTGTCCGGGCGCCCCTCCTGGGGGGTCGGGTCACCGCCGACCTGGGCCGGGCCACCCGCGACTTCGGGGCCGATCACTTCTACGCCCCCTTCCCCTCGTTCGAGAGCACGGTCGCGAGCACGGCGTCGATCCGCTGGCGACCGGCCGCGGGAGCGCGGATCCGGGTGGAGCCGCGGCTCGCCTGGCGGAGTCACGACGACGACTTCATCCTGGTCCGCGAGGACCCGTCGATCTACCGGAACCAGCATACCTCGGCGCAGCTGACCGGTGATCTGACCCTGCGGGGCGAGCTCGGGCGGGGGGTGGGCTGGGCCGCGGGTGGGGAGCTGCAGCGCAGCCGGCTCGAGTCGAACTCGCTCGGCGAGCGCAGCGAGGACCGGCGGTCGGTCTTCGCCGAGCTGGGCTGGGAGCGGCTGAGGCTCGGCACCTTCGGAGCCACGGTCGGGCTGCGCCACGACGACCACGATGCCTTCGGGGGTGCGACCTCGCCCTCGGTGAGCGGCTTCGCGCAGCTCTCCGACGCCCTGCGGGTTCGGGCGAGCTGGGGGCGGGCCTTTCGCGGACCATCGTGGACCGAGCGCTACTACGTCGATCCAGCGCACTCCGCTCGGGCCGACCTGGATCCGGAGCGCTCCAGCTCGATCGAGGGTGCGCTGGTCGTGACCCCGGGCGGGGGGTTCGAGTTCAGCGCCGGGGCGTTTCGGCGGGTGAGCCGGGACCTGATCGACTGGGCGACGGGGCCCGGCGAGGCCTCGCCGTCGTCGGGCGGGGTCTGGGTGACCCGCAACGTGAACCGGGCCGAGTTTCTCGGGCTCGAGTTCGATGGGCGATGGGCCACCGACGCTGTCCTCGTGAGCGGGGGCGTCTCGCTCCTCTCGCTCGATGCCGGTGCCGAGCCGGGCTTCGAGTCGAAGTACGCGCTCCGGCCGCTGACGGAGCAGGTCACCCTCGGCATCGCATGGGACCTGCCCGGGGCCGTGCGGGGTTCCGTGAAGGGCCTCCATGGAAAACGGCCCGGTGAGGGCTCCTTCCGCACCCTCGACCTGCGGCTGGAGAGGCCGGCGCTCGACGGCCGAGCGCACCTGGAGCTCCGGAATCTGGCCGACTCCAGGCACCTCGACATCACCGGAAGCGCGGTGGCGGGACGGGCCTTCGTGATCGGATATCGCATCGCGCTGCGTTGACCCCGGTCGCCGCTCGAAACATCTTTAGTCACGGCCCGATCCCGGGTCGACCCCAGCTCAGGAGCCACCGATGTCGACGATCGAGAAGGACGTGCCCATTACCGAGGCCCTTCGTGCCGAACTCCGCAGGAAGGAAGAGGAGCTCCGCGAGCTTCGGGCCCGCCTCGAGGACTGGGAGGAGCAGTACGAGGAGGCGCCGAAGCGCGACGACGGCCTCTTCACATCGGTGTCGGGACGCGAGGTCGAGCCCCTCTACACCCCGCTCGATCGCTCCGACGACCAGGTCTATCTGGACGAGCTCGGCCTCCCCGGTGAATATCCCTTCACCCGTGGACCCTACCCGACGATGTATCGGACGCGGCTGTGGACGATGCGTCAGTTCGCGGGGTTCGCGACGGCCGAGGAGACGAACGAGCGCTACCACTACCTGCTGCGCAATGGCCAGACGGGACTTTCGGTGGCCTTCGACTTTCCGACCCTGATGGGCTACGACTCCGATCACCCCCGGTCGCTGGGCGAGGTGGGGGTGTGTGGGGTGGCGATCTCGTCGCTCGCCGACATGGAGACCCTCTTCGACGGGATTCCCCTCGACAAGGTCTCGGTGTCGATGACGATCAACGGGCCCGCGATCATCCTCTTCTGCTTCTACGTGGCCGCAGCCGAAAAGCAGGGGGTGTCCGCCGAGAAGCTGCGGGGCACCGTCCAGAACGACATCCTGAAGGAATACCAGGCGCAGCACGCGTGGGTCTTCCCGCCGGAGCCGGCGCTGCGCGCGATCATCGACATGTTCGAGTGGTGCTCCGACCATGCGCCCAAGTACAACCCGATCTCGATCTCGGGCTACCACATTCGCGAGGCGGGGGCGACGGCGGTGCAAGAGTTGGCCTTCACCCTGCGAAACGGCTTCGAATACGTGGAGCGAGGGATCGAGCGGGGGCTCGACGTCGATTCCTTCGCGCCCCGGCTCTCCTTCTTCTTCGATATCCACAACGACTTCTTCGAAGAGATCGCCAAGCTGAGGGCGGCGCGTCGCATCTGGGCCCGGCGGATGAAGGAGGTCTACGGCGCCAAGGACCCGAACTCCTGGAGGCTCCGGACGCACTGTCAGACCGCGGGGGTGACGCTCACTGCCCAGCAGCCCGAGAACAACATCGTGCGGGTGGCCTACCAGGCGATGGCCGCGGCGCTCGGGGGCACCCAGTCGCTGCACACGAACTCGATGGACGAGACGCTCGCCCTTCCGACCGAGAAGTCGGTCCGGATCGCGCTGCGGACCCAGCAGATCCTGGCGCACGAGACGGGGGTGCCCAACACGATCGACCCCCTGGCCGGATCCTACTATGTGGAGGCGCTGACCGACGAGCTCGAGGGCGAGGCCGAGGAGCTGTTCGCCGAGATCGAGGAGTTGGGCGGCGTGGTGCCGGGGATCGAGACCGGCTGGTTCCAGCGCGAGATCTCGAACGCTGCGATGCGCCAGCAGGGCGAGGTCGAGAGCGGTCAGCGGGTGATCGTGGGGCTGAACGACTTCACCGACGGCTCCGAGGATCCCTACATCGACACCCTGAAGCTCGACCCCGGGGTCGAGAAACGGCAGCGCGACCGGATGGTGAAGCTGCGCGAGGAGCGCGACGACGCCGCGGTCGAGCGGGCGCTGGGTGCCCTGACCGCCGCCGCCGCCACCGGAGAGAACCTGGTTCCCCGTATTCTCGACTGCGCGCGCGCCTACTGCACCCTGTTCGAGATTCGCGACGCCATGGAGGAGGTCTTCGGCGCCTACAAGGAGCCGGTGTTCTTCTGAGGGGTTGAGGTCCGGTGATGGCCGGTGATGGCCCGTTCCCTTCGGCTGGTCCCTGCGCGTTTCCGCGGAAACGTGTGCGGCGGATCGAAGGGGGGCGGGATCCCGGTGCGGATCAAGCGGCACTGGGGTCCCGGGGTCCACGTTGCGAGCCAAGTGTCGCGAGAGCCCTGAATCTCGACTCGCGAGCCACCGGGTGCCGGAGGCCGGTCGCTCGACCCGCCGAGCCACAGAGAGCTCGGCTCTCGCGTTTCGAACCCGACTCCTGAGCGCATTCGACGCATTCTCTAGTCCGGCTCACCCCGCCCGGTCGCGCCCCCCGTTCTCCGCGCCCGCACCCCCCGCTCCCGCTAGTCCCAAATTCGCATGGAATCGCCCGAATCCCCCCTTGACAGGGTTTTCGGTCGCGTAGTGGTGCGGGTCCGGGATCCGGTCCAAACACGCTCCTGGTCACCCCTGGAGGCCCATAGCGGGCCCGATCTCTCTTCTGGGCTCTTCGGATGACCTCGACGGCCGCCGAAGTGCGTCAGAGCGGCACCGAACAGGCCCCGAAGCCCCATGTTATATTTAAGGTGTGAGCGGGGCCCGCCGCGTCCGGCATCGGAGCGGCACGGTCGCGGTATCGTCGCGGTATCGAGAGGAGACCGGAGGGTCGGCCCCGCCGCTACTGGCCGAAGCATGACTCGAAGGGGGAGGGAACGATGACGTACGGATGGGGGCAGTCGGGAAACGAGTCGCTGTGGGACAGGATGTGCGTACGCGAGCGCCCGCCCGAGGGCGACATCCGACCCGAGCCCGATAGCCCGCCCACGCGCGAAGAGCTGATGAACGATCCCGAGGAACTCGAGGCGCTCGAAGCACTGGGCGACGAGATCGCGGTGCTGTCGGCCCATGAGTCGGTGCTCGAGTACGAGCGGATGGCGAAGATCGCGGTCTTCGACCGGCGGG
>REBS01000140.1 GCA_007692605.1 Gemmatimonadales bacterium
GACCAGCTCCGGGAAGGACCCCAGCTGCTGGATGAGCTCCCTCTCGATCTCGGACGAAAGACGCTCCAGCGAGGCACCCGGATCCGGCGCCGCCCCTCCCGCCTTCCGCAGGATCGAGCACACCCGGGCGTGGGCGTATTTCGCCTTGTAGACCGGGTTCTTGTCCGACTCGTCGGCCGCCCAGTCCAGGTCGAAGACCAGGTGGGCCTCGGGCTTGCGCATCAGGAAGAAGTACCGCGTCACGTCGCGCCCGACCTCGTCGACCAGGTCGCGCAGCGTCAGGTAGTCGCCGTCGCGCTTCGAGAACTTGACCTCTTCTCCGCCCCGCTCCACCGTGACCATCTGGTGCAGGACGTACTCGGGGTAGCCTTCGGGCAGCCCGAGCGCCCGGAGTCCGGCCCGCACCCGGTCGACCGTCCCATGGTGATCCGAGCCCTGCACGTTGATCGCGCGGTGAAAGCCCCGCTCCCACTTGGTGACGTGGTACGCCACATCCGGCAGGAAGTAGGTGGGGGAGCCGTCGGACTTGATCATGACCCGATCCTTCTGGTCGCCGAACTCCGTCGTGCGCAGCCAGACGGCGCCATCCTTCTCGTACACCAGGCCGGACTCCCGCAGGCCCTCGACCGTGGCCTCGACCCGCCCCTCGGTGTAGAGCGAGGACTCCAGGTAGTACCGGTCGAAGCGCACCCCGAAGGTGTTCAGGTCGAGGTCCTGTTCGGCGCGAAGCCGCGTGACGGCGAACTCCCGCATCCGCTCGAGCCCGTCGCCGTCGGGGTCGTCCAGCCACCGCTCGCCCTCCACCTCGGCGAACTCCGCGGCGATCTCGGAGACGATCCGGCCGCGATACCCATCCTCCGGAAGGGGCATCTCGCGACCGAAGTGCTGGTGGTATCGAGCCTGTACGCTCAGGGCCAGGCGCTCGATCTGCCGGCCGGCGTCATTGTAGTAGAACTCCCGGCTGACCCGGTTGCCCGCCCACTCCAGGAGCGACGCCAGGGCGTCTCCCAGCGCGGCCTGCCGGCCGTGCCCCAGGTGCAGGAGCCCGGTCGGGTTCGCCGAGACGAATTCGACCAGGACCGGGGGCTCGTCCGACACCGCCTGTCGGCCGAAATCGGCGTCCGCCTCGAGGATCGTCGCGACCGTGCGGGTCACGGCGTTGGTCGAGAGCCGGAAGTTCAGGAACCCCGGACCCGCGACCTCGACCGAGGCCACACCCGTCTGCGCCCCGGTCGGGAAGGCCGCGGCGATCTCCTCGGCGATCTGTCTGGGGGAGCGCCGCAGGGTCGAGGCGAGGGTCATCGCGACATTCGAGGCCCACTCACCGTGGTCCGGGTCCTTCGGCCGCTCCAGGTGGATCGAGGGGGGCGATGCCCCCATCTCGGTCAGAATCACCGAAAGGCTGGATCGGATCTGCTCCTGCGGCATCGGGGTCAGTCCCCCGAACCGGAAGACGATCCGCCACCCGTCGCTCCACCCTCGGGCTTCTTCTTCGCACCATCGGTCCCGGCCTTGCCCTCCTTGCCCTCCTTCCCGGAACGCTCGGCCTTCGCGGCGGCCCGGTAGGAGTCGGACCGGTAGTCGGTGATGTAGAATCCGGAGCCCTTGAAGAGGAATCCCGCCCCCCCGGAAAGGAGACGTTCGGCCGCCTCTCCGCACTCGGGGCACGAGGCCACCGGTTCATCGGACATCTTCTGGAAACGTTCGAACTCGTGCCCCTCGGGGCAGCGGTATTCGTAGGTCGGCATGGCTTGAGTCTGCGAGGAGTACTGGATCCGGAGCCTGTAAAGATAATCAGCCGCCCGGCTGGTACATACCCCATTCCGCGCGCAGGGCATCCGAAATCTCGCCGAGCGTCGCGGGGGCCTTCACGGCCTCGAGGATGAGGGGCATCAAATTCCCGGACCCCCGCGCCGCCCGACGCAGGGCATCCAGCGCCGCCTCGACCTTCGCCGGGTCGCGCGCCTCGCGCAGCCTGCCGACCGCGCTCCGCTGCTCCTTCTCGAGCGAGGAGTAGTCGGTCCGGTCGGTGGGGATCGTCGGCTCCTCCTCCTGGAAGGCATTGACCCCGACCACGGTGCGCTCCCCGCTCTCGACCTCCATCTGGAATCGATACGAGGCCCGGTGGATCTCCTCCTGCATGTACTCGACCGCCCGCGCGGCGCCGCCCAGCTCGTCGATCTCGTCCAGGTAGCGGCGCGCCTCGGCCTCGATCCGGTTGGTGAGGTCCTCGATGAACCAGCTTCCGGCCAGGGGGTCCACCGTGCGCGGCACCCCCGACTCATGCGCCAGGATCTGCTGCGTCCTGAGCGCGATGCGGGCGGACTCCTCGGTCGGCAGGGCCAGCGCCTCGTCATACCCGTTCGTGTGCAGCGACTGGGTGCCCCCGAGGACCGCCGAGAGGGCCTGGGTGGTGACCCGGACCACATTGTTCAGCGGCTGCTGGGCCGTGAGGGTCGAGCCCCCCGTCTGCGTATGAAAGCGCAGCCGGCACGCCCGATCCGAGGCATCCCACCGTTCGCGCATCAGGCGAGCCCAGAGCCGCCGGGCCGCCCGGAACTTCGCGATCTCTTCGAAGAAGTCGTTGTGGGCCGCGAAGAAGAAGGAGAGCCGCGGGGCGAAGGCCTCGACCTCGATCCCCGCCTCGACCGCGCGCTTCACGTACTCCAACCCGTTCGCGAAGGTGAAGGCCACCTCCTGCGGCGCGGTCGAGCCCGCCTCGCGAATGTGGTAGCCCGAGATCGAGATCGTATTCCAGCGGGGGACCTCGGCAGCGCAGTAGGCCATCACGTCGGAGATCAGCCGAAGCGACGGGTCCACCGGGTAGATGTAGGTGCCGCGTGCGATGTACTCCTTGAGCACGTCGTTCTGGATCGTCCCCGACAGCGCCTGCGTTGAGACCCCCTTCTCTTCCGCCACGGCGACATAGAGCGCCAGGAGGATCGCCGCGGTGGAGTTGATCGTCATCGAGGTCGACACCTGGCTCAGATCGATCCCGTCGAAGAGGGTTCGCATGTCCTCGATGGAGTCGATCGCCACCCCGGCCCGCCCGACTTCGCCCGACGCCATGTCGTGATCCGAGTCGTACCCCATCTGGGTGGGCAGGTCGAAGGCGACCGAGAGCCCGGTCTGCCCCCGCTCCAGCAGATAGTGGTAGCGCTCGTTGGTCGAGGCCGCGGTCCCGAAGCCGGCGTACTGGCGCATCGTCCAGGTCCGACCGCGATACATGCTGGGGTAGACCCCCCGGGTGTACGGGTATTCACCCGGAGCTCCAAGGTCCTCAGGCTCGATCGTCACGTCGTCGGGCCCGTAGACGGGGTCGACGGGGAGTCCCGAGTCGGTGCGCTGCTCCTCGTCGCTCATCCGTCGTCCTCCGGCTCCTCGAACTCGATCAGAAGCTGCCCCTTCTCGACCGCCGTCCCCTCGGTGACGTGCACGGCCGAGACCCGGGCCGGGGCGGCCGCGGTCAGCTCGTTTTCCATCTTCATCGCCTCGACGATGACGAGCCCATCCCCCCCGGCGACCCGGTCTCCGACCTCCACCTCGATGCGCAGGACGAGCCCCGGCATCGGCGCGATAAGCGGAGAGAGTCCGCCAGCCCCACCCGCCGCCATCCGGGCGGCACGAATCGCCTCCTGCCCCCGATCCAGGACCTCGGCCTCGTGGCGCTCCCCATCCAGATCCACCCGCCAGCGTCCCTTCCCGTTTCGCGTGGCGATGAGCTGGTGTGCCCGGGCGGCCGCGCGCAGGGTTCGGACGGGGTGGACCCGGCCCCCCTGGAGTTCGGCCTCGACCGGCTCCCCATCCACCCGAATCTCGGCGCCGTTTCGCTCGACCCGCAGCCGACGGTCTCCGATGTGTACGAAAAATTCCATCGTCATCTCTCCTCGGGACTGGGGGCTTCCAGTGTGACCACGGTCTCGACGTGCGGGGTCTGCGGGAAGAGGTCCACGCCCTGCACCCGAAGCAGGCGCATCGCCCCTCCCAGCCGCGCGAGATCGCGAGCGAGGGTGGCCGGATCACAGCTCACGTAGATCAGTCGGGCCGGGGGCTGGGCCGAGAGGGCCTCCATGACCCCTTCCTCGACACCGGCGCGCGGAGGGTTCAGAATCACCCGATCGGCGGGGAGGCCCTCTGCGATCCGATCCTCGACACGGCCTTCGAGCAGTTCGAAGCCCTCGACGGCCTCGGCCCGTCCCATCAGGATCGCCTGGGGGTCGAGCTCGATCCCTACCGCCGAGGCCCCATGTCGGGCCAGCCGGCGCCCGTACACCCCGAAGCCGCAGTAGGCGTCGAGCACCCGCAGCCCGCGGGGTCGCCCCACCTCGCGCAGCACGAGGTCGTGAAGGTGCTCGGCCGCGTCGCGATTCACCTGCAGGAAGGCTCCCGGACGGATCGGGATCCGCTCCCCGTACCAGTGCTCGAAGAGGGCTTCCTCGCCGGCGACAAGGATCGGGGGATCCCCCTGCTCCGGCGCCGCCCAGACGGCCCGGAGGCCCTCGATCTCGTGGACCAGGGCCGCGGCGTCCCCGCCCTCGATGCCCCCCTCGACCAACAGGAACCCCGTCCCGTCCGAGAGACTTCGCAGGGTCAGCCGGAGACGTCGACCGTCGGGAAGCCGTGCGGCCCCCGGACCCCAGCGATCCCGCAGCTCGTCCCAGAGCGCTCCGAGCGAGGCCTCGAGGAGCTGGCAGTCGCCACCGAGGTCCACGATCCGCCCTGGATCCTCGAGCCCGTGGAAGCCCGCGTACACCCGGTCCCCACCCCCGCGCACAAGCGAAAACGAGGCGCGGTTCCGGTAGCCGAACTCCCGCGGCGACGCATGCATCTCGATCGCCGGGAGCGCCTCGAGGCCCCCGATCCGGGTCAGGGCATCGTGGATCCGGGTCTGCTTGGCTTCGAGCTGGGTGGTGTACTCCATCTGTTCGAGGGTGCATCCCCCGCATCGACCCGCGTAGGCGCAGGGAGGCTCGCGACGCGCCGGGCCGGGCTCCACGACCTCGAGCAGGCGTCCCCTGGCCCACCGCTTCTTGCTCTTCGTGAGTTCGATCCGCACCCGGTCTCCCGGCACGGTCCGGTGCACGAAGACGGTGCGACCGTCCGGTAGCCGGGAGACGCCGGCGCCCTCGGAGCTCAGCCCCTCGATCTCGAGGATCGGGCCGTCCTCCATCAGCGAGCCTCTCCGTGCGGAGAAAAGGCACGCTGCCAGTCACTGCGCGCTCGCCCCCCGGATCCCGATCCGATTCTCGGGGGCGCCAGTTCGCGACGCCGCTCCTCCTCGAGGAGCACAGCCGCGGCCGCTGCGAGGCGAAGCTCGGAATCCGTACGCTCAGGTGCCCGGGTCAGCTCCGGATGCTCCTCGAGGTAGCGGATCGAGAGATCTCCCGCCCGAAAGGCCTCTTCGGCCATCACGCGGGAGTGGAAGGTGACGCAGGTGTCCACCCCGACCAGGGCGAACTCCCCGAGCGCCCGACGCATCCGCTCGATCGCACCCTCGCGGGTCGGGGCCCAGACGATCAGCTTTCCGAGGAGCGGGTCGTAGTGCAGCCCGACCTCCATCCCCGCGGTCACCCCTCCATCCCAGCGGACTCCCGGTCCCCCGGGAAGCTCCAGGTGGCGGATCCGGCCGGTCGAGGGCAGGAAGCCCTCGTCCGGATTCTCCGAGGTGATCCGGCATTCGATCGCGTGCCCCTCGAAGGTGATCTCGTCCTGGCTCCAGGGGAGCCGCTCGCCCCGGGCCACCCGGAGCTGCCACTCGACCAGGTCGATCCCGGTGATCAGCTCGGTGACGGGGTGCTCCACCTGGATCCTCGTGTTCATCTCGAGAAAGTAGAAGTCGCCGTCCTGCCAGAGGAACTCGATCGTCCCCGCTCCCGCGTAGTCCACGGCGCGAGCCGCCGTGACCGCGGCCTCTCCCATCCGCCTGCGGGTCTCGGGGTCGAGCGCCGGTGAGGGCGCCTCTTCGACGAGCTTCTGATGGCGCCGCTGGATCGAGCACTCCCGCTCGCCGAGATGCACGACGTTCCCGTGCGTGTCGCCCAGGACCTGGATCTCGATGTGACGGGGGCGCGTCAGATACTTCTCGATGTAGATCGAGCCGTCGCCGAAGGCGCTCTCGGCCTCGCGGGCGGCCGCCTCGAAGGAGCGGCGGATCTTCTCGGGGTCCTCGGCGACCCGCATCCCCTTCCCGCCCCCCCCGGCCGCGGCCTTGAGCAGGACGGGATAGCCCATCGACGCGGCCACCTCCTCGGCCTCATCCGCATCCGAAAGAGGCTCCGTGGTGCCCGGCACGATCGGCACACCGGCCTCCTGCATTCGGGTGCGGGCGCGCGTCTTGTCGCCCATCTCGTCGATCGTCGTGCCCGAGGGGCCGATGAAGACGAGGCCCGCCTCGGTCACCGCCCGGGCGAAGGGCGCCCGCTCGGCCAGGAAACCGTAGCCGGGGTGGATCGCCGCGGCCCCCGATCGGGCGGCCACATCGAGGATCCGGTCGACGCGCAGGTAGCTTTCGGACGAGGGCGCCGGCCCCAGACGCCAGGCTTCGTCGGCGAGTCGGGCGTGGGGGGCATCGGCATCGGCATCCGAGTACACGGCGATCGAGCGGATGCCGAGCTCACGGCAGGCGCGAATGATCCGAACCGCGATCTCGCCGCGGTTGGCGATGAGGACGGACTCCATCGACGGGTCCCGGGTCAGGTTCGAAGGGGCTTCCGACAGCCCTTCAAACTACGACGGGAGGCGGGGTCTCGTAACCCCCCGTCAGTACCCGAGGCCCTGCACACGCTGGAATTCAGCGATGGCATTCAGGTAGTCGATGATCGCCCGCAGCTCGCTGAGCCGGATCGAGGTGAGGTTGTCCTGGGCCGCCACGACCTGGAAGTTCGTCGATGCCCCCACGTTGAATCGGGTCAGCTCCGCCTCGGCACTCCGTTCGGCCGCCTCGCGGCTGCGACGTGCGGCCTCGAGCTGCAGGAAGCTGTTCGTCACCGCCATCCCCGCATTCGTGACCTCGGTGGTCACCGCGAGTTCCTGCGACTCCAGCGCCATCTCGGTCTGGCGGACCTGGAGCCGTGCTCGCTCCAGGTTCATCTCCGACGCCCGCGTCCCCAGGGGATAGCTGAAATTCAGCTGAAGGTTGAAGGTCGGAGTGTCGAAGTTCGCGATCGACGAGAGCCCGTCCGTGTAGCCTCCGGGCCGAACGAGCCGCGGCTCCCCACCGAGACCCTCACGCTCGAAGATGTCGCCCCCGACACCCTGCAGGGCGTACGACGCCGTCAGGTTCAGGTTGGGGCGGACGTTGTCGCGCGTCACCTCGAGATCCATCAGCGAGATCTCGCGCTGCATGGACTGCTGGATGAGGTCGGGGCGATTCTGCAGTGCGGTCCGGATCGCCGCGTCGATGTCGACCTCCTGCTGCTCGAACTCCGGCAGGTCGACCGGGTTCACGGTCATCGCGAAGATCGGATCGTCCGCACCCGACGCAAGAAGGCGCTTGAAGTTCAACTCCTGCGTGCGCCACTGGATCTCGGCATTCAGGAGCGCCTGCTCGGCGCTTGCGACCTGCGCCTCGGCCTGGGCGAGCTCCATCTCGACCATCGTCCCCTGCTGCACCCGGATCCGGTTGTTCTCGAGCAGCTGCCGGGCCTGCGCCAGGCTTCGCCGCTGGATCTCGATCTGCTCGATCTGGGAACGGAGGTTCCAGTAGGCCACCCGGACCTGCGCGCTCAGGTTGTCGACCTGGTTGCGCAGCTGCACATCCGAGATCTCGCGCTGCATCTCCTGGGTCCTCAGCGCGTTGCGCTGGTTGTCGATCCGGCGCCCCTGCAGGAGCGGCTGACTGTAGCTGAAGCTGACCGTCGAGTTGTAGCTGGGGTTGCGGGTGGCGAAGATGTTGTCCGTCGCCGTGCGCGCGTTGTTGAAGTTGGCGTTCAGCTGGCCCCCGTACCACGGCATCGGCTGGCCCAGCGAGACGTTAAAGGTGTGTCGATCGGTCGTCGTCGTTCCACCCCCCTCGAGCTGACTCGTGGACTGCGAGGTGGAGCTGTTGTGCCCCAGGCTGGTGGACAGCGTCGGGTTGAACGCGGTGCGCGCGGCCCGCAGCGTAAACTCCTGCATCTGGGGAGCCAGGCGCGCGCTCCGCAGGTCCAGGTTGTTGTCGAGCGCGATCTGGATCGCGTCGTCGAGCGTCATCTCGATCAGCTCGCGTCCTTCCTCGAGCGGCGGCTGCGAGGTCCCGACCACGTAGGGGTCGGACTCCATTTGATCCTGTCCGGCCAGCGCCATCGGAATGCCAAGGGCGAGCAGAAGCAGAACGAGGGCGATTGGGAAGGGGCGATCAGTTCTCATCGTCATGAATGCTTATGGATCAGAAGGGTAAGGTCCGACGTGCTCGAAATAGAGAAGGCGGGAGGACCGCCTTCGTTAAATGATCCGACTTCGCAGGGATCAACCCTCGGGACCGAGGATCCGCTGACGGAAGGCCTGGAAGCCTTCGACCTCGGTCAATTCGCCGTCCATGACCGCGATGATCTCCTCGGCCTCCCGCCACTCGGCCTCGAGGGCATCCGTCTCGGCGCTCTGGTCGAGGACGATTCCGAGGGCGACCCGCTCGTCCCGTCTCATCTCCCCGAGGGGGACCCCGATCCTTCCCAGACCGCGAAGGAATGTCGCGCCGCCTCCGACCTGGTCCAGCCCTTCTCCGGCGCGCTCTCCCAGCTTTCGCGCCTCCTCCCCGGAGTCCAGAATCCCGAGGCCCATGCGGAGCGCGGGGCGGGCCTGACTGAGGGGCAGGCGGACGAGGGTCCCACAGTGCGCGCAGGGGGCCTCGATCGTCGCCGCGGTCCGGGAATCCCCCCCCTCGGTACCGGGGCGGAAGGTGACGTCCTGGAAGTCCCAGGGCTGCAGGGGCATCGGGGCGCCGCAGGACGGGCACTCGGGCGCGAAGGGCACCGAGGCGAAGGCGAGGGTCAGCGACTGCGCCTGCTCCATGAAGGGCGAGGCCAGCCAGTGGGTCGGTCCGTCCCGTCCCCCCACCCCACCCATGGGCCCGGTCAGCCCATACGGGTCGTACCCCTCGAGCGGGGCCGGCGGAAGCGACAACAGGAGACGTCGGAAGAACCCCGGCCGCGGTCCGAAGGCGGGGAGCCGATCGCCGTACCGCCACCCTCCCCACTCCACGAAGGGCGGGGTGCCCACCCTCACCACCTCGCCGTCATCGACCTCGATCAGAGCCAGCTGGTCGCTACGGAGCTTGACACGGCCGCGGTCACGGACCGCGCGCTCCCACCCCTCGAGGGTCTCCCATCGAAGGGGGAGGGGCACGGGATTCCAGCGCAGGCAGCGACCGCAGATCTCCCAGAGCCGCCCCTTGTCCGGATCATAGGCATGCCGGCGCCCCGAAACCGGCGCGTCGGGCACACCCTCTCCGAGTTCGTCGCCACAGAAGGCGCAGTGTCGCATCGGCTCTCCCTCAGAGAGGGATGTTCCCGTGCTTGCTCGGAGGGTTGCGGTCGCGCTTGTTGCGCAGCATGTCGAGGCCCGACACGAGTCGGTCCCGGGTCTCCCGCGGATCGATCACGTCGTCGACATACCCTCGGGCGGCCGCAATGTACGGGTGGGCAAACTTCTCCCGGTACTCCTCGATCCGTGCCTCGGTCGCCGCCTCGGGGTCGTCCGCCTCGGCCAGTTCACGCCGGAAGAGGACCTCGACGGCACCCTTGGGCCCCATCACCGCGATCTCGGCCGAGGGCCATGCGAAGTTCAGGTCTCCACGGATGTGCTTCGAGTTCATCACGTCGTACGCGCCCCCGTAAGCCTTGCGCGTGATCACCGTGATCTTCGGGACCGTCGCCTCGGCGAAAGCGAAGAGGAGTTTCGCCCCGTGACGGATGATCCCCCCGTGCTCCTGCCCCACCCCCGGCAGGAATCCCGGCACATCCTCGAACACGACCAGCGGGATGTTGAAGGCATCGCAGAACCGCACGAACCGTGCGCCCTTGACCGACGCGTCGATATCGAGCACGCCCGCCAGGACCGCGGGCTGGTTCGCGACCACCCCCACCGCGTGCCCACCGATGTGCGCGAATCCGACCAGGAGGTTGCCGGCGTAGTCCCGATGCACCTCGTAGAACCGGCCCCCGTCCGCCACCGCCCCGATCACGCCACGCATGTCGTAGGGCTTGTTCGGGTTGTCCGGAACCTGTTCGAGGAGGGCATCCGACCATCCCTCGGGAGGATCCTCTCCCCCACCCTCGGGCGGGCCCTCGGCGTTGTTCTGCGGGATGAACTGGAAGAGCTCGCGGACGGCCTCGAGTGACTCGGGCTCGGAGTCGTGCGCGAAGTGAGCGACGCCCGAGGTCCCCGCGTGCACATCGGCGCCCCCCAGGCCCTCCATGTCGATGTCCTCGTGGGTGACGGTCTTCACCACGTGGGGTCCGGTCACGAACATGAAGCTCGTTCCCCGCACCATGTAGACGAAGTCCGTGATCGCGGGCGAGTAGACGGCCCCTCCGGCGCAGGGCCCCAGGATGACCGAGATCTGGGGGATCACCCCCGAGCTCAGGGTGTTGCGAAGGAAGATGTCGGCGTACCCACCGAGCGAGACCACACCCTCCTGAATCCGGGCTCCCCCGGAGTCGTTCAACCCGATGATCGGCGCGCCGTTCTTGACCGCCATGTCCTGGAGCTTGACGATCTTCTCGGCGTGCGTCTCCGACAGGGATCCCCCAAAGACCGTGAAATCCTGCGAGTAGACGTAGACCAGGCGACCATGGATCGTCCCGTAGCCGGTCACCACCCCGTCGCCCAGGATCTTTCGGTCCTCGAGCCCGAAATCGGTCGAGCGATGGGTGACGAAGCGGTCGAGCTCCACGAAGGAGTCCTCGTCCAGGAGCAGGTCGATCCGCTCCCGTGCCGAGAGCTTGCCCTGATCGTGCTGGGCCCGCAGCCTCGCCTCTCCTCCTCCCATCAGGGCCCGCTCTCTCAACTCCTGCAGCTCGGACAGCCGTTCTTCCATCGACATGAGTCTGATCTCGCTCCCGCTTCAGTTGGTCAGTGCAACCCGCGCGCCATTCCGCAGTCGCACGGGAAAGTGGGCCCGGACGAGGCGGCCATCCCGCACCGAGAAGGTACCGGTCGCGCCCTCGAAGCCCTCGATCCGCCGCATCCCCCGGATCACATCGTCGGGAGCGCTCCCACCCCCGAGTCGAGCTCCCTCGATCAGGAGGAGTGCGGCATCGTACCCCAGCGCGGGGACCGGATCCCGGAGCGTCCGGCGAAAGTGCCCCTCGTAGCCGGAGACGAAGCGATCCCAACGGGGCCCGTAGCCCTCGCCGGCGTGCGGCGCGACGCTCAGGATCCCGTTTGTCTGCGAGGTCGGGAGGTTCGAGAGCGTCTGATCCGACGCCCAGGCCGAGTTGCCGAGGATCGGGATCTCGTCGTCGAGGTCCTCGCCCAGGAAGGCGAGCTGCGCCGCCAATACCGGGAGGTCACCGGGCGCGGCGAGGACGACCAGCGCCTGAGGACGCTCGCGTTCGACCTGGGCGATCTGGTTCCTGAAGTCGTTCGCACCCTCGGGGTACGACAGGGTCTGGACCACTCGTCCCCCCTCGGCGCTCAGCGCCTCGCTGAACCAGCGCATCTCCGCCTCCTCACCGGGGCTCCGGGCGTGGAGGACCGAAACCGAACGATAGCCCTGCGCGACCGCCAGCCGGGCCAGCGCCCGGGCAGCCTCGGGATCGACGCCGGTCAGCGAGTAGATCCCCTCGCGCGCATTCGGGGGGAGGTCCGACGTCGGAGAGATCATCGGAACGTTCGTCCCCCCCGAACGAGCCGCCTCGCGGAAGCCCACCGGACTGACCGGCCCCACGACCCCGAAGGGCCTCGAGGCGTGGAGGGACTCCAGCGCCCGGGTCGAGGCGGCCCCGACCCCTCCGTCCTCCTCCCTGGCGAGTTGGACGGCGCCGCGGACCCCATCCTCGAGAAGCGCGACCTCGATCCCGTCGCGAATCTGCTCCGACAGGCCCCTGAGCGAGGGAGATCCCTCGAGGGAGAGCACGGCCCCCAGGGTGCCGATCAGACCCTCGCGAGCATCCACCTCATCCTCCTCGACCGCGCGAAGGCGCTCGAGCTCGCGGGTGGCCGGGTCCAGCGCCCGGGCCGAGGCGACCAGTTCGAGGGCCGAATCCCGGTCCCCGATCAGCATGCGCCGCTCGGCCAGTTCGGCCTGGAAGACGGGAAGGAGCCACGGGTGACGCGGAGCTTCGGCCAGGAGCTGGCGCAGGAGCGGGTCATCCATCTCGCGGGAGAGGGCGCGAGCCCGCTCGAGTCCGCGCTCGCGGACGTTCTCGTCCAACACGTCCGGGAGCTCGAAGAGCGCCTCGACCCCGCCCCCCAGATCCCCATCGATCCTGAGCTCCGCGATCACGAGCCGGGCTTCGTCCACCGGATCCCGCTCCGGCTCCGCCAGGCGCAGAAACTCCTCGGCCGCCCGGAGCCCATCGCCGAAGTCCCCGAGCTGCCCGTGGGCGCGGGCCTCGAGCAGGAGGGAACGGGCGGACCCCTGCGCCGAGGGATACCGGGTCTGGATCTCGCGGGTGCGGGCGAGCGCCCCTTCCCCATCGCCGTCGGCGAGCAGGCGCTCCGCTTCATCCAGAAGCCGGGCCGTGGCCGCATCGGCCTCGGCCCCGGCCATCCCGTCACCGATCGAGGCGCCCTCGGCCACCGTGGGTGCGGGCGGCTCCGCCGGCGGGGTGCCGACGAGCGTGCAGCCTGCGAGCGAGACCATCGCCAGTAGGACGAGGATCAGCCGCAGGGGAGCGGTTCCAGAGAGGGCTGGGTGCATCGAAGGTTCTCCTGGGAGCGCGGTTCGGCAAATTCGAAAGCCGCCCGGGCATCAACGCCCGGGCGGCCCGAGATTCCGGAAAGTGACTCCGGACTCTACCCCGCAGAGGGGCGAAGGGGTGCAGCTACACTCAGGACTCCCCTTCCTTGACGGTCTCTTCCTCATCCACCTCGACGTCCGTCTCTTCCTCGACTTCATCCGCCTCGGCAACGACTTCGGTCTCCACCTCGGCCTCGTCCGGCTCGGCTTCCGCCTCCGCCTCGACCTCGTCAACCTCCTCGACAACCTCCTCCCGCGGCGGCTTGCGCTCCGGTGCGGTCAGCACCTCGAGCACGATCCGGCGGTTGGCGGCGTCGGACTCCAGCACCTTCAGGTCGACCGGGTCGCCCGCCTCGAAGTATTCCTCGAGCTGCTCGGAGTTGTCCACCGTGGAGTGCGAGGCGGGCACGAAGCCCTCGATGTCGTCGCCGAGATCGACCACCACACCCTTGTCCTGGACCCGAACCACGGTCCCGTCGCACTCGACGCCGGGCGCGAAGCGCACCGAGATCGCGGGCCACGGGTCATCCTGCAGCTGCTTGATCCCGAGCGATATCCGCTTGTTCTCGGCATCGATGTCGAGGACCTGGACCTCGAGATCCTGGCCCTTCTGGACCTCTTCGGAGGGGTGCTCGACCCGCTTCGTCCACGACATGTCGGAGACGTGCACGAGCCCGTCGATCCCCGGCTCGATCTCGACGAAGGCACCGAACGAGGTGAGGTTGCGCACCTTCCCGACCAGCTTCGTGCCGGTGGGGTACTTCATCGGCAGCGAAAGCCACGGATCCTCCTCGATCTGCTTCATGCCGAGCGAGATCTTCTCGTCGTCGGAGTCGACCTTGAGGACCACGGCCTCGATCTCGTCGCCGATCGAGACGAGCTTGGACGGATGGCGGATGTTGCGGGTCCATGACATCTCGGAGATGTGCACCAGACCCTCGACCCCCTTCTCGAGCTCGACGAAGGCCCCGTAGTTCGTGATCGAGACCACCTTTCCGCGGACACGGGCCCCGACCGGGTACTTCCGGTCGATCTCGGTCCAGGGATACGGAAGGAGCTGCTTGAGCCCGAGTGAGATCCGCTCGCGATCCCAGTCCACGTCGAGCACCTTGATGTCGAGCGCCTCTCCGATGTTGACCACCTCGGAGGGGTGACCCACGCGTCCCCACGACATGTCGGTGATGTGGAGGAGGCCGTCGAGCCCACCGAGGTCGATGAAGGCACCGAAGTCGGTGATGTTCTTGACCGTACCCTGACGGACCTGGCCAACCAGGAGCTCCTTGACCAGCGTGTCGCGCTTCTTCTCGCGCTCGGACTCGAGGATCACACGGCGCGAAACCACGATGTTCCGGCGACGCTTGTTCAGCTTGATGATCTTGAACGAGTAGGTCTCGCCGATCAGGTCCTCGATGTTCGGCACCCGGCGCAGTGCAATCTGCGAGCCCGGGAGGAAGGCATCGACGCCCATGAGGTCGACCGTGACACCACCCTTGATCTTGCGGGCCAGCGTTCCCTTGACCGGCTTGTCGGCGTCGTGCGCCGCCCGGATCTTCTCCCACACCCGCAGGAAGTCCGCCTTCCGCTTCGAGAGGACGACCACTCCGTCGTCATCCTCGAGGCTCTCCAGAAGAACCTCCACCTCGTCGCCCACCTCGAGCGCGTCGGGATCCTTGAACTCGTCGAGCGAGACCGAACCCTCGGACTTGAAGCCGAACTCCAGGATCACCGAGTTCTCGGTGAGCTTGAGGATCCGCGCCTGGACGATGTCTCCTTCCTTGACGTCCTGGAGGTCATCATCGAACTCGGCGAGCATCGACGCGAAGTCGCCTCTGGACATGTCCAGATCTTCGTCGCCGTACGGGTCCATCGAAAGTTCGGGGGAAATGCCCACGCGGGGCGCCTCGCGCTCTACCTCTTCAGGGTCGACGGTCACGACGGCGGAGGGGTCTCCAGCGATGTCCTCGAGCGAGGCTTCTTCGGTGGAGGGCGTGGTGGGATCGGATTCGGTTGATTTGGTCATGGGGGGCTTTTCTCTCCTCAACGGTCCCGGACGGGATGTGAGGGCCGGCGGAGGGATGTCCCTCCTGGTGATTGACAGGGTGCCGAGGCGCCGAAGCGCTTGTGGCAGAGAACTTCAAAAGTACCGAAGCCCTCGCGGGCGGGTCAACCCCATCGCCTCACCGCTTCGACCACCCGCGCCACCTGCTCCTCGAACGAAAGCCCGGTCGTATCCACCTCGATCGCCCCCTCGGGACGCCGCAGCGGCGCGATCTCGCGCGTCTCGTCCTGTCGATCCCGTTCGGCCAGCCGCTCCGCCTCGCGCCGCACCGCACGCATCGAGGGCGGCTCCTGGCCCTCTTCCTGATCCTGCAGGAGTCGCCGCCGGGCCCGCTCCTCGATCCCGGCAGTGAGAAAGACCTTCACCGACGCATCGGGAAAGACGACCGATCCCGTGTCGCGCCCATCGACCACCACTCCCCCACCCTTCGCCGCGGCCCGCTGCCGGCGAAGGAGCCAGTCCCGGACCGCCGGGATCCTGGCCACCTTCGGCACGCGCTGGGTCACTTCGGGACCCCGCAGCGCCTTGTCGACAATGTCACCGTCCATCTCCACGTCGAAGCCGGTTCCCGAGGGCACGAGCTGGATCCTCATCTCCTCGAGCTGTTCCAGGCTCACCTCGGACCACTGCTCTTCGGGGATCCCGCTGCGCAGGAGCCCCAGCGTCACGGCGCGAAAGAGGGCGCCCGAATCGAGATGTCGATACCCGAGGGACTGGGCCACCGCCCGGGCCGTCGAGGACTTCCCGGACCCCGCGGGCCCGTCGATCGTCACCACGGCCCCTCGCTCCGTCACCCGAGCGCCTCCCAGAACCCCGGATAGCTGATCTCCACCAGTGAAGGGTCCTCGATGTCGATCCGATTCCCGGGCAGCGCTCCCAGGACCGCGAAGGCCATGGCGATCCGGTGATCATGGTACGTCTCGACCGAGCCCTCGAGGGGACGCTCCGAGCCCGTCACGGCCAGCCCGTCCGGAAACTCCTCCACATCGACGCCCAGGATCCGGAGGTTGGTGACCAGCGCGTGGATCCGGTCCGATTCCTTGACCCGAAGCTCCTCGGCCCCCCGGATCACCGTTCGCCCCCGGGCCCGAGACGCCACCGCGGCGAGGATCGGAACCTCGTCGATCAACGATGGAATCTCTGCCGCCCCGATCGTCGTGGCGGTCAGAGATCCCGGGCGGACGACGAGGTCAGCGACCGGCTCACCGACATCCCCATCCAGACTCCGTGTCGACTCGTAGCGGATCCGGGCTCCCATCCGCTCCAGAACGGGAAGGGCGCCGGTGCGGGTCGGGTTGATCCCGACATGCTTCAGGCGGAGGGGATCCCCTTCCCGCAGCAGGCCGAGGGCGATCAGGAAGATCGCAGACGAGAAGTCTCCCGGCACATCCATCGTGAAGGGAGAGAGGCTCCAGCGCGAGACTCCGACCGGAGGGGCCGGCAGCGAGACCTTCCACCGCGAACCGACCACTTCCTGGTGGATCGGAACGCCGGCCATCCGAAGCATTCGCTCGGTGTGGTCCCTGGAACGGTCGGGCTCACTGACCGTCACCGCGACCCCGGCCGCCAGCCCCGCCAGGAGGAGCGCACTCTTGATCTGCGCTGAAGCGACGGGGGTCCGATACTCCAGGGTATGCTGGACGCCCGACTCGACCCGAATCGGCAGCCTCCCCTCCTCCCCCTCCTCCCGGAACTCGGCCCCCATCGCACTCAGCGGCTCGGTCACGCGACGCATCGGTCGGGAGCGCAGCGAGTCGTCGCCGGTGAGCGTGGCCCGGACCCCGGCTCCCGCCAGCAGCCCGAGCAGGAGGCGCGCGGTGGTCCCCGAGTTGCCGCAGTCCAGCGGCCCCCCATCCGGCGCCCGAAGTCCGGCAACACCGACGCCCCGGAAGGTGAGGAGCCCGGCATCATCCGGAAGCTCGGGCAGCTCCACCCCGAGGCGGCCAAGCACCGAGCGCGTCGACTGGCAGTCGGCCCCGGGCAACAGTCCGGTCAGCTGGTTCTCGCCCTCGGCCAGCGCTCCGAGCAGAAGGGCCCGGTGGCTGATCGACTTGTCCCCCGGCACCCGGGTCACGTCTCGTCCTCGGCGACTCGCCAGGCCCGGGTCCTCTCCATGAACTCGACGACCCGGTCCACATCCCTTCTCGCGAGGAGGTCACCCACGACCTGCAGGGCCCGCGTCACCGAGGTGAGCCCCGTCCCCGTCACTGGCGCCGACGCACGCAGCAGGTCTTCCCACATCTCGGGATTCGAGCCCGCGAGGCGGGTCATGTCCCGGGCGCCGGGCCCCAGCTGCTCCGGGGTGAAGCCCGCTGCGTGAAGGGCTCCCGCGAGCGCGTTCGCCACCAGCTGCGGAAGATGCGACACCCAGGCCATCATCCGATCGTGCTCGGCCGGGTCGATCCACTCCGGGACCCCGCCCACCGCCCTCCAAAGGGCCTCGACCGGGCCCCCGTCACCATCCCCGCACAGGTAGATCCGGGCATCCCGATACAGCGTCGCACTCGACGCCGCGAAGCCCGAGCGCTCCGAACCACACATCGGATGCGCCCCCACGAAGCGGTCTCCCAGTCCCACCTGGCGAGCTCGCTCGAGGATCGGCGCCTTCAGCGAGACGACATCGGTCACGACCGCGTCGGGCCGGATCCGGGGCGCGTGCTCCTCGAGAAGACCGAGGGTCACCCGCAGGGGGGCAGCATAGACCACGGACCCCGCATCCCCCACCATCCCCTCACCCCCGGCGTCGAAACGGTCGATCACCCCGTCCTGCAGCGCCCGGGCTCCGATCAGGGGATCCGGATCGATCCCCATCAGCTCGACATCGTGACCCCGCAGCGCCCGCGCCAGGGAGCCCCCCATCACCCCGAGCCCGACGATCAGGATCGGGGTCCGAAGGGTGGTCATTGTCCCACCCTCCGGATCCGGGCGACCGGCTCGAAGACGAAGAGGAGGGGGACCTGCTCGAGCACGGGGTCCCGGGCGGCGAGCGAGGTGAACAGAAGCTCTCGCTGTCGGTGATCCTCGAGCCCCAGGAAGGGGACCTGCAGCGTCAGGAGTCCGCGAAAGGCGCCTCGCGAGGGGTAGCGCGCCAGGCTCGCCTGCGTTCGCTCCCCGAAGATCTCGCGGGCCAGGGCGAGCGCCGCCCACTGGGCCGCCCGCCGTTCCCAATGCTCCCGGCGCTCCTCGCGGACATCCCTGCGTTCCTCCCATCCGGGCCCCATCACCTCGGGGTCCTCCGCCTCCCAGATCACGTCTCCTCCTCCTGCTCGTATTCGAGTTCGATCTCGAGCCCGTCGCGGGCGACCACCGCCTCGGGAAACACCGCGCGGGCCTCGCGTTCCAGCGGGGTGGCGTTGGCCGAGTACCTCGAGGACAGGTGCGTGAGCACCAGGCGCCGGACCCCCGCCTTCAGCGCGACCCCCGCGGCCTCGGCCGCCGTCGAATGCCCGGTCTCGCGAGCCCGATCCGCCTCATCCTCGGCAAAGGTCGCATCATGGATCAGAAGGTCGGCCCCCGCCGCCGCGGCCTCGACCTCTTCGGCGGGACGGGTGTCCCCGGTGTAGACCACCAGGCGCCCGGGACGGGGCGGTCCGACCACATCGTCCGGACGCACAGGTCCCTCGGCCCCATCGACCGTCTCGCCCCGGTGCAGCCGCCCGAAGAGCGGCCCCTCGGGCACGCCCAGGGCTCGGGCCCGCTCGACATCGAATCGGCCCGGACGGTCGTGCTCCCGGAGGCGATACCCCACGGCCCGGGTGCCGTGCCTCACGGCGATGGCCTCGATATCGTACTCCTCGCGGACCACCCGCTCACCGGGCACCATCTCGCGTATCGGCACGTCGAAGGGGAGCCGGCCCTGCCCCAGGAAGATCGCGGTCTGGAGCAGGCTCTCGGAACCCGGGGGGCCGTGGACCGGGAGGGGGTCCGTACGCCCCTGCAGCGCCAGCGTCCGCAGCAGGCCGATGACCCCGAGGAAGTGGTCCGCGTGCATGTGGGTGATGAAAATGCCCTCCAGACTGAATCCCGTCCCGTACCGCATCATCTGGCGCTGGGTGCCCTCTCCACAGTCGAAGAGCCAGTGATCGCCCTCACGCTGGACCATGAGAGCGCTGACGTTTCGGGCCACGGTCGGGCGAGAGGCGGCCGTTCCCAGGAAGGTGACTCGGATCATGCGGACGAGGGCTCGGGAAGCAGTTTTCGGACCGTCGGAAGGTAGCGGCTGCCCGATCTCGATCAAGCCGCTACGTCACCCTCGTCAGTTTACCTGAATCGAAACCGCGCTCGAGAAGAGCGTGGTTCCCACGACGCCGTCGATCGCACCGGGCAGCCAGGTCTCGACCCCCAGGTCGAAGGTGACCTCGACGGTCTCATCCCCGGTAAGGATCATCGTCGCGTTGCGGGTCACAGGCACCCGGTCCCCCGAGCCGAGCTGGACCCGCACCGTCCCGTCCGCCGGCATCGAAAATCCCGGCGGGGCGTCCGTGAGCTGGACTTCGACGCGCGTGAAGATCAGCCGGGCCCGCGAGTACGCTCCCGGCGCCAGGCTTCGGCGACCCAGTTCGACCCGACCGGAATCCTCTCCCAGGGTGAAGGTCAGCTCCTGCGCCGTACTCGTCACGTCGGTCCAGAATCCCCCTTCATCCTGAATCAGTGCGACGACCCTGACATCGACCTCCCCCGCGAAGCCCATCAGCCCCATCGCATCGGTCACCGGACCCCCGTCCCCGGGTCCCCCCGTGTTCTGAAGGTAGACCCGCACCTCCGCGCCGGACGATCCCAGGTCCCCACACCCGGCGAGCACCCCGAAGGCGACGATCCATCCGACCGCCATCATCCCTCTACAGTATTGCACCCTCATCACGCCTCTCCTCTAAAGTGAATCACTCGCTCGATCCCGCTACCGCCTCCCCGCCGCCGGTCCTCGCTGTAGCTTCTCCTGCTGCTCCAGGTAGGGGACACCCTCGGTGATCCAGGCCGGAGCCTCGGCTCCCTTGAGGTAGTGGTCGAACCACTCCAGGCTGCGCCGATGGTAGTCCTCCTGATTGGGTCGCTCCGAAAGCGAATGGTTCTCGCCCTCGTACACCAGGAGCACGAAGTCCTTGGCCGCCCGTCGAGCGGCGTTGTAGAACTCGACCCCCTGGTTGAACTCCACCGCCCCGTCCTCATCGCCAAACATCATCAGGAGCGGAGTGTCCATCGCCTCGATGTGATGCACCGGCGAGTTCAGGCGGTACGACTCGAAGTCCTCCCACCACGGCACCTCCATCCTACCCTGCGAGATCTCGAAGATCCGGGCGTCGGTGCTCCCCGTGTTCCAGTAGAAGGAGAGGTACATCGATACCAGGTTCGTCAGCGGGGCCCCGGCGACCGCGGCGGCGAAGCGGTCCGTCTGCGTCACCGCGAAGGTGGTCTGATACCCACCCCATGAATGGCCGATGATCCCGATCGCGGACTCGTCGATCATCCCGGTCGCCACCGCCGCATCCACGGCGGGAAGGATCGCCTCCATCGCCGACAGCCCCGGGTTCCGGGGGCGATAGACGATGTCGGGCTGAAGGACGAAATACCCGTTCTGGGTGAAGACGCGGGTGTTGTAGGCGCTTCGGTCGGACGGGTTGGTCCAGCCGTGCAGCCCCTGGGAGAGTCGTTCGTAGTGGTACACGATCATCGGATACTCCCGCCCCTCCTCGTAATCGGCCGGGTAGTACAGGGCGGCCTGAAGCGGCACACCCCAGTCATTTTCATAGTCGATCAGCTCCGAGCGACCGATCCGGAACTCGTCGATGAACGCATTGCTCTGGACCACCCGGCGCGCGTCCCCCCAGTCCCCGTCCACCACATGAAAGGCCGGCGGTTCGTCGTAGCGCTGCGTCATGTAGAAGTGTGTCGTCTCGTCGTCGGCCCGCGAGAGGCGGCTGATCATCCGGTCGTCCCAGACCAGGCGCTCCACCTGTCCCGGCGCCTCGATCCGGCCGTACCCGGAACGCTTCGTCCACTCCCCGTAGAGGGAGACCAGGTGAGGCCCATCCGCGGGAAAGGCCGGCTCGTCCCAGTCCAGCCGGACCAGCCGATGGCGGATCTCGTCCTCGGCCCCGGCCGTGAGGCGCTCCCCTCCGGACCCGTCCGCCGCCACCTGCCAGACATCGTACTCATCATAGAGGAGGACATCCTGGTCCCCCTCCACCCATCCCCCGAGTCCGTGGGGGGGCTTCTGCGGGACCACGATGTCCCGCTTCTCGTTCGTGAACGTCGTGGGCAGCCCTTCGGTGATGTTCCGGATCTCGCCCGTCGCGAGCTCGATCGTGTGCCAGTGATCATCCCTGAAAAAGATGGCCCAGGTCGCGTCGGGGCTCACCCCCGAGAAGAACTCGATCTCTTCGGCCAGGAGTCTCCGCTCCCCATCCGACCCATCGACATGATAGACGTCTCGATAGATCGGTCCGAACATCCGGGCCAACCCGTAGGGCGTATCGTCCTGCAGGATCGCGCCGGTGTGATCGGGAAGCAGCGAGATGCTCTCTCCCGCCTCGCCCCCGCCGAGGAGGACGGGGTCCATCCCCAACTCCCAGCTCAGGATGTGGCTCCGGTTGCGCTCCATGTTCGCCCGCACCCGCTGCTGCGGGACGGGATCGATGTCGCGCGAGTGCCAGATCTCGAGACCGGGCACCGAGTCCGCCCCGTTGGCGTTGCGTTCGTCTTTCTCTTCCTCCTCCTCATCCTCGACCGGCTCCCGGGGCTGCACGCCCACGAAGATCCGGCTCCCGTCATCGGCCCAGGTGATCCCCCGCATCGTCTGGATCCCGAGCTCCCCCTCGACGGCGCCATCGAGGAGCTGGCGGTCACCCTCGAGGGCATCCCGCCACGCCAGAACCGTGT
>REBS01000108.1 GCA_007692605.1 Gemmatimonadales bacterium
CTCCGGCCGTCGGCGAGGACCCGGGCGAGGAGGCCGAGCGCGTAGGAGTCGGGGTGGTACTGGGGGACTCCGGGCCAGGCGAGCGAGAGCTGCGGAAGCTGGGCCAGGCGGTCCTCGTGCATCAGCCGACGGGTCTCGTCGAGCCGGACCTCGGGGGGCTCGGGCGTCTCGGGGGTCGGACGCGCCGGAATCTCGGCGAAGTAGCGCTCGATCCAGGCGCGCGTCTGGGGAATGTCGATGTCGCCGGCCACCACCAGCGTCGCGTTGTTGGGCCCGTACCAGCGGTCGTGGAAGGTGTGGACATCGTCGAGGGTCGCCGCGTCGAGGTCCTCGAGGGAGCCGATCACCTGCCACCGGTAGGGGTGGCCATCGGGATACAGCGCCCGGTCGAGCACGAAGTTCAGGTGGCCGTAGGGCTGGTTGTCGACCCCCTGGCGCTTCTCGTTCTTGACCACCTGCTTCTCTTTGGCCAGGACGTCGTCGGTGACGGTGTTGATGAAGAAGCCCACCTTGTCGGCCTCGGCCCAGAGCACCTTCTCGAGGGCGTCGCGCGGGACCACCTCGAAGTAGTTCGTACGGTCGCGGTTGGTGGAGCCGTTCGTGGAACTGCCCACGCGGGTCATCAGTCGATCGAGCCCTCCCGGTCCCAGGTTCTCGGAATCGAGGAAGAAGAGGTGCTCGAAGAGGTGCGCGAAGCCGGTTCGACCCTCGACCTCGCGAGCCGATCCCACGTGATAGGTCAGGGCGACCGCCGCGACCGGGTCGGAGCGATCCACGTGAAGGACCACCCGCATCCCGTTCGCCATCTCGTATTCCTCGAAGGGGAGGTCGATCGCGTCGGAGGCCGGGCCTCCTTCGGACGGCTCGCAGGCCGCCAGCGCAAGGAGGGTGAGCGGGAGCGCCAGGAGGGCGAAATGGGACCCGGGATGGAGACGGTTCATGGGCTCGCGGAGTGAGGGTGCGGAGGCGAATCTGGGCACTGCACAAGATAATCGTCGCCCTCACCGTGGGGAACGCCGCTTCCGGTTTCCGGTACCGGAGTTCGGACTGTGCGAACGCCTCCGGATCATCCAAAGCGAGGAGACCCGAGCATGAACGTCACGCGACAGCTCATCCGCGATCACCTGATGGAAGGGGAGATGGTCGCCGGCGAGGAGATCGGCCTGCGCATCGACCAGACCCTGACGCAGGACGCCACGGGGACGCTCGTGATGCTCGAGCTCGAGGCGATGGGGCTGGACCGGGTGAAGACGGAGCTCTCGGCCCAGTACGTGGACCACAACCTGATCCAGGCGGACCACAAGAACCCCGACGACCACCTCTTTCTCGAGAGCGCGGCCGCCCGCTTCGGACTCTGGTACTCCCGGCCCGGAAACGGGGTGAGCCATCCGGTGCACCAGGAGCACTTCGGCAAGCCGGGGCGGACGCTGCTCGGGTCCGACAGCCATACGCCGGCGGCGGGGGCGATCGGGATGCTCGCGATCGGAGCCGGGGGGATCGAGGTGGCGCTGGCCATGGCCGGAGAGCCCTTCCGGATGCGGATGCCGGAGGTGATGGGGGTGCGACTCACCGGACAGCTTCCGGACTGGGTGAGTGCCAAGGACGTCATCCTCGAGATGCTCCGGCGCCACGGGGTGGATGGTGGCGTGAACAGGGTGGTCGAGTACTACGGGCCTGGTCTCGAGAGCCTGTCGGCGATGGATCGGCACGTGATCGCGAACATGGGCACGGAACTGGGGGCCACGACCTCGGTGTTTCCGTCCGATGACGAGGTGCGCCGCTTCCTTCGCCGCCAGCGTCGCGAGGAGGACTGGAGCGAGTGGGTGGCCGGCGAGGATGCCGAGTACGACCACCACGACGAGATCGATCTCTCCAAGCTGGTGCCGCTGATCGCGTTGCCATCCTCGCCCGGCAATGTCGTTCCCGTGAGCGAGGTGGCCGGACGCGAGATCTACCAGTCCTACCTGGGGTCGTCGGCGAATCCGGGGCTTCGGGACTTCGCGGTGCCCGCCATGATCGTCGAGGGGCGAAAGGCGGCCTCGTCCGTCTCTTTCGATGTGAATCCGACCTCGCGGCAGCTCCTCGAGACGCTGACGCGGGAGGGCTATCTGTGGAGTCTCATTCGTGCGGGGGCCCGGCTTCACCAGGCCGGGTGCAACGGGTGCATCGGGATGGGACAGGCGCCGGCCACGGGCCGAAACTCGCTGCGCACCGTACCCCGGAATTTCCCCGGCCGCTCCGGGACCCGCGAGGACTCGGTCTACCTGTGCAGCCCCGAGACCGCGACGGTCTCGGCGCTGCGTGGGGTGATTACCGACCCGCGGGAGTTGGGCGACGAGATGGAGTACCCGCGGTTCCGGGAGCCCGAGGAGCCCCCGATCAATCGGGAGCTCCTGGTCGCGCCCCCGGACGAGGGGGAGCGTGCGGAGCTCGTGAAGGGACCGAACATCCATGCGCTCCCCGACCTGGATCCCCTGGCCGAGGAGCTCGAGGGCCCGGTTCTGCTCAAGGTGGGAGACGACATCTCGACCGACGAGATCCTCCCGGCGGGGACCGAGGTGCTCCCTTTCCGCTCGAACATTCCCGCGATCTCGCGTTTCACCTTCGGCCAGATCGACGAACACTACTGGGAGCGGGCCGAGGAATTCCAGCAGGAGGGGCACATGCTGGTGGGGGGAGAAAACTACGGCCAGGGCTCCTCTCGAGAGCATGCGGCCCTCGCACCCCGGTACCTTGGTGTGACCGCGGTCATCGCAAAGAGCTTTGCCCGGATCTACGCGCAGAACCTGGCCAACTTCGGGATCCTGCCCCTCCTCTTCGTCGACCCGGGTGACTACGACGGGGTGGCCCAGGAGGACCGCCTCCGGATCCGGGGGGTGCGGACCGCGCTCGAAGAGGGCCGGGACACCCTCGAGGTCGAGAACCTGGATCGGGACGACCGCTTCGAGGTGAGCCACGCCCTGAGCTCCCGACAGCGGGAGATGGTCCTGGCCGGGAGCGTGCTGAACCTGTACCGGGAGCGAAATGAGAACTGACCCGACGCCGGGGTCCTCGGGGGACCGCCCCACGCCCCCACCCGACTTCGTCCGCCGGCGACGGCTGATCTGGGTGCTGATCCTGACGGGCCTCTTCCTGTGGATCTGGATGCCTCTCCTGGAGCGCGAGGAGTGGGTGCCGGTCGACTACACGACCTTCCTGGAGCACGTCGAGGAGGGACGGGTCGAGCGGGTGCTCCTCGAGGGAGACGAGATCCGCGCGACGCTGGCCGATACCGTCGAGACCGAGGTCCCCGATCTGGACGAGCCCGTTCGGTATCGACGGCTGTCGACCTGGGTGCCGGCCATGGGCGACGATCGGCTTCTCGGGCTGCTGGACGAGCAGGGCGTCGAGATCCAGACCGAGCCGGAGTCCGACTTCTCGTGGTGGTGGATCGCCCTGTACGCTCTCCCCGCACTCTTCATCCTCTTCTTCTTCCTGTACTTCATTCGCCGGATGCAGGCGCAGGGGCAGCAGATGATGTCGGTGGGGAAGAGCACCGCGAAGTCCTACGAGCGGACCGACGAGGCCACCACCTTCGACGACGTGGCCGGCCAGGAGGCGGCGAAGCGCGAGGTGCAGGAGCTGATTGCGTTTCTCCGGGATCCGAGCCGGTTCGAGAAGCTCGGGGGCGAGATCCCCACCGGGTTCCTTCTGGTGGGGCCCCCGGGGACCGGAAAGACGCTCCTGGCGCGGGCCATCGCCGGCGAGGCGGATGTCCCCTTCTTTCACGTCTCCGGGTCGGACTTCATGGAGATGCTGGTGGGGGTGGGTGCTTCGCGGGTCCGTAATCTCTTCGAAGAGGCGAAGTCGGCCGCGCCCTCGATCGTCTTCATCGACGAGCTCGACTCGATCGGTCGAAAGCGGGGTGCGGGGCTGGGTGGCGGGCACGACGAGCGGGAGCAGACCCTGAACCAGTTGCTCTCGGAGCTCGACGGATTCGAGCCGAACTCGGGCGTGGTGGTCGTGGCCGCGACGAATCGGCCCGATGTGCTCGATCCGGCGCTGTTGAGGCCGGGCCGCTTCGATCGACGGATCACCGTGGATCTGCCCTCGGTCTCGGCCCGCACCGAGATCCTCAAGATCCACGCACGGCAGAAGCCCCTGGATCCGGATGTGGAGCTGGACCAGGTCGCCCGGGGCACCCCCGGGTTCAGCGGGGCGGACCTGCGCAACCTGCTGAACGAGGCCGCCCTGCTCGCCGCGCGCAAGGAGCGGGAATCGATCTCGATGACCGAGATCGAAGATGCCCGTGACAAGATCCTGATGGGGCTGGAGCGCGAGGGGATCGTGCTGACCGACGGCGAACGCAGGCACCTGGCCTACCACGAGGCGGGCCACGCGATCCTGGCGGCCACCCTGGAGCATGCGGATCCACTGCACAAGGTCAGCATCGTACCCCGGGGGCGGGCGATGGGGGTGACCCAGCAGCTTCCCGAGAAGGACCGGTACCTGCACTCCCGCGAGGAGCTGGACGACCGGCTCGCCGTGATCATGGGGGGACGCGCGGCGGAGGAGCTCGTTCTGGAGACGATCACGAGCGGGGCCGAAGACGACCTGCGGCAGGCCTCGAACATGGCCCGTCGCATGGTTCTGCACTGGGGGATGAGCGAGAGCTTCGGCCAGGTGGCGCCCTCGGGTGGGCGCGAAGAGGTATTCCTGGGCGAAGAGATCGCCCAGCGCCGGGACTACAGCGACTCCACCGCGCGCGAGCTCGATACCGAGGTGCGCCGGATCATCGACGAGGCCTACGAGCGGGCGAAGGCGCAGCTCGAGGAACACCGCGACGCCCTCGACGCCCTGGTCGAGATCCTCCTGGACGAGGAAGAGGTCGATGGCGACCGGGTGCGCGAGCTGATCTGAGGCGAGCCGGCGCCGGACTCTGGCCGTTGCGGCCCCCGGTCCCATCCGGCCTCAGCCGTCCCGGGACGCCACCATCCATCGCGTTCCCCGCACTCATCCGGCTGCCCCATGAGGCTGTCCGATCCCGCCATGGCGGGCCGCGGCGTTGGGCGTGAGGCTTCAGCAGGGCCATGGAAAGGGTACAGGACGGTACCCTTGGCGACCGATGCGGAACGCGTTCGGTTTTTTTGGGGAGAGCGGTGCATAACGCTGATCGGGCCGCCACGCTCGGCCTCGCGTCCTGCGAAAGGCACCACCACGGTGCAAAACGCTGACCACGCCCGTGCGCTTCAGGTCGCAAGCAGCGAAGTGCACCACCATGGTGTCTTTTGCTGCATCCGATGCGAGATCGCTGCTTCCCTGCAGCAGAAAGCACCATGATGGCGCGCAGGTCGAAGTCGAAGGCAGGAGGAGTTCGATGACGGCAGGATCGCGAGGGGAGCCCGCGGACCGGCGGGTGCACGAATTGGCGGCACGCCAGCACGGCGTGGTCACGTCTGCACAGCTCCAGGGCGCCGGGGTGTCCCGGCGGATGATCCAGCGGCGTGCCGAGACGGGGCGCTACGTCCGGATGCATCGGGGCGTCTACCGGGTGGGACCCGTCGCTGCTCCGAGGGCCGGAGAGATCGCCGCGGTGCTGGCGGTCGGAAGGGGGGCCTGTCTGAGTCATCGCTCCGCGGCGTCCCTGTGGGGCCTCCTCCCGCGGAATCCGCGAGGAGAGGAGCCCGAGGTCCTCGTCGCGCGCAGGGGGGTCCGGCAACCGTCCGGAGGTGGCTACCTGCTACGCCACACGGGTTCCCTGCCGGATCGCGACCGTACCGCACGCTTCAAAATTCCGGTAACCGCGCCCGAGCGCACCGTGGTGGACCTTGCAGCACAGGCGACCGGGGTGGGATACGGCCCGACGCATCGGCGCGCCGTGACACGGCGCGACCTTGAACAAGCCATCGCGACGGCGCACCGGAAGCGAAGGCTCAGTCTGGATGGACTCCGTGCTCGTATCGAGGCCGCGCCGGGCCGTGCCGGGACGAGGATCCTCCGGGAGATGCTCGAAATCGAGCGGGGACCGAGCTTCACCCGATCCGAGGCGGAACAGCAGCTCACGGAGCTGATCCGACGTGCCGGAATCCCGGCGCCCGAACCGAACGTCTGGGTCGAGGGATATGAACTGGACCTGTTCTGGCGACGAGAAAGACTCGCCGTCGAGGTCGACGGGTACGAGTTCCATCGAGGCCGGTCCCCCTTCGAGGGCGATCGCGCACGCGATTCCGTCCTTGCGGCGAGGGGGATCCAGGTGGCCCGGTTCACGGCGAGGCGAATCGCCGAGGACCCCCTCGTGGTGATCGCCGAGCTGGGTCAGGTGCTTGGACGGAGAGCGCAGGAACGCGGGGTCTGACGGGCCGCGGTTACCCGTCGGAGAGGAGGGTCGCGAGTTCCTCTCCCAGGTGCTCTTCGAGGAGGGACCGGTAACGTTCGCTCGCCGTATAGCCCTCTCCCTCGTCGAAGAAGGCCTCGATGTCGGGACCCCACTCCGAGTCCAGGGGGAAGATGACGCCGAACTGCTCCGAGGCGTCGTCGCCCACCTCGTGCCGCCGCAGGGCGTGTCCCGCGGAGCGCGCCCGCCAGTAGTTGTAGACGTCGATATACCCGAAGTAGCCGTCGCCCGAGGCCAGCAGGCTCACCAACTCGTCGTTCGACGAGACCTCGCGCATGGGCATCTCGGGGAGGTGCTCGTCGCGGATCGCCAGCAGACGCTCCTCGTGGAGGGTGCCGGGGTAGGGGAGGCCGGTGAGCCCCTGGAAGGCCTCTCCGATCTCGTCCATGCTGGACAGCTCCGGCACGTTCTCGTGCGTCACGAGCACGGCCACATTGTTCAGGTAGGGGGGCGAGAACTGCAGTTCGTCGCGCCGGGCTTCGGTGATGGTCACGTTTCCGATGCCGAAGACCGCACCGCTGGACTCCCGGACCATCTGGTAGAAGGTGGCCCACTCGGGCTCCTCGACCCACTCGATCTCGACCTCGACTCCGCGTTCGCGCTCGACGAACGCCGCGAAGTCGCGGAGGAGCTCGACGGTGACCCCGGTCAACTCACCGTCGTCGTCAAGGTACGCGAAGCCGCTCGAGGGCACGTACATATAGGTGAACTCGATGGGGGCGTCGGGTGCGTCGGACGTCTCGCCGCAGCCGGCGAGGAGGGCGAAGGCGAAGAGGAGGAGAAATCGGGGCATCGTCAGGTCCGGATCGAGTGGGGACGGGAAACTCCGGGATCAGGATAATGGGCTCGCGTCGGAGGCAACAGGGGATGTGGGCTGGTGCCCACGCGCGAATCTTGCAATGATTTTCCATCGCTGGATCGAGTCCAGCCACCGAACCCCCATTTCCGAGACCCGACGCCCGGAGGCCTCCTCAATGATCGTGACCACCCGTGAACTTTTCGATATCGCCTACGGACGCTTCGCCGTGGGGGCGTACAACATCAACAACATGGAGCAGGCACTCGGGCTCTTCGAGGGGCACGAGCGGGCCGAGGCGCCCTTCATCGTCCAGCTCTCGAAGGGGGCCCGCGGGTACGCCGGGGTCCGGATGCTCGAGGCGATCCTGAAGGCCGCCGAAGAGAGTTATCCCGAGGCGGTCTTCGCGGTGCACCTGGATCATGGCGACGAGGAGACATGCTACGATGCGATCGACTCGGGATTCTACAGCTCGGTGATGATCGATGCCTCGCACGATCCCTTCGAGGAGAATGTGGCGGCCACTCGACGGGTGGTGGAGCGGGCCCACGCCGTGGGGGTGAGCGTCGAGGCCGAGCTCGGCATGCTCGGCGGAGTCGAGGAAGACATACAGGTCGACGAGAAGCACGCGCAGCTCACCGACCCCGAAGAGGCCGAGGCCTTCGTGGAGCAGTCCGGCTGCGATGCCCTGGCGGTGGCGATCGGGACGAGCCACGGAGCCTACAAGTTCAGCGGCGGGCAGGGGATCCACTTCGACCGGGTGGAGGAGATCCAGCGGCGGCTCCCGGGATTCCCCCTCGTGATGCACGGATCGAGCTCGGTACCTCGTGAAGAGGTGGAGCGGATCAATGCCGCGGGCGGCGCGCTGGATCCGTCCGCGAAGGGCGTCGATGTCGAGGAGTTCGCCCGGGCCGTTCCGCTCGGGGTCACGAAGGTGAACATCGACACGGACGGGCGCCTGGTGTGGACCCGGGTGCATCGGGAGCACTTTCGGGATCACCCCGAGAACTTCGACTTCCGAGGGCCCGGTAAGGTATTCATGGAAGAGTATGCCCGCTTCATCGAGCACAAGTCCGAGAAACTGCGCTCGAAGGGTGTGGTCGACGAGGTGCGGGCCGCGCTGACCCCGGTGCCCGTAGACTGATTCCGCTACTCCTCGCCGACCCGGGTGAAGTATCGGTCTTCGAGGCGATAGCGGAAGGTCTCTCCGGGACGGGCCGAGATCGATCGGGCGAGGGATTGTCGCTGAGGAAGCTCGGCGCGGATCGCGAAGCTCCCCTCGCGCCATGGAATCAGGAATTCGCCGACCTGACCGTTGGGAAGCTGGCCGAGCCGTTGGCGCGCCCGGTCGCGGATCAGGTAGATCTCGGCCGTCATGCCACTCGCATTTTCAATGACCACGGTCACACCGGGGGCGAAGGGGTCGTACTGCGAGGGCAGGAAGCACCCGCCGAGCCCGAGGCCCAGGAGGGCGGCTCCGATCAGGAGACCCCGTCGGGTCACGGTGCCGCGGTCCCGTCCGCGTGGGCCGCGACCACGAGGTCCAGCAGCTCCCAGAACTCGGGGTGCGCGACCGACCGGCCCTGGCCCGGCACGGTCTTGTGGGCCACCACCATGTCGAGGGCGGGGAGCACCGTGATGTACTGGCCCACCGCGCCCACCCCGGCATACGCGCCCTCCCATGGCCCGGAGGCGTGCTCGCCGTCCCACACCCACCACATGTATCCGTACCCGTGCGGGCCGTCACGGCGGGGCGCGGGATTCATCTCCCCTACCGGAGTGATGATTCCGGTCATCTCGCGCATCCAATCGGCTGAGACGAGCTGGCGATCGTCCCATCGCCCCTCATGCAGGGCCAGCAGCCCGATGCGGGCCATGTCGCGGGTGGAAAGGTGCATGTGGTACGAGGGGTGGATCGACTGCTCCATGTTGCCCCCCTTCACATGGCGATCGCGATCGAAATCCCGCATCCCGAGGGGGAGCGCGAGCTCCTCGTGCAGCGCGTCGAAGAGATTGCGCCCCGACTGGACCTCGAAGGCGGTGCCCGCCGCGTTGAAGTCCCAGTTCGAATACAGGTAGTAGGAGCCCGGCGGCTGGCTGCCCCGCTCGGGGGCGTCGGCCAGGTTGTCTCCGGGGTTCGAGGCGGGGTGGTAGATCCCGGAGCGGGACGAGATGAGGTGGCGGGTGGTCGCCTGGCGCTCTTCGGGAGTGAGGCCCTGGACATCGTCGATCTCCATCTCGGCCAGGGTGCGGTCGAGATCGATCGTTCCCCGCTCGACCTCGATCCCGTAGAGGATCGCGAGGATGCTCTTGCGCACGGAGGCGAGGTAACTGACCTCGGTCAGGTCCCCGTACTCGAAGGCGACCTTTCCTTCGGTCACGACCATCATGGCCGACGAGGACATCGATTCGAGCCGCTCCTGCACCGCCTCGAGTCCGCGGGGGTCGAACCCCGCGGCTTCGGGGGACTCCCAGCGCTCCCACTCGGCCCCGGGAATGGAGGGCTCAGTTGGGGGGGCGTCACAGGCGATGGCGAGGACGAGGAGGAGCAGGACGGCCCCCGGGGAGGGGCGGACCAGGTGGGATCGTCTAAATGAACGCATGGGGGGGCCGATTTCGCGGAATGGGTGGGTCAATCCCCGGACGGGGCGCCGTCGAGGCATGCCCGGGCGCGAGCCCAGAGCGCGTCGAAGGCCTCCTCGGTCAGGGTGCCGGTGAAGGTGTTCTGTTGAGAAGGATGATACGAGCCCAGGAGGATGAGCGCACCCTCATCGCCCTCCACGGTGACCTCGACGCCATGACCGAAGCCGGGCTTCGGCGAGGGCACCGGCCAGTCACGATCCCGCAGGATCCGGAGCACGTGGTCGAAGGCGTATCCCCCCAGGGCGACCACCACCTGGATGCGGGGCAGGAACCAGTCGAATTCCCGCTCGAGGAAGGGGCGGCAGTTCTTCCGTTCGTCGGGTCGCGGGCGGTTGCCGGGCGGGGCGCAGCGCAGGGTGGCCGTGAGCCAGGCGTCGAGGAGCTCGAGTCCGTCGTCTCGGGCCCGGCCATCGGGCTGCGTGGCGAAACCGGCTCGATGCAGGGCCCGAAAGAGCCAGTCGCCGGAGCGGTCTCCCGTGAACATCCGACCCGTCCGATTGGCCCCGTGCGCCGCGGGAGCGAGGCCCACGATGAGGACACGGGCCCCGGGATCGCCGAATCCGGGCACCGGCCGCCCCCAGTACTCCTCGTCGGCGAAGGAGGCCCGCTTCTCGCGAGCGAC
Source organism: Gemmatimonadales bacterium (assembly GCA_007692605.1). Lineage (GTDB taxonomy): Bacteria > Gemmatimonadota > Gemmatimonadetes > Longimicrobiales > Gaopeijiaceae > SLBA01. The sequence continues at coordinate 10,435 of REBS01000108.1, forward strand.
CCGCTCGCGCCATTCGACGAGGCGGGGGCAGGCCCGGCAGGCGACGACGTCGTCGCGCAGGTCGGCCAGGGGGGATGTGGGCGCTTCGCTCATCGGGGACGAGGGGCATTGGGGGTACGATCCGGGAATGGCCGGAGAGTATGGTGCGGGCCCGGGTTGGGGCAAGGGATCGATCCCGTTGCCCGCCTCCGCCCGGTCCCCTACGTTCCCCCTGATACTCCTGCCTCCCGCATCGGTACCATGACCATGAAACGTCGCGATTTTCTCCGCTCTTCCGCCGTGGCTGCGGCCGGGATCTCCCTGGTCGGGCATCCCCAGCTCCTTCATGGAATCCTGACGCCGCGCGCCGTCGGCCCCATCGTCGACTCCGAGCGCCGCGAACTCGCGATGCTCGCCCTCGAGGTCGCCGCCGATGCGGGGGCCGAATGGGCCGACGTGCGGATCAACACGAACCGCTCGCAGGGGATCTCGACCCGGGACCGTCGGATCACCGGGGTCTCGGACAACATCACGTCGGGGTTCGGGGTTCGGGTCCTGGTGGAGGGGACCTGGGGCTTTGCGGCGAGCGGACGGGTCGAGCGGGACGAGGTGGTCCGGATCTCCCGCCGGGCGGTGACACAGGCTCGGGCCAACCGGGTCGCCCAGCGCCAGCCGGTGGAGCTGGCTCCCGCCCCGGTGGTGACGGATGGGGTCTGGCGAAGCCCGATCGAGGTGGATCCGTTCGATGTCGCGATCGAGGAGAAGGTCGATTTCCTCCTGCGTGCGAACGAGGCGGCGCTGGGCGTGACCGGAACCCGGCTCGTGACCTCGAACCTGCGGTTTCTTCGCGAGGACAAGTTCTACGCGAACTCCGAGGGGACGGTCACGGACCAGATCGTCTATCAGTCCTACCCGACCCTCTCGGTGACCGCGGTCAGTTCCGACGGGTCCGACTTCCAGTCCCGTAATTCAACCGACATCCCGCCCCTGGCGTTGGGGTGGGAGCACGTGGTGGACTCCGACCTGGTCGGACTCGCGCCCCGCTTCGCCGAGGACGCGGTCGAGAAGCTCTCGGCCCGCTCGGTCGAGCCCGGCCTCTACGACCTGATCCTCCTGCCGTCGCACCTGGGGCTCACCCTGCACGAGACCATCGCGCATCCGACGGAGCTGGACCGGATCATGGGCTTCGAGGCGAACTATGCCGGCACCTCGTTCATCTCGCCCCTCGAGGAGTACCTGGGTCGTTTCCAGTACGGGCCCGAGTTCATGAATGTGGTGGGGGAGCGCTCGACCCCCGGGTCGCTGGCCACCGTGGGGTGGGACGACGAAGGGGTGGAGCCTCAGGACTACCACATCGTGCGCGACGGGGTCCTCGATGACCTCCAGACGACGCGGGAGCAGGCGCTCTGGCTGGCGGACTGGTATGAGAGCCAGGGTCGCGAGGTGCGCTCCCATGGCAACTCGTACGCCCAGTCGTGGGCCGATGTGCAGTTTCAGCGGATGCCGAACATCAACCTGATGCCGTATCCCGATCGGGATGTGGAGCTCGAGGAGCTGATCGACGGGGTGGAGCGCGGCATCATGATCGATGGGCGCGGATCCTTCTCGATCGACCAGCAGCGCTACAACTCGCAGTACGGGGGCCAGGTCTTCCACGAGATCCGCGACGGCCGGGTCGTGGGGATGCTCAAGGATGTGGCCTACCAGATCCGGACCCCCGAGTTCTGGAATGCGATGGACCTCTGCGGGGGGCCCGGCACCTACGAGCGCTACGGGACGATCGGAGACGCGAAGGGGCAGCCGGCGCAATCGAATGCGATCACGCACGGCTGCCCCGCCACCCGGCACCGCGATCAGACGGTCATCAACACTGCCCGCGAGGTCTGAGCGCCCTCAGCGCAGCGCATTGAAGAAGATCGGCCACGACCCGACGGTCTGACCGCGGAAATTCGGCTGGAAGCCGAAGAGGATCACCTCGCCCGCTCCCACCGGGACCTCGACGAGGGCGGGCTTGCCGGCGACGTGCTCCTCGCCCAGGACCCATCCCGCCAGGCGGGGATCCCCTTCACCGTAGCGGCCCACGATCCGGGCGTCGGGATCGGTGACCTCGAAGGCCCGGCTGGTCCGCCAGTACCAGGCGAAGTTCTCGGCCGGGACCCCCTGCGAGATCTCGTGCGTGGGATCCAGGTCGAGCCGAAGGATCGAGCCGGGGATGTAGAAGTCCTGTCCGGGAAGGTCGGTGACCGCGTTGGCCACCCCGAGGTCGAAGGCGTCGATCGCCCAGTCCGTGGCCTCGTCGATCGCCACGATCCGCCCGCCGGCCTCGAGGAAGGCACGCAGAGCCTCTTCTCCCGACTCTCCGATCCCCCCGGCAAAGGGCTCCGGCATGCGGTCCGCGGGGTACCCGTTTCGGATCGCGTTCGGGCTCTGGTCCTGCACGATGATCACATCGTACAGATTCGCGAGGTCCCCGGCCTGGATGTCGTCGTTGCGGAGCGGATAGTAGCGGACGCCCGCCAGGTCGAAGAGCCAGCGGGTCCATCCCTGCGGCATCGGCTCGTTGTAGGAGCGGTAGAGCCCGATGCGCGGGGGGCCTTCGGCCAGCAGGTGCGCCGGGACCGGGAAGCTGAACTCCTCGAATCGGGGGATCGGCTCCGAGAGATCGACCGATGGCACCTGGTCGATCGCGTGCGCCTCGATCCCGAAGAGCAGGGGCAGGCTGTGCGCGGTCGCATCATAGGGTCGGATCGGCGGGCCGCCCGGATACTGGCGGAGGTCCGGATACTCCTGCGGCTCGAGCATCGTCTGCGCGAAGGCGGCGTACGGCTGCTGCATGGGGATCACGTACGACCCCTCGGGAAAGGTGTGCCCCCCAGTGGTGAAGACGTCCCGAGTGCGGTGGACTTCGACGTTTCCGGTCGTCAGCACCCGAAGGAGCTGATCGATGCCCGCCTCGTATGCCTGATCGCCGGGGACCACCCATGCGGCGGGCCAGCTGTCCCACCCCTCGACTGCGGCGCGGTGGACCTCGTAGTAGTTCTCGAGCCAGAAGGTCCGCTTTGTCGCGGCGTTCCTGAGCAGCGAGATCGAGGCCGCTTCCATGTAGTCCACGATGTCGTCGAGCCCCCATCGCCCTCCCATCCAGGGAGAGGGAAAGTTCGAGCTCATGACCCGCGCGTCGTAGTTCCCGTCGCCTCCGAGGTCGTCGAAGTCGATCTCGATGGGGTTGGCCCAGCTCGCGCTGGCGGTCTCCGAGAGGATGCGGACCCCCCCGTGGTAATGCATGTAGGCCCGGGCCGGGGTGTAGATGTCGAAGATGGCGTCGGTGACGATCCCGTCGTAGCCGTCCTTGGTCATGTCGGCGCGGATCCAGGTACCGAGCTGGTTGAGCCCTGCGATCAGCCGCGGATCCACATTGGGCTCGACCGGATCGATGTAGGGGGGAATGAAGAGCCGGGCGCCATTCGAGCCCATCTGGTGGACGTCGTGCACGATCTGGGGACGCCAGGAGTTGTGCGCGCCCAGGACGGTCATCCGGGTCTCCTTCTGGGCGAAGAAGAACCAGTCCCGGTTGTTGTTGTGGCCGATGTAGTGGTGATAGAGGCGGGGTAGGGGAGCCCCCTCGAACTCGGTGCCCTTCCACTCGTTCCACCACTCCGAGACCATCTGGGTCCCGTCGGGATTGAGCGAGGGAATCAGGATGAGGATGGTTTCGTCGAGGATCTCCAGGATGTCTGGTTCATCCGAGGTCGCGAGCTGGTGCACCAGCCGTGCCGGCATCTGACCCGCGCCCACCTCGGTCGAATGGATATGGCTGGTGGTCAGTACCACGGTCCGCCCCTCGGCGATCAGCGCATCCCGTTCCGCGTCCGACGCGATTCGGCGAGGATCGGAGAGCAGGTGCTGGATCTCGCGGTAGCGGTCGAGGTTCTGATGGTTCGCCTCGCTCGTGATGATCATCTTGACGAAGGGCTCCCCAAGGGTCGAGGGCCCGAGCGTATCGATCTGCACTCTCGGGCTCGCCAGGGCCACCCGCTCGTAGTACGCCGAGAGCTGGTGCCAGTTTGCCAGGTGGCCCTCCGCTCCCAGCTCCTGGCCGAAGTGCTCGAGAGGGGTCGGTATGGTCTGCGCCTGAGCGGGTGGGGAGCACAGGAACGCAGCAAGGATCAGTGGGCCGAGAGCCAGTGAGGTGAAACGTCGCATCGAGGTCCTCCGGGGGACTGGGTTCAGTGGGGGGATCGTCATGGTATGACCGCGGTCATCATGATCTCGACCCGGGCGTCACGAGGGAGCCGGGCCGCCTGGATGGTCGCCCGTGCCGGGGCGGGCTGGGAGAGGTAGCCGGCGTAGATTTCGTTCATGGTGCCGAAGTCCTCGAGGTCGGCGAGGAACACCTGGGTCTGAACCACATGACCGAACTCCGCACCGGCGGCCTCCAGAACAGCGCGCAGGTTCTCCATCACCTGTCGCGTCTCCGCCTCGATTCCGCCATCCACGATCTCGCCGGTCTCGGGATCGAGCGCGATCTGGCCGGAGAGGTACACGGTGTTCCCCACCCGGATCGCCTGGGAGTAGGGCCCGATGGCTTCCGGGGCCCGGGCGGTCACGATTTCGACCGGCCACTGCCCGTTGGGGTCGGTGGTTCGGTCCGGGGCGACCGCTGCCGCGCTCGAAAGCGTGTCGGCCAAGGACCCCGATCCGGGCTCCCGAATCTCCACCTCGCAGGCGGTCAGCGCCAGTAGGCAGGCCAGCGCCGGGAAGCCGGTCCGGCCGATTCGCCAAAGGCGGTGGGCAGGGGGCCGACCGGGGAACGGGCGGGCGAAGGGTGTTAAAAACATTCAACCTCGATGGGTAGGAAGGAGTCGAATGGCCAAGCTCAAAACGCATACTGTATCCTCTCGATCCGGCGCCCGTACGTCAAACCGGGCAGAATCCTGACGATGGCAGGACCCTTGCAGCTTAATTAGCATTCTTGCAGCTGAAGCGAATCATCCGTCGTGGTCCTTGAAGGAGACTCCGAACGCCGTGCGAATTTCGACACTCGCCCTCTTGATGACCGTGGTCACAGTCGTGTGTTTTCCGGTACCCACCGAGGGTCAGGAGCTTCCGCTGAAGGTGGAGCTTCCCCCTTCGGCACCCGGACCCTGCGGGGCCGAAGCGCTCCTCTCTGCACTCGAGCGGACCCCCACCGCCGAAGAGGAGAGGGAGGCGGAGGCCCTCCTCTCCGAAGCGAATCAGGCCGCGATCCTCGGCGAGGACGAACGGGCGCGGAATCTCCTCCGCGAGGCGGCGGAACTGGACCCGACTTCTTCCGAGATCGCCTATCGTCTGGGTCGCCTGCTCGAAGCGGGGGGGTCCGAGGATTCGGCGCTGCTCGAGTACTGCCGGTATCTCCTTCTGGATCCGGAGGGCTCCGATGTCGACGATGTCGAGGCTCGGGTCGAGGCGATTGCGGGTCCGGACGAAGACGAGGTCCCGGCCATCGCCCGGGTCGCGTTCCAGCAGGGGCTGACCGCGTTCGACGAGCAGCGCTTCGAGGCCGCGGTGCTTCATTTCTCCCGGGCCCTGGTCGAACTCCCCGGGTGGGCTGATGCCTACTACAACCGGGGCGTGGCACAGATCGGGGACGGCCGGGTGGGGGCCGGTGTCGCCGACCTGGAGCGCTACCTCGAACTGGATCCGGAGGCCGCCGACCGTGCGAGGGTCGAGGCGCGCATCCTCGAGCTCGCCCCGACTCCGGTGGCGCAGTACAGCCCTGGAACGGCGCTCGTGACGGGTCTGCTCTTTCCCGGTATGGGACATTTCTATTCCGGGAGGCCCGGCATGGGGATGCTCGTGCTGGCCGGAGCGGGAGCCGGGATCGGCGCCGCACTCCTCTACTCCGAAGTCGAGGTCCGATGCAGGGTCCCCCCGGTCGACGGCGAATGTCCGGCGGGTCAGGTGGATGAGCGCATCGAGACCCGGCCCCTCCTGGTGCCCGGTCTGGCCACGGCCGGGGTGATCACCGTGGTCGGTGCCATCCACGCCTTCCGAGGGGCGCGTTCCGGCCAAGGTGCTCTGGCTCTGAGGCCGGACGGTGGTATCGAGCTCGCCCTGGACCGGCTGAGCGGGCCGAACTGGCGCTCGGCACTCGAGTTCGTACCGCGCGGGATCGCCGGGGACTCCGGGGTTCGGGCGGGCTTGAGGGTCCGCTTCTGATGAAGCGCTGGGGGGCGTCCCGTTCGTGTGCCGCTGCGGTCGCCGCGGTCGGACTCGTTCTCGCCCTTTCGGGGTGCGAGGAGCTCGTGGTCGAGGCGCTCCCCGTGGCGGACATCGAGATCCAGCCGGATCCGGTCGAGCTTCTCGAGCTCGAGGAGCGGTCGATCTCGGCGGTGGTCCTGGGGCCGCAAGGGCAGGTGCTCGGGGGTCGCGATCTGAGCTGGAGCGTCGACGATGCCTCGATCGCGCGCCTCGAGGGCTCGGGGATCCTCGTCGGTCAGGGCGTGGGTCAGACCACGCTGCGGGCTGCCACGGAGGGTGTCGAGGGGGCGGTTCCGGTGACCGTTCGTCAGGGCCCGATGATCCAGTTCGGGGAGGCCGATGCGCGGCTCTCCGGGCTCGCGGGCGATTCCAGCCCCGCCGAAATCGCGATCGGGATCTCGAACAGCGGAAACGGCTCGCTCACCGGACTCACGACTCGTCGTTCAGGGGTGGACGGCGCCGCGGCACCATCGTGGCTCGAAGCGTCGGTTTCCGGCGCCGAGGCTCCCGCGGAGCTGATCGTCCGTGCGCTGCTCGAGGATCTGCCTGCGGGGACCTACGAAGCAGAGGTTTTCGTGGAGTCTCCGGTGGCTCCGAACAGCCCTGCTCGCCTTCCGATTCACCTCGACGTCGCCCTTCCCCCGCCGGTCATCGGCCTTTCTCCGGCGAGCCTGGCCTTCACTTCCTCGGCCGGGTCGCGGGAGCCGGCCTCCCAGGACGTGACCGTGACGAATGAAGGGGGCGGCGAGCTCGACGGGCTTCGAGTGGATGTGGTCTATACGCAGGGCCGGTCGGGATGGCTGTCGGCAGAGCTGGGCGCCGTGAACGCTCCCACCGCGGTCGCACTCGAAGCGAGTGCCCGGGACCTTTCCGAAGGGGTCTACCGCGCGGTGGTTCGGGTGAGCGCTCCGAACGCCTCTCCCACAAGTGCGGAGATCGAAGTGACCTTCAACGTCAGCCGGGAGGACTGAGCCATGCGCCTGCGTGCCTCGCTGACGTCGACGACCCGGCTCACGGTGGGCATGGGCGTCGCTGCGCTCCTGCTCCTTGGGCCGGTCGCGTGCGAGGACGTCTCGGTGTCCGAGGTCGAAGTGGCATCGGTATCGGTGTCGCCGGGGAGTGTCACCCTCGTCCCCGACGAGAGCGCGCAGCTCTCGGCCACTCCCCGTGACGCTTCGGGAACCGCACTGACGGGCCGGTCGATCGAGTGGTCGTCTGCGAGCCCGCAGGTCGCGACCGTCGACGGCTCCGGCCTGGTTCGAGCCGTGGCCCCCGGGACTGCGCAGGTACGGGCCGAGGTGGGGGGGGGCGCAGGCTCCGCCACCATCCAGGTCAGCGAGCCTCCGCAGGTCGTACTCAGCCGATCATTGGTCGAGTTCTTGTTGACGGCAGGCACCGGGTCTTCCGACGAGGTCGAGGTAGGGATCACCAATGGGGGTGGAGGCACGCTCTCGGGCCTGGACTGGTCGATCTCGGCCGTCGAAGGCACGGGTGGCTGGCTCGAGGTTTCGCTGACCGAGGGCACGGCCCCCAGCACGCTTCGGTTGGTGGCGGACCCCGGAAGCCTGTCTCCCGGGCGGTACCAGGCCGATGTGACGGTGACCGGTGGCGGCTCCGGGGTTACCTCCGCCACGCTGCGTGTCGTGCTCGAGGTCGACGATGCTCCCCCGGCCATCGGGGTGTCGCCCGAGGCGGTGGGCTTTGCATCGTCCGAAGGGCAGGGCGCACCCGGTTCCCAGTCGGTCGGTGTCACGAATATCGGCGGGGGGAGCCTGACCGGCCTCGAGTTGAGCATCGACTACACGGCGGGTGGGGTTTCGGGGTGGCTGACCGCGTCACTCGGGAGCTCGTCCGCTCCCACGGAGCTCGTGTTGAATGTGGATCCGGATGGGCTGGAACCGGGAATCTACGATGCGGAGGTCCACGTGGGGTCTCCGGTCGTCGAGGGGGAAGGCTCGACCGTTCGGGTGCGCTACCGCTTCGGGGAGCCGCCCCCGCAGTTCGAACTGTCGCCGACCGTCATCAACCGAACGATCGAGGAGGGCGATCCATCGCCCGGTGTGATCGGGGTTCAGATCTCGAACGGGGGAAGTGGGGAGATCACCGAGATCTCGGCGGAAGTCGAGTTCACTGGACCGACCGCCGGCTGGGCCGCGGTGGAGCTCGTCGAGACGACCGCTCCCACCCAGCTCCTGGTGAGCTTCGACACCGACGGGATCCTCCCCGGAAGCTACTCGGCCGAGGCGCTGGTGGAATCGGCAGACGCCATCAATTCGCCGGCCTCGGTGATCCTCGGCCTGCAGGTGCTTGCGCGTCCCGATCCCGAGACTTCGACGGTCACCGTGGATCCGGATTCGATCACGGCGGATGGGTCGAGCACCTCGACCGTGACCGTGTCGCTCAGGGACGCCCGGGGAGACCTCCTTACCCGGGGAGGAGACGACGTGGAGCTGACCAGCTCGGCGGGTGAGCTGTCGGAGCTGGTCGACCTTGGGGATGGCCGGTATCGGGCCACTCTGACCGCGTCGACCTCGCTCGAGACGGCGCTCCTTTCGGTCCGGCTCCGCGGCGAGGCCATCGCCGACACGGCCCAGGTTCGGTTCTGGCCCGGAGAGGCCTCCCTTGAGACCTCGACGCTCTCGGCGTCACCGACCCGCATCACTGCCGACGGAAGCTCGACCTCGCAGATCACGGTGCGGCTTCTCGACGCATTCAACAATCCTGTGGGTGTCGGCGGGGCCGAAGTCGAGCTGTCGACGACCGCGGGGACGCTCTCGGCGGTGACGGATCGCGAGGACGGAACCTACATCGCGACCCTCACCTCGTCGACCAATGTCGAGATGGCGGTGGTGACTGCCCTGATCGATGGCGAGCCCCTCGAAGACGAGACCTCGGTGCGGTTCATCGTCGGAGACGTCTCCGCGGAAATGTCGACTCTCGAGGCCGAACCTTTGACCATCACCACCGATGGGTCATCCGAAGTCCGCGTCCAGCTCCGGGATGCGGCGGGCAACGATCTTACCAGTGGGGGCGATGCGATCTTCCTCGAACGCTCGATCGGGGTCCTCTCGCCGGCGTCGGGGACCACCGACGATGGTGGGCGCTTCGAGGCGACGTTCACGTCGGCGGAGCCGGGTACCGCCGAGGTGACCGCCTACCTGGGTGAGGATGCATCCGGTGAGGTGCTCGGGACCGTGGAGATCGAGATCGAACCCGGGGAGGTTTCCGCGGAGGCGTCGACGCTCGAGGCCGATCCTCTGTCGATCACGACCGACGGTGCGTCCGAACTCCTCGTTCAGTTGCGGGACGCGGCGGGGAATCCGCCCGGCACCGGTGGAACCGAGGTCTTCCTGGCGACGGATTTCGGTGAGCTGTCCCCCGAGTCGGGAGAAAGTGACGAGGATGGCCGGTTTGCCTCGACGCTCACCTCGACTGAGCCGGGCACTGCGACCGTCACCGCCTACCTCGGGGCCGATGCGACCGGTGAGGTCATCGGAACCGTCACCGTCGAGGTGGAGCCCGGAGAGGCCTTCGCAGAGACGTCGACCGTCGAGGCGAATCCCCTGGAGATCACGACCGATGAAGAATCGACGGTGACGATCCAGCTTCGGGATGCGGCGGGTAATCCATTGACCACGGGAGGGGATGAGGTCTTCCTGAGTTCGAACCTGGGGGCGCTGAGCCCGGCGGGGGGGACGACGGATGATGACGGTCTCTTCGTATCGACGTTCACGTCCGATTCGACGGGCACGGCGACGATCACGGCGTACCTGGGGACGAGCGCGGCCGAGGGCGACGAGATCGGCACGGCCACGGTCACGATCGAGCCGGGAGACGTTTCCGCGGAGATGTCCGTGGTGACGGCGGACCCGACCGAGATCACGACCGATGGCGAGTCGACGGTCACGGTGCAGCTCAGGGATGCGAACGGCAACGACCTGACGACCGACGGGGATGCGGTCTTCCTGACGACCTCGATCGGGGAGCTCAGCCCGGCGACGGGCACCAGCACGAACGGTCAGTTCACCTCGACGCTGACCTCGACCGAGACGGGCACCGCGACGATCACCGCGTACCTGGGTACGGATGCCGAGGGTGACCTCATCGGAACGGTCACGATCGAAGTAGAGGACGCCGAGGGGTTGAGCCGTGAATAGCCGTCAGAGGAATGAGTCGGGGAGCCAGGGCCCGTACCTGAGGCCCCGAGCGCGGATGTCCGGCGTGGTCGCACTGCTGGCGGCGCTCCTGATCGGGATGATCGCGTGCGAGGATGTGTCCGTTTCCGAGGTCGCGATCCACTCGATCGAAATCACTCCGGCAGCCTTCGAACTTATTCCTCAGGATACGGTGCGCCTCACGGCGACCCCGCTGGACCAGGCGGGCCGTGCACTGCCCGGGCGCCCCATCGACTGGACCGCTCTCGATCCAGAGACCGCAACCGTCGATCAATCCGGACTCGTGCATGCCATCGCTCCCGGAACCGCAAGGATTCGAGCGTCGACCGGCGGCGCCTCGGGCCTTGCCTCGATCCAGGTGGGCGAGTCTCCGCAAATCGCCTTTTCACTCCCCGAGGTCGAGTTTTCTCTCGTTGCTGGAGCCGGTCTCTCGAGCCCGGTGCACGTGGCGATCACCACTGAAGGTGGTGGAGCCCTCTCCGGACTGGCGGTATCAATCGAATGGATCGAGGGTGCCGGCGGGTGGCTCCAGGCAACGCTCGAAGGAAGTTCGGCGCCGACTACGCTGGTTCTTCGTGCCGACCCCGGGACTCGGCCCGCCGGTCGCTACGAGGCCTCGATGACGCTCAGTTCGACGACCCCGGGTGTTGAGCCCGCAGTTCTGACGGCGGTACTCGAGGTCGCTGACTCCGCTCCGGCGATCGGGATCTCCCCCGGGGCGTTGGGATTCTCATCGTCTCAGGGGCAGGGAGCCCCGAATCCCCAGACGGTTCGAGTGAGCAACGTCGGCGGCGGAACCCTGACAGGTCTCGAATCGGACATCGAATACGTGGCCGGTGCTTCTCAAGGATGGCTCGATGCCAGCTTCGAGTCGACGACCGCCCCCACGGATCTGGTCCTTCGCGTGAACCCGACCGGGCTGTCCCCTGGGGTCTTCGATGCGCTGGTTCGCGTGAACTCGCCCTTCGTGGAAGGATCGGGGATCCTGGTTCAGGTTCGATACCGCTATGGGGAGCCGCCACCCCAGTTCGGGCTTTCGCCGACGACCGTCACTCGCACCGTCGAGGAGGGCGATCCGGCCACCGCCGCAGTGCCGGTCCAGATCACGAACGACGGAAGCGGGGAGATTTCCGGGATCACGGCCGACGTCGAGTATTCGGGCGCCAACCGGGGATGGGTCGAGAGCGAACTCCTGGACACGGATGCTCCCACGCAGCTCCTCGTCACCTTCGATCCCGATGGGCTTCTTCCCGGAAGCTATCAGGCTCAGGCGGTCATCCAATCTTCCGACGCCATCAATTCCCCGGCCTCGGTCTCGCTTCACCTGAATGTCCTCTCCCGACCGCTGCTTGATGCCTCGACGGTCGACGCCGCTCCGGGTTCGATCACCGCGGACGGTTCGAGCCAATCGACGGTTACGGTCTCGCTGAGGGATGCCCGGGGAGGCCTGGTCGCGCGTGGAGGCGACGACGTCGTGCTTACCACATCCGCCGGTACCCTGTCGTCGCTCGTGGACCGGGCCGATGGCCGCTATCAGGCGACGCTCACATCGTCGACCACAGCTCAACGGGCAACGCTCAGGGCTCGCCTCCGGGGCCAGTCGATCCCCGACGCCGCTCACGTCCAGTTCGTTCCCGGGGAGGTCTCGCCGGAGACCTCGACGATCACGGCCTCTCCAACCCGGATCGCGGCGGATGGGAGTTCGACCGCATCGATCGTCGTCGAACTCCGGGACCGTTTCAGCAATCCCCTCGACTCAGGAGGAGCCGAGGTGGTGCTCGCGACTACTGCGGGGACGCTGTCAGGGGTGACCGATGTGGGGGACGGGACGTATACGGCCTCGCTCACATCGTCCGCGGACGCGAGAACGGCGACCGTGACCGGAACCGTGGACGGATCGCCCCTTGCGGACCAGGCGACGGTGGAGTTCTTCGGCGATAACGGCGTATCGGCGGAGCAGTCCACCATCGAGGCCGCTCCGGATTCGATGGCGACCGGGGACGCGTCGACGATCAGGGTGCAGCTCCGAGACGCGAACGGCGACCCGGTCGGGGACGGCCATGATGTCTTCCTGACCACGGACCTGGGGCAGCTGGACGCGTCGGGAGGCTCCGCGAACTCGGACGGACAGTTCACGACCGAGCTGACCTCGTCCTCGGCAGGGACCGCCACCGTCACCGCGCACCTCGGAACCGACGCGACGGGCGAGGAGATCGGCAGCGTCGAAGTGGTCATCACCGAGGACCCCACGGGAACCGGTGATCCCGACGCGGAGCAGTCCACCATCGAGGCGGACCCGGCCATACTCGTCCTCTCTGATACGTCAGTGGTCACGGTGCAACTCCGGAACAGCGACGGCGAGAGACTCGAGCAGTCCGGCCAGGTTATCTTCCTGACGGCGTCCTCGGGAAGCGTGTCGACGAACCGGGATCAGACCGATGAAAACGGGCAGGTGGTGGTCACCTTCACGGCCGGGTCGACCGGCACTTCAAGCGTGACCGCCTATCTGGGCCCGAACGCGTCGTTTCCTGAAGTCGGAACCGTGACGATCACGGTGATCTCGGCCGAGTCCATTGGAGGAACGGGGCCGGACGGACCTTAACCCGGCGATTCGAGGGTAGACTAGAGAGGTCCATCGGGGGGATACTCGTCCCGATCGGAGCCTGAAGTGATGGTCGCATCACATACATGTTCATACGGACAGGGCGAGGGCGGATGGAGAATGGGATGAATCTGGGGCTTCTGGGCGGTCTCTGCCCGGCGGATCCGGTGGGGATGATCCAGGGTTCGCTCTGTTTCGTGGCGACGTGGGAGATCCCGATCCTTCTCATACTCGCTGCGGGGGTGGGGTTCGGCGTGTGGTTCCGACGTCGGTCGGACGATCGGAAGAGAACGGGGCCCCCTATGCTGGTCTTTCCCCTGGGAGGCTCATCGGGGGGAGGGCGCTCCGGCCGGGAGGGTCCCCGGGTGCCGGAGCGTCGGTCGAAGCCCGCTGCGTCCGGCGTGGGCGCCGAAAGGGATCCGGCTCCACAGAGCCCGACTCCACCCCCTCAGACCCAGACGACCGCGGCTCCTTCCAGCCCGCCGCAGCCTTCGGCGCCGGCAGCGCCAGCAGCGCCAGCAGCGCCCGACCCGTCCGAGCGAACCGTGCTGAAGGTGCCGGCAGATGAAGCCCCCCGTCATTCGGGAAGCGGTACGAACGGCTCCGAAATCGTCGAGTATCAGCGGCCACCCGATGGCACCCTCCAACTCCTTCCGGGCCGACTCGAGGTCGAGCGGGGGCCGGGCGTGGGCCAGGAGATCCGCTTCGTTCGAGTGCCGGGCTCCCCGGCCGAGATCACCTTCGGCCGATCCGAGGGACCGGAGTTTCGGCACGTTCAGCTGCATTCGCCGACGGTTAGCCGCCAGCATGCCCGTCTGCGATTCGATGGCACGGGCTGGTCGGTCCGAAACGAGTCCAGCACCAATCCCACCACCGTGAATGGCCACACCCTGTCGTCGGAGATCGAAGAGGTGCCCCTCTCGGATGGAGACCTCATCGAGATCGGAGAGATCACCTTCCGCTTCCGGCACGAGGGTTCCGCGGACCGACTTCCCTTTCGCAGCTCCTGGCACACCGATCAGGGACGCCGTCCGACCAATCAGGACGCCGTTGTGGTGCGTACCCTGCCCGGAGGACGCGAGCTGGCGGCGGTCTGTGACGGCATGGGCTCTCATCACGCGGGGGGCGTGGCGAGCCACCGGGCGCTCGAGGGGCTCGTGAAAGCCCTCTCCGAAGGGGTCGAACTCGAAGAAGCCGTCCAGCGGTCAAACGCCTCGGTCCTGGCGGCGGCCGAAGAAGAGGAGGACCGGGACGGGATGGGCACCACCCTCGTGGCCCTCCTGCGGGATGGGGACCACTACGACATCGCGAATGTCGGGGACAGTCGGGCGTACCGGATCGGATCCGACGGGATCCAGCAGTTGACCCGCGATCATTCCTTCATGGCCGAGGCGGTTCAGGACGGCCGGATGTCGATGGAGGAGGCGGCGCGCTCGCCATGGCGGAACGCGGTCACCCGGAACCTGGGTGCCGGCCGGGAACTCGAGGTGGATCTGTTCCGGGGCTTCGATGCCACCCAGGACCATGTCGTCCTCCTGTGCACCGACGGTGTGCACGGGGTTCTGTCGGAGGATCAGATCGAGGAGGTCTTCCGGAACTCCGCCGACATTCGTGACCTGGCCCGGGCGCTCTCGGAGGAGGCCCTCATGAAGGGTGGAGAAGACAATGTCGCCGTGGCCGCGATGACCTTCGGGGCGAGTCCTGGAGTCCGGCCCGCGCAGAGTGGTGCGCCCGGCGACCGTCCATCCTCGAACGATCGCGGATGATGTCTGGCAAACACCGCTCGGGTGAACTGCCGCAGATCCCCGAGATCGCGGTGGACTACGAGCTCGTTCGCGAACTCGGGCGAGGGGGCACCGCGGTCGTCTACCTGGCGCGTGATCGTGATCTCGGGCGAGATGTGGCGATCAAGCTCATCCGGCCGACGTATGTGAAGGACGAGGACGCGGTGGCCCGCCTGGTACGAGAGGCGCGCACCGTCGGCAAGCTGCAGCATCCGAACATCGTGATGCTCCTGGGAACCCGCCGTCTGTCCGACGGGGGGCTCGCGCTGATCCTTCAGTACGTTCCGGGGCGCTCACTCAAGGACCGGATTCGCGCCGAGGGCCCGCTACCCTTCGAAGACGCCGAACGGATCCTGACCGATCTGGCCAAGGCGCTCGCCTATGCCCACCGTTCCCGGATCGTGCACCGCGACATCAAGCCCGAGAACGTCTATCTGGATGAGGGGGTGGGGATGGCCCGCCTCGCCGACTTCGGGATCGCCCGGGCCTGGGACAGCGATTCGGGACTGACCCTGCCGGGGACCGCGATCGGAACGCCGTCGTACATGTCCCCCGAGCAGGTCGACGGCCGGGATCTCGACGGACGAAGTGACATCTACAGCCTCGGCCTCCTGGGGTGGGAGATGCTCACCGGATCGCAGCCCTGGGAGGGCGAGAGCCTCTACTCGGTGATCGCAAAGCAGAAGAACGAGGATCTGCCGTCCATCCGCGAATCTCGGCCCGACGTGCCCGATCGACTCGTCCGTGCGATCGAGGGCGCCACGCGGAAGTATCCCGAAGACCGATGGAAGAACGCCGATGCCTTCCTGGCGGCCCTTGGCGCCGAGTCCGGGGGTGAGTCTGACCCCCTCCCGGGGGATCGGCCGCCACAGGCCGCCATGCCCCCGATTCCGACGCCCTGGTCGGAGAGGAGTCCACAACCCGCCCGATCGTCCGGACCGCTCGGTCCTACCACCCCGCCACCCCTGCAGCCGGTGGGACCACCTGCCGGTACCTCGCCGTGGGACGAGGAGCGGCCCGATGACCCCATGGAGGAGAAGGCCGGAGGCCCCGGCTGGTTGAAGGTCGGTGCCGGGATCATGGGAGTCGCCATCCTGATGATTCTGGGCCTCGCCTTCGTCGAGCCCGAGGGTGGGGCTCGGG
This sequence comes from Gemmatimonadales bacterium, assembly GCA_007692605.1. Lineage (GTDB taxonomy): Bacteria > Gemmatimonadota > Gemmatimonadetes > Longimicrobiales > Gaopeijiaceae > SLBA01. The sequence goes on from REBS01000108.1 coordinate 26,358, forward strand.
CATTCGTCGACGGGTTGAATCCCTGGTCGGATCGTACGACCGCCTTCTTCGACGACAGTGAGTTCATCCGCAGGCCCGAGGATGCGCGGCCTCCGGCCGAGGGGCAGTCCCCCGCCGAGGCGACCGGCGAGGACACCGGATTCGAGGCCGCCGATCTGGACGCGCTGGACCTGGACGCCTTCGATGTGGACGCGGCAGTGGGAGAGGATCCGGGCCCGTCCGGGGCCCTCTCGATTCTGCAGGGAGATGGGCAGACGGGCCCGCCAGGCGCCGCACTCGCCTCGCCCCTGATTCTGCTGCTTGTCGATGAAACCGGGGCCGGGATCGGAGGGGCCGAGGTCGAATACGAGGTCGTGGCCGGGGGGGGGACGGTCGATCCGTCGCTCGATGTGACGCGGCCGGATGGGAGCTCGCTGGCGCGGTGGACGCTCGGCGATTCGGGGGAGCAGCGGGTCGAGGCGCGGGCGGTCGGTGTCGAGGGTGTGGAGGCGGTGTTTCGGGCCACCCTTCGGGAGGCCGTCCCCACGGAGTTGGAGCCGGTGAGCGGGGTCTCGTTCGAGGGCCAGCCGGGTCAGCCGCTCTCGGACCCGGTCGAGCTGCGACTTCGCGATGATCAGGGGCAGCCGATGCCCGGGCAGTCCGTGGAGTTCGTGGTCGAGTCGGGTGGAGGATCCGTGAACCCGGCATCGGTGAACACCGGTTCCGATGGGGTGGCACGTGCGGGCTGGACGCTGGGGTCGGATGCGGGTACCCAGATCCTGGTAGCCCGGGTGGCGGATCGTTCCGAGGTCGAGGTCCGGTTCGAGGCCCGGCTCCAGGCGTTCACCCTGCCCGTGCGCTCGAGGGTCGTGGCGGGAGGGAGCCACAGCTGCGTCCTGGGTGGAGACGGGACCGCGCTCTGCTGGGGAGCGAATGACAGCGGCCAGCTCGGTGACGGCTCCGGGGCCCGACGGCTGGCGCCCTCCGCGCCGGCGCAGGGGGGGCCGTTCGCGGAACTCGCCGCGGGCGTATCGCACAGCTGCGCACTCACGCGGGAGGGCGAAGCCTACTGCTGGGGCGCGAATGACCAGGGGCAGCTGGGTCGCACCGGGGGGGGCGCGACCACCCCCTCTCCGGTCACGAGCCCCGAGGTCTTCACCCGGGTCGCGGCGGGACTCGGCCACAGCTGCGCCCTGTCCCGCGAGGGTACCGTGTACTGCTGGGGACAGAACGGAAATGGTCAGCTGGGCGACGGGACCACCACGAGTCGGTCCCGCCCGGCGCGAGTCGCCGGGGACTCGCGCTTCACGCAGATCACCTCGGGGTGGCGCCACAGCTGCGCGCTCGACGGGCAGGGCAACGCCCACTGCTGGGGGGACGGATCATCCGGGCAGCTCGGCCATGGGGGCACATCGGGGAGTTCTTCGCCGCGTGCCGTCGGCGGCGGTCATCAGTTCACCCAGCTCGCCGGCGGCAACGCCCACACCTGCGGGCGAACCGCCAACGGCCGAATCCTCTGCTGGGGGTCGAACCAGTTCGGCCAGCTGGGCACCGGGGGTTCGGGCAACGCTCCCGTCCCCACTCCGATCGAGAGTGACGATACCTTCACGCGGGTGACAGCCGGTGGGGTGCACACCTGCGGTGTCGCCGAGGGTGGCGCGGCGTTCTGCTGGGGGCGGAATCTCTACGGGCAGATCGGAGATGGGACCACGAGTGATCGTACGGTCCCCACCTCGGTGGCGGGAGGGATCCGGTTCGCGGATCTGGCCGCGCTGGGCTCGCACAACTGCGGTCGCACCCCGGGGGGGGAGATCTACTGCTGGGGCTACAACGTCGAGGGGCAGCTGGGCGACGGGACGCGCCAGAATCGTTCCGAACCCGTGCCCTCGATGGGGGGCGGCTCCTGACCCAAGTGGGCCCGAGGGGACGGTCCCCCCGGGCCCACGCGTGCTTCGATCAGGTCGAACTGCGACCCCCCGGCCGGTTCATCCGGCTCAGAAGGAGTAGCGCACCCCCAGCTGGATCTGGTAGCGGGAGACCAGGTCCGAGATCTGGTTGACCGTCTGACGCTCCTGGAACGGCTGCATCAGGACCCGCCCGTCCACCACGTCATTGCCGTCGCCGACCACCGAGATGAGGTTGAACGTCTCGTTGGCGACGAACTCCTTTCGACCCCAGTTGCTGTTCAGCAGGTTGCCCAGGTTCAGGACGTCGAGGGTCACCTCGGCCCGCTGGGTGCCGAAGGTCTCGAACTGCTGGCTCACCCGCAGGTCGAACTGGTTGTGCCATGGCTCGTTGCAGGCTCCCCGGTCGATGATCGTGCCGCGCGCCTGGCGCAGGCACTCCGTCTGCTCGATGTAGGCGTTCAGGTTCTGCCATGACTGCGCGGCCGACAGGTCGTCCGACGACGCGAAGCGGATCTCGCTTTCGTTCGCCGGAACCCAGATCAGGTCGTTCGAGGTCTGTCGGTCGCCATTCACGTCACCGTTGTACACGTAGCTGTACCGCTGTCCGCTTTCCCCCACGTACACGAGCGACAGGAGCGTGGGCGAGTTCGGGATCAGGTCCAGTTCAACGGTCGACGCGGCCAGGATCCGATGCCGGATCAGGAAGTTGGAGCGGGCGGCCGGAAGGTCGTTGGGGTCGCCCGCGGTGGGGTTGAAGCGCCAGTTCGAGACGGCCTGGCTGGAGCCCCCCCGGTTGACGTCCCACGCGTCCGAGAAGGTGTACGCGGCATTGAGGCCCCAGCCGTCGATGACCGGCCGCTGGAGCTGGGCGGTCAGGTTCCAGGCGTGCCCCTCGGAGGTGTTGGTGATGTCGATCACCTCGCCCACCGGGATCTCGCCGGCGCCGGCCGTGATCCGGTTGACCCGGTACTGTTCGCGGCCTTCGCGCTCCGCGGCCGCATTGTCACGCCCGATCAGGAGGTTCTGGTACTTGATGTCCTGCAGGGTGCTGGTGTAGAGGCCCTCGATCGTTCCGATCATGCCCGCGTAGCCCAGCTCCCGGTCTACGGCCGCCGACATGCGGAAGACCTGCGGGAACTTGTAGTCGGGATCGACGGTGTTGACCTCGTTGGGCGCGAACGACGCGCTGCCGCCCGCGCACGCCGACGGCTGGTTGTTCGGATCGGCGGTGAAGCTGGGAACCTCGGCGCCCCGGCAGGTGAAGCGCACGTAGTCGGTTCCCGTGTTGCCGTAGGCGTTCGAGATCCAGACGAAGGGCGTCCGACCCGAGAAGAGGCCGAGTCCGCCCCGCACCTGCATGCTGCGGTCCCCGTAGACGTCCCAGTTGACCCCCACGCGGGGGTTGAACTGCAGCGCGCTCGAGGGGACCTCGTCGGTGCGTCGGCCGATGTCCGCCTGTGCGACCAGCTCGTTGGAACTGGGATCCTGCGGGAGCTGCGTCAGGTCCACGCGGGCCCCGTAGGTCAGGGTCAGCTCGGGGGTGGCCTCCCATCGGTCCTGCGCATAGAGCGACCAGCGGCGGACCGGAAACTCCGCTCGCTCGTCCCCGCCCGGAAGGAGGTAGGAGTACTCGTAGGTGTTCGGGGTCTGGTTCCGGAAGGCCTCCATGGAACCGAAACGCCAGTTTCCGTAGAAGTTGCGGACGAAGAGGTTCGAGAACTGGAAGAACTCGTTCGAGGTTCCGAGGGTGAAGTTGTGGTTCCCCCGGGCGAAGTTCAGGTCGTTCGTGATCTCGATGACGTCCTGGTCCAGCGCGTTGGCGCCCGAGAAGTTGTCGGGGCCGAGCTGGGCATTGTTGGCCCCGCCCAGGTCCACCCGCATGCGGGGGAAGGGCTGACCGATGTCCCGGCTGTCGCGAACGAAGGGGAGGCCCAGGCGGAATTCGTTGAAGAGCCCGTCGCCGAAGTTCGAGTTGAGCTGTGCGACCGTCGAGTTGGTCTGCGAGTTGAACCGGTAGCCCGAGTTGGACCAGCCGAAGTTCTGCCCGGTACCCCCGAAGGAGTTGTCCTGGACCGCGTCGACCCAGTTGTGGCGAAGGGTCAGGCGATGCTCGGGAGTGAGCTGGAAATCCAGACGGGCGAAGAGGTTGTTCGAGTCGGTCGCGCGGGGGAACTGACCGGCGGTGCCCACGTCGTAGCCGTATCGGGTCTGGACGAGTTCCTCGATCTCCTGAATCTGCGCCGAGGTAATCGCGCCCGCCGGGTTTCCGGTGTTCTGACCGACGATGGCGGGGTAGGGATTCGTGCGTCGCGAGAGTTCACCGGCCACGAAGAAGTGGGCCTGGTCCCGGATGATCGGGCCCCCCACCGAGAAGGCCAGGTCGCTCTGTTCGAACGCTCCGACCGAGCCCGAGCGCTCGCCGGCGAAGTCCTTGAAGCGCCCGATGAAGGAGTCGTTGCGGCCGAAGTAGGCGGCGGTCGCGCGCAGGTCGTTCGTGCCCCCGCGGGTCACCGCGTTGATGTTCGCTCCGGTGAAGCCTCCCTGGCGCACGTCGAAGGGAGCGATATTCACCTGGAATTCCTGAATCGCCTCGAGGGTGATCGGGCGGGCGTCGGCCTGTCCTCCCGGGGTCCCCGATGCGGCCAGACCGAAGAGGTCGTTGTTCACGGCCCCGTCGATCTGGATGTTGTTGTAGCGATTGTTGCGACCGGCGGCCGAGGTGCCGGGGGTCGAGGCGGAAACCTGGGGCGTGAGGCGCACGAAGTCGGTGAAGTTCCGCGAGATGGTGGGGGAGTTGGTGACCTCGCGTTCGGTGATGACCGAGCCGGTGCCGGTGCGTCCCCGCGAGATGATGGCGCCCGCGCGCTCTCCCATCACATCGATGCCTTCGAGCTGGATCGCCTGCTGGGCGAGGACGAAGTCGATGCGCTCGGTCTGCCCCAGGGCGAGGAAGAGCTGATCCACCTGCTCGGTGCCGTACCCGAGGCCCCGCGCTTCGATGCGGTAGGGCCCGCCCGGTCGCAGGCCCGGAAAGTTGTAGCGGCCGTCGTCGCGGGTGAGGGTGGTCTGCTGGGTGCCCGTGTTCAGGCTGATCACGACGATCTGCACACTCTGAAGCGGGTTGCCGGCCGCCGTAGTGACCCGACCGGTGATCGCCGAGGTGGTGACCGCCTGGGCGACGAGCGGTCCGGCGGTGACGAGGGTGAGCGCGGCAACCGCTGCCGCGATGCGTATCAGACTGCGAAAGGGTTTCATCTGAGGGACTCTCACACGTTGGGGGGCCCCGAGATGGGCCCGGACAGAGAAGGGTGGCCACCGGGGTCAGGTCGCCGGGGAGAGCGTCTTGCAAGAACCTTACAAGTGGGAAGCTATACGAAGGGGTGGTCCATCACCAAGGGGCTGGCGTAACACGGTCGTAACCGCTCAGAGAAGGGTCTGAAAGGACACGGAAATGCCGGAGCTGTCGATCTCGACCGTGGCCATCGATACGGGAAGATCGAAGCGTCGGGGGCCACAGCTGCCGGGATTCAGGATCAGCTGGTCTTCGACTCGATCCTCCCTCGGGCGGTGGGTGTGTCCGTAGACGACCATGTCGGCATCGGGAAACCGTTCGGCCAGCCGGCTCGGGGTGAGAGACCCCAGGGTGTGCCCGTGCGTGAGCGCGATCGTGATCCCTCCGAGTTCGAGCTCCTCGCTTTCGTTCAGGCGGTGGCGGATCGGAAAGCCGTCGGTGTTGCCCCAGACCGCGGTCACCGGAGCCACGACCTCGAGGGCCACCAGGATCTCGGCGTCTCCCACGTCTCCCGCGTGAAGGATGTGCTCCACCCCCTTGAGGTGGGAGAAGACTTCGGGACGCAGAAGCCCGTGGGTATCCGACAGGATTCCGATCTTCACAGACTCGCCTCGACAAATCGATCGGCCAGGTGGGACAGCGAAAACTTCTGGACTCTCCGGTACCCCGCCTGGGTCATCCGTTCCCTCAATTCCGGGTTGCGTGCGAGTTCGACCAGGGTGTGTCCGAGCTCTTCGTGGTCTCCGGGGGCGAAGAGTCGGCCGCCCGCCCCATTGCCCACGACCTCGGGGGTGGCGCCGGCTCGCGCCGCCACGATGGGGAGCCCCGAAGCCATCGCCTCGAGAAAGACGAGTCCGAATCCTTCCTGCAGGGAGGGAAGGCAGAAGAGGTGCGCACCCCGATACGCGGCCCGCACCTGGGCCGAATCCTCGACCGGACCCAGGAATTCGACGGGCCGGCTCAGGTCGAGTCGGCGAGCCAGCTTCTCGAGGCGAGAGAGCTCCGGGCCGCCCCCGATCACCCGTAGCCGGGCGGGGATTCCGGATCGCTCGAGCACCGGGAGGGCGCGCAGAAGGGTGGCCGTGTCCTTGCGCTGATACTGGCGAGCGACCGAGAGGATCTCGAGGGGATCTGCAGGGGAGGGAAGCCTTGTGCCGGGACTCGCCTTCGAGCCGTTCAGACCCCTGCCGTTGGCTGCCGGAAGACTCCACTCCTCGAGATCGATCGCCTCGGGCACCACACGCAGAACATGCGGGGGGAGTCCGTAGCTCGACGAGGCGACGCCGGCCGAGTACCGACTGGGCACGAGCACCCGGTCGGCAGCCCGTGCGTTCATCGACTCCAGCCGAGCCACGAAGGAGAGGAGGAGGGAGTCGGATCCCCGTGCGAAGCGAGCCTCATCGGCTGCGACTCCCTTGAGCCAGAGCGCGAAGGGGGGAGAGGGGCGTCCGTTCCGACTCGCCCGCTCGTGCTCCCGGGTCGCCCACAGGAACCCGTCGAGGTCGAATCCGACCACCAGGTCCAGGGGGCCGGATTCGCGGATCCGCCGACCGACCGAACGGTTGAACTGGAGGCGCTGGAGCAGCAGGGGGAGAGGCCGATCGGCGCTCCGCACCCGCCTGGGCGAGAGGAGCACGACCTGATGCCCCCGCACCGTGAGCCCCCGGGCGAGGTTGGCGATGCTGACCGCGGTTCCCGACCCCTGGTGTCGGGCCTCGGGCCAGGAATTGAGGAAAGCGATGCGCACCGGGTGGTCTCCGCTTTCAGCGGGCCTGGGCGTCGATCCGGGCAGCCAGAATGAAGTCGTTCTCGCTCAATCCGTCGATGTCATGGGTCCAGATGCGGATCGTGGTCTTGCCCCAGGTCAGGGTGATCTCGGGGTGATGCCCCTCTTTCTCGGCGATCACTCCGATATCGTTCGTGAACTCGAGGGCCTCGACGAAGTTGTCGAACTCGAAGGTGCCCTCGAGGTGATGCTCGTCGACCACCGTCCACCGGTCGGAAATCGCGTCGCTGTAGTGCTTCAGCGCATCTCCCTTGAGGGGTTGGGCGTCATCACCCATGGGCTGGCAGTGTCTGGAGAGCAGATCCATCGTCATAGGGGTCTCCCTGGCGGAGGCTTGAAAGGTCGGCGCGCACGACGCCGTGGTGGTGCGGGCTCGGGGTACCCGGGAGGCCGTTTCGGGATCCGAACCGCCCCGCTCCTTCAGCCCTGCAGGAACCACCGACCCTCGGTCCGGTCCCGATAGAGGACGATCAATCGTCCGGATTCGAGCACGACGGCGTAGTAGCTGCGCGAAATGGGGCGTCGCCACCACTCGTCGTCGATCCGCCAGCTCTCACGAATCCCGGCGATGACCACAAATCCCCGCCGGCCCCGTACCGCCACGGGTCGACCGTCGGGATCGGTTCGCACCTGCAGGGGACGCAGCCGCTGGACGGGACGAAGGGACGGGCCGGGGGCTCGCATGGGCTCACCCTCCGTCCAGCGGAAGGAGCGCATGCCTGCGCTCGGGGATCCGTGACCATGGATCGACCTCGACCACCCGGTACAGCGGAGCGTCCCCCAACCGGAGGTGCAGCTCACGCACCGCCCTGCGCAGTGCCTCGCCCACCGGGCCCGTGGTGAGAGGGTCGTCATTGGCCGGAGCACGACCCGCCCCCAGCTCCCGTCGACTGAAGAGCGACGTCTGGGTGGCCGGCGCCCCGAACTCGAAGGCTTCGACGAAGAGGGTCTCGAGCGCGCGGGGCGGGGGATACAGCTCCATTCGACTCCGGACCGGGAAGGCGAGGGTCTCCCGACGGGCCGCGGCTTCGCGCAGGGTGACCTCGATCTGCCAGGATCCGCCCTCCTCGAGGTGCCCACCGACCCGGAGCCCCTTGAGTGCCCGATCCCGCCGACCCGGATGGGCCAGAAGTCGTGTGAGGACCCGATCCAGGGCCCGATGCAGGGTGTCTCGGTCTCCCACCGCCGCCGGCAGCTCCAGCGAGACGCGTACGGGGCGGGGGCGGTGCCGCGCCCGGACGGGGTCGATGCGCTCTCCCCGGGCCAGCGCACGGGCCTCGCGTCCATCCGCCCCGAAGTGACGCAGGAGCGCGGCGACCGGCAGGCTTCCCAGTGCGCCCAGGGTATGGATGTCGAGTCGGTGCAGCCGGGCCACCGCGTCGACGGGAAGGGGCAGGCTCTCGATCGGCTGGTCCGCCAGGAAGGAGGCAAGCCCCCCCTCTCCCACGAGCACGGGCTCCCCGGGGCGCGCCGCCACCGCGGCCACCCTCGCCGCGAAGGTCCCCGGTGCCCGCCCGGCCCGGACTGCTGCGACCAGGGGGCGGGGAAGCACCCGCAGAAGGGCATGGAGCATACGGTCCACCTGTTCGCGTGGTGAACCGTACAGCCGCTCGAGCCCATCCATTCCCACCAGGACCACGCCCGGCTCCACCGGCTCCAGGATCGGACTCATGGCGCCGAGACACTCCAGGATCGCTTCGGTCGCCGCCGCGTAGTGCGCCGGGTCCGGCTCCAGCAGGGTGAGGGAGGGACAGAGCGAGACCGCCTCCGACACCCGCATGCCGGGGCGCACTCCGGCCGCTGCGGCCCGCTCCGACACCTGCCAGATCACCTGCCGGGCCGAACGCCCCTCTCCGGGGCGCAGGAGCGCGACCGAGGTCGCGTCCAGGCCGGGGGAGCGCACGAGTTCCAGCCGAAGTTCGAAGGTCGGGAGACGGAGGCAGAGGGCGATGAGCGAGCTGCGGGTACCGCGAGAGGGAGTCATGGGCAGGCAGAGAGAGAAACCGAACATAAGCCGAAATAAAAGGGTACACCGAATAAAGACCGAAATCAAGGCGCTCCCCACGCGTCTTCCGGTCGTTCACCCTTTCCCCGAAGGTCCCGGAGCGAGACTTTTCAGTGCCAGTGGCCCGATCTCGTATCCTTCCGCCCCGTGTCTCCGTGACTCCCACTCCCCCCGATCCGTCCGACCCACCCGCCGAGGGCACGATCCACCTCACCCGGGCCCGCCTCGACACGCCCCCCGTCCCCCTCGCACGGCTCGAGCCCCTCCTGGCGCCCGACGAACTCGCTCGCGCCCGTCGCTTCCGCTTCGAACACCTGCGTCAGCGGCACATCGTGAGCTGGGGCCTGTTGCGCCTGATCCTGGCCCGTGTCACCGGGATCGCCCCCGAAGCCCTCCGCTTCACCCATAACGAAAAGGGCAAGCCGCGACTGGCCGACGAAGGCCCGAGCTTCAACCTGTCGCACTCCGGTCCGCTCCTGCTGGTCGGGTGGGCCCGCGAGGGCCGAGTGGGTGTGGACCTCGAAGTCGAGCGCGCCCTCTCCGACCTCGAGGCGCTGGCCGAGCGCACCTTCGCCCCCGAGGAGTCCAGTGCGCTCCTGGCCCTGCCTCCCGAGGATCGGGTTTCGGCATTCTTCCGCATCTGGACCCGCAAGGAGGCGTTCGTCAAAGCGGTGGGAGGAGGGCTCACGGTACCCCTCAAGTCCTTCGCCGTCCGACTCACGCCGGAGGAGGGGAATACCCTCGTCCGCCTCGACGCGGAGTGGACGCGCCACGGCGACCCGGATCGCTCGGACTGGTGGGTCGCCTCGCCCCCCGACCCCATGGGGGATGAGGAGCCCCTCGCCATGGCGGTGGCATGGGATCGAGGGCCGGCGCGAATCCGCTGGATCGATCTCGAGGGGGAGGTCAGCCGGTCGTCGTGAGGATGTCGATCGCGATCGCCCGGATGCCGTCGACCATGAACTGCACGGCGATCACCGCCAGGAGCAGGCCCATGATGCGAGTCAGGACATTGACGCCGGTCGTGCCCAGGAGCTGGGTGAGGTACGGCGCGGCGCTCAGGACCCCGTAGATGCTCCCCAGTACCAGGAGGATGGCGAGAAAGAGGACCACGAAGTAGACCGGAGTGAGGGCGTCGCCAGCCAGCACCATCACGGTGGTGATCGCCCCCGGACCCACGATCATCGGAATGCCCAGAGGGGTGATCCCCACCTCCTCCTTGCCCATCCCCTCGTCCTCTTCCTCCTGGGTCGACTTGACCCGGGAGCGCTTCGCCTGGAGCATGTCCATCGCGATCCCGAAGATGATGACGCCTCCGGCGATTCGGAAGGCATCGATCGTGATCCCGAACACCTGGAAGATCGCTCCACCGAGGAGCGCGAAGATGACGAGAACCACCAGGCCTGTGAGGACGGCCATCCGCAGGGTACGGGCTCGGCTTCGGGGGGCCTGCCCCTCGGTGAGTGCCAGGTAGACCGGCGCTGCGGTGAGCGGGTTCGTGATCGCGAGAAGCGAGGTCAGGCTGAGGAGCCCGAAGGTGATGAGGCCTTCGGGGATCACGAGACGAGCGGCCGAAGGGGGACGGGGTCGATCATCGGGCGGCGACCGCTTCGCTCTCGACCCAGGCGCTCCACCACAGGTCCCGCAGCATCACGGCTCCGTCGGCGATCCGGTCGGCCGCGAAGGCGAGCGAGACGGGGTCGGGCTCCCGGTCCGGGGCGAAGCCATGGTCGCGGTCGATGCGGTACAGCTCCTCGACGTACCCGTTGATCTGCCGGATGTAGGCGAAGACGGCCGTTCGGGTGTCGGCGCCCGCCACGGTGATCGGACTCTCGGGCTCCACCCTCGGGGTGATGTGGTCCAGGGTGACGTGCGCCCGGACGAACTGCGTTTCGAAGCGGGAATGGAACTGCCGATCGGTGGTGTAGCCCTCGGGGTTCGGGACCTGCGCCTCGTCCCACCCGTTGAAATGGATCGTGGTGTGGTGGGGTTGCGAAGCGTCGGTCACGAAGTGCCCGAGGATCCCGGCATCGTTGATGATGCGCGCCTCGAGGTATCGGCGGACGGCCGGGTCCTCGGCGTTGCGCCAGCGCGCGAATCCGTTGACCAGGCGCTGCTGCAGCTCCAGGATCGCGAAGGGCAGGAAGCCCACGTCGCGCTGGGGATTCTCCAGACCCGCCCGCACGAGCCGCGCGTGGAAGTCCCATCGGTCACGGGACTCCTCGAGGATGTCCCCGGGGATGTTCTCGAGGTCGATGTAGTGGTCGTAGCGGAAGCCCTGGTCCATTTCGTGGAAATCCCCGTCCCGCCACTGGTCGGGCTCCGGGTTCAGCCAGATCAGCTGATCCTCGGCCTCGACGAAGAAGTCGGGGATCTCGGCGGGAAGGCTCCGGACCGCGGTGCGAGCGGCCATCCGATGGCCGTCGGCGCCCCAGCGGGTGAGCGAGTCGTTGTCGGGGGTCGAGGGCGCCGAATGCGCGAAGCCGGAGCTCAGGGCCAGCGAGAGCAGGACCCCGGCTGCGTACAGGGACATCCTTTTCGGTCGAGTGGAAACGAAGGCGTGCAGGATTCGCATGAATTCAGGTACCGAGAAGAGAAGGGTCAGGGTCCGGGGACCCGGTCAGGAACGGTTCAGGCTTGGGGGATCGGGCGCCACGAATCCGGCGGAGCGAAGGAGGAAGACGGCTCGCCGCCCGAGGGTCAGGGGCAGGTGGTCGGAGACGCCGGTGCTCTCCTGCGCCGTGGGGGACGTTGGTGCCCTGCGGCGGCCCGGTCCGGATGCCCGCAGGCTCTCGCCCAGTGCACCCGTGACCAGGGATGCCAGGTCGGCCGCGTCGACCTCCTGCAGGGGGACCGACATCGGAAGACTCTCGTCGAGGCGGTCCCGAACCCACCGGGTCCATGCATCGACGAGGGCCGGCTGAACCGTGGAACCCCCGGGTGCGGCGTCGGCTCCGCCCGCCAGGCGCTCGGGCAGGGGGAGCGAGGGGAGTCGGGTCGAGACGATCTGCGCGATCGCGGGGTTCGCCTCGAGCCGACGGGCCACCCCGTCCAGCACGTGGATGATCGCGTCGGTACCCCGGTAGCCCTCGCCGTCGGACTCGACCACCGATTCGGCCCATACTTCGGCCATGAAGTCGGCGAGGATGTGCTCCTTCGTGGGGAAGTGGTTGAAGAAGGTGCCCTTGGCGACGCCGGTCTCCCGGGTAAGGCGAGAGATTGACGTCTCGTCGTACCCCTCGCTATGGAAGAGGGCCAGGGCGCACTCGAACAGGCTCTCCCGGATTTCTTCGGGAGACATGCGCGTACGCCCGGCCCTCTTTTTTCTTCGGCGCGTCCGGGGTCGTCGTGTAGAAGTCATGCCGAATGATGACCCCGGTCACAGCCGGGGGTCAAGTCGGTCATGACCGCGGTCAGCGCAGGGGCTCCAGTCTGCCTTCCCCGAACTCGAAGGACCGCAGGCCGTCCGAGAACTGGAAGCGCACGTTCTGGCTCTCCCAGAGATCGAGGCGGAGCGTGCCACCGTGCAGGAGGCCGACCATCTCACCGGTGTCACGGTCCCAGACGGTGACCGTGGGGAAGACCTCGGAATTCCATTCGAGCCGCTCCCCGGGGGCGCCGGCCGCCGCGGTCCGTCGAACCAGTGCCTCGGGGCTCTCCAGCCCCTCGGGGAGCTCGTCGACACGGCTGCGCTGTGCCGAAACCGGATCGAGGGGCGCCCCGGTGCGGCGCTGCACATCGCCGCGGAACCCCGCCTCCGGGGCACGGACCTCGATCTCGTGCAGTCGTTCGTGATCGATGGTGCTGATCGGCAGCACGTACGCGAAGTGGTGCTCCGTTTCATCGGGAGCGTGCGTGACCCTGGCCGGCGAGAACCCGTAGTTGAAGAGTTCCTGTCCGTCAGCGGTCAGGCCCACCAGACGATAGGGTCCCGAACTCTCGGGCGGGCTGGGGGTGGCGCTCGTGGAGATCACCGGGTGCAGTTCGGCTCCCGAAGAGGAGACCATCCCGCTCACGAGGATCCGCGAGTCGGCACCGCGGGACATGGCGGCGTAGGAGGCCGGGTCGAACACCGGCTTCCGGTCCCGCCAGTCGAGGACGATCTCGTAGTTGTGATCGCTGATCCAGCGCGGACCACAGTAGCTCATGAGATCTCTCATGGCCACCGGAGACTGGATGGGCTGTTCCGCTCCCCGATCGTAGCCGGCATGCCCCAGCTGGGCGTTGGCGTATGGGAAGTTCGTATCCACTCCGGAGGGGTTTCCGCACGGCGCGTGGCGGAGGCTCAGGTTGTGGCCGAGCTCGTGGGCGACGGTCGCCGAGGCCTGGGGGAGTCGGTCGTAGGTCATGCCGACCTGCCGACTGGTGTTGGTGATGTTAGGTGGAAGATAGGCGACGCCCGCAAAGATCAGGGGCCCGTCTCCCGGAAAGATCCCGTGCAGGTAGTGGTCACCGATCGAATCCCGGGTCGCGATGAAGTGAGTCAGCAGGGAACCGAGTGCGGCCGTGTGAACCTGGCCCTGGTTGTTGTACAGGTTGGTGGTGAAGGTGCCTCCGATGTAGGACGAATCCCGGCCCACCGGCATGGCACGACGGGTGAAGTCCATGAACTCGTCCAGGTTCTGCTCGGTCAGATTCGCGGTGTTGCCCGTCTCCCCGTCACGCATCGCCATGAAGCGGACATGAAAGAGGGGGAGATCGACGAAGTGGTCGAACTCGTGGATCGAGCCGTCGGCGGGGAAGGAACTGAACCGGCGGGTGACCACGCCGACTTCCCCGTCGGGGTCGATCTCGACCCGGACTCCGATCCCGGGGCGAATGAGGTCGCCGTCGAGTTCCAGGTTCCAGGTCATCGACGAGCCGTCGGGCGCCAGCGTGGTCGGAACGGAGCCGACGGTGGGCTGCACCCGCTCCCGGAGAACCTCGACCCCGTTGTCGTACACGATCAGCTCCGCGGGAGGGGGAGGAGCGTTCAATTCCGTCGCTTCGACGAAGACCCGCAGCAGTCCCTGCCGTCCTTCGATCAGGCGCACTCCGGCGTCCATCCGCTGGGTCGCCTGGTTGATGTGCGCCGTGTGCACCGAGAAGTACCGACCCACCGGTTCCCAGCTCGCATCCATGGCCTCGGCCTCGAGCGTGACGGGCGTGACGCCCGTCACGCCGGCCTCGATCCGATTCACCCCCGGATTCTCGCCGAGCGTCCACCGTTCGAGCCGGGCGAGTCCGTTCTCGTCGCTCACCACTTCGGTCGCCGAGATCGATCCCTGGCCCTCGAGGACCCGGAATCGGACGGTGACCCCTTCGAGACCGTTCTCCCATTGGTCCTGGACCCTGACCGTGGGCTCGAGGGGCAGGAGGAGTCCGGCCTCTGCCTGAATCCCGGGATCACTCAGCCAGACCGCTTCGTACAGCGGTCCGGGGCGAGCATCGGCCCGGAGTACGGCTGTCAGCTGGCCGCCCAGCCGGGCCGTCAGGATCTGATTGCCCGCCCGGGCTCCGAGCGTCCAGTCGGGAGTCTGGACCTGGCCGGCGCTGTCCGTCGTCGCCTGATCCTGCGCCGGCGTTCCACCCTGCGTGGCCGAGAAGTTGATCGTCCGGCCCGGGATCGGGTTCTCGAACTCGTCGGTGAGCTCGATGCGGGGAAGACCGGTCAGCGTCGAGGTCACCTGCGCCCCGTCCGGGTCGCCCCCGAGAATGCGCAGTCTTGCCGGAGGTCCGGGCCCCGACGCGACTTCGACCAGAACCGGATCCACTCCCTCGGCCTCGAAGGAAAGAGCGTTCGCTCCGGGCCTCTGCCCCATCCGCCAGCTGCTCACGAAGAAGTGGCCGCTGTCATTCGTGGTGTAGGTGGTGCTCTGGAGCGAGCCTCCACCGACCGCGACGCTGGCGGTCACCTCGACATTCGGAATCGGGTTGCCGTATTCGTCCTGGACCTCGACCCGAACCGGGGTCGGCAGGAGTTGGCCGGCCTGGCCCTCGGTCGGTCCCTCGGCCATGAGCGTGGCGTCGAGGAGACTCGGAGGGGGGAAGAGGATCGAGCTTCCGTCGTCACAGGCGGTGACGAGCAGGAGAACGAGGGGGATCCAGGCAAAACGGGACGGGGACGAGGCATTCATCGGCCGACTCCCAGAATCAGTCGGAGACCTTGCGCGGGGACCGGATTGACCGCGATCTCGTCGGTGTACGAGGCGTACCATCCGGTGAACCCTGCGGCCAGGTGGACCGGACCGACCGGCACCCGGGCGAGCACGGCCCCCGAGGGTCCGAAGACCGAGCCCGCGCGTCCGGTCGCGTCCAACGATTCACCGTAATAGGCAGCACCTGCCATCAACTCCAGCTCCACTCGCGGATGGAGGGGGAAGCGCACCGTCGGACCCGCGCTCACGAGCGTCGACCCGAAGCCGTTGCCACTCCCGAGCAGTGCGTGAGCCGATCCGCCCCAGCGCACACCGGAAAAGCCGGCGTGCGCGCCGAAGAATCGGTGCGTGCCTCCACTCATTCCCGCCTGACCTCCGACGAGAGCCGCCTGGAAGCCGGGACCCGATCCCGAAGCGTCGGGCTGCTGGGCTGCGAGCGGCGCTGCAGCCAGCACCACGAAGGCGGGCACCAGGAGGACGACCGAGAGCCGTCGAAGCGAGGTGTGGATCTGACGAGGATGGGGCATGGGCACGGGTCCGATCGAAAGTGGGATGGGTGCAGGAGGAGGACGTGAAAGCGGCAGGGCGGGCGAACCGAATGGATTCCTTAATCGAGAAGGACCCCTCGTCGGGGCCGGAACCCGAACATCCAGATAACACCTCCAATACTTGGGCGCCAGTACGGAGGTTCCCCTTCCGAGGTGGTTCGCGAACGGTAGTACTGAACCCGCGGGGGCTCAGCCCCCCGGATCCCCCGCGCCGAAGTCCTGCCGGACGACGGGGAAGTCGAGGGACCCGAGGACCTCGATGTACGACGACGTAGCGAGAAACTCCGTCCCGGTGTCGGTGCGCATCGGCCGATAGCCCCGCATGCGAAGTCGGAGACGGGCCTGGACCTTCCCCCCGAATCCCCGGCTAAGCGCCGGTTCGATCTCCGGGAGCTCGACCCGGTGAAACTCGATGTACGACCCGTCGGTCGTAAGGTAGACGAGCGGCGCATCGGGCGCGTGGAAGTTGAATGGAAGCAGGGTGAAGCTGAGCGGGTGTTCGTAGAGATAGGGGGAGAGTGCGGCGAACACGAATCCCTCGGTCGAGCTCCCCGGGCGAACCGGCTGGATGGTCCGCCGGCCCTCGGGCAGGGGCCCCCAGCCCAGCAGCTGGACGAGGGTGTCGACGGCGACCTCCCTGCGATCCTCGTTGCCGTAGAAGCCACCCCATCGTTCGGCGGCGGGGCCCGACCCGCGTCGCTCGTCCAGGAAGAAATGCCCGCTCTGCGAGTAGTCCCCTTCGGCGTCCCCACGGATCGTGAGGTGGATTTGGCCGGGAACGAAGGCGGGAAACTCGACCGCCGCTTCCTGCAGGTGGTCGTTGCCGGTCGGACTGTGGTCGCCTCCGCATCCGACGACAAGGAGCAGGACCGAGATCCCCACGGCTGCGAGAACGGAGGGATGCGACACGCTCATGATCGGTCCTTTGGCCAGGGAAGGGGAGATGCAACCCACCGACGAACGGCGGGTTCCCCCGCTTCGGTCTCTCTCGGGAGAGTCCACATCACGGGCTCCATGCCCGGTAGGCCTCGCGGATCTCCTCGAGCGTCATGCCCGCCCGGACGTCCGGAGAATAGAGAAAGCGCAGGGCGTCACGCTCCACGGTCGAGAGGGTGGTGGGGATCGGTCGCCCATCCTCGGGGCGCGCCGCCATCACGTAGCGGTCGCCGGGAAAGGCCGGATGTCCCATGATGCCCATGGCGTGTCCCATCGCGTGCAGTGCGGCCCGCTCGAGCACGGGAAGGGAGAGTTCGAGCGAGACGAGGATCTCGACCTCGGTGATCCCCTCCTCCTCGGACGCGGTCACGAAGGTGCGGCTGAACGACCAGGGCCGGGTGGAGTCCCGTTCGCGGTAGACTTCCGGCGGGAGTGCACGAACGATGATCTCTCCCCCGGTCTGGACCGGAAGGAAGGAGGGGACCCCCGTATCCGCCAGCAGTTCGAGGGCCCGTGTGAAGGCGGCCCGCTCCTGGGCCGGGGTCGAAGGATCGAACTGGAAGCGGATGGGCCCTTCGGCCTCCCAGCGAAAGCGCAGGCGATCCGAGGGGGCCTGAAGGAGGGTGCCCTCCTCGACGAACCGGAGCACGGGCTCCGCTTCCTCTGCGGGAGACGCGGTGTCCGGGAGGATGGTCTCGGAGCCCACGAAGAGATTGGATCCCTCGCAACCGCCGAGAGCCATCAGGGCGATGGTGAGGAAGCACGCGCGGAGGGTCGGTCGGATCGGTGGCACGGAGACCGCGGGGTAGGGGGACCGCCGGACGGATCGGTTCGTCCGGCTCGGTGACGGGGCGATGCCCCACAATGCACCAATAGGGGGCCGTTCGTCCAGTCTTTTTTCTCTGGAGCGGACCCGCCCGGGGTTGCTTCGACCCTATGCGGGAGCCATTCTCCTGGCCGAACCATCGTTTTCGGCACCACACCCCAGGAGGTTTCCCGTATGCCCGCACTCCGCCCAATGACCGGTCGGATCCCGTTCGCCCCGTTGCCGAAGGCCGTGGTCTCGGCGCTGCTCGTATTCCTGGCCGCGGTCCCTTTGGGGCTGGGGGCACAGGATGTCGAGATTCCGATCGATACGGCGATCACCACCGAGCATTCGGTGACGATCCAGGGATCGTCCGTTCCCTACACGGCGACCGCCGGATTCCAGCCGGTCTGGGATCAGGACGGCGAGGCGATCGCATCGGTGTTCTACACCTATTACGAGAGAAGCGATATCGAGGACCGGAGCCGACGGCCCCTCGTGGTCTCCTTCAACGGGGGCCCGGGATCGGCGTCGGTCTGGATGCACATCGGGTATACCGGCCCGCGCTTCCTGGCGATCGACGACGAGGGCTTCCCGGTTCAGCCCTACGGGTTCAGCGACAATCCCCATTCGATCCTCGACGTGGCCGACATCGTCTACGTGGACCCGGTGAACACGGGGTTCTCCCGACCGCTGCCCGGCGTCGACCCCTCGCGGTTCTTCGGGGTCTACGACGACATCAACTACCTGGCGGGCTGGATCGAGACCTTCGTGACCCGGCAGTCCCGGTGGGACAGCCCCAAGTTCCTGAAGGGCGAGAGCTACGGAACGAATCGGGTGGCCGGACTCGCCGGACGGCTGCAGGGAAGTCACTGGATGTACCTGAACGGAGTGATCCTCGTGTCGCCGACCGGGATGGGGGTCAGCGCGGGGGGACCCGTCAGCGCCGGACTCTACCTGCCGCATTATGCCGCGACGGCGTGGTATCACGACGCCCTGGAGCCGTCGCTTCAGAACCGGGACCTGGACGAGTGGCTCCATGAGGTCGAGACCTTCACCATCGACGAGTTCATCCCGGCGCTGGTCCGAGGGGGCTTCCTGCCCGCGGCCGAGCGGCAGCGGATCGCCGAGCAGGTCGCCCGGTACTCGGGCACGAGCGTCGAATTCGTCCTTCAGAACAACCTGGCTCCCGGTGTCGGGGCCTGGCGCAAGGAGCTGCTTCGTGACCGCGGTCAGACCGTCGGGCGCCTCGACGCGCGCTACAAGGGGATCGATCGTTCCGATGCCGGAACCTCGTACGACTACGATCCGGCGCTCACGGCCTGGAACCATTCGTTCACTCCCGCGATCAACATGTACCTGCGCGACGAACTCGGGGTGCGGACCGACCTGCGATACTACATCTTCGGACCCACCTCTCCGTGGCCCCGGTCTCCGGACAACACCGGAGAAAACCTCCGGAGCGCCATGGCGCAGAACCCCTTCCTGAATGTGATGATTCAGGCCGGATACTACGATGGCGGGACCGACTACTTCTCGGCCAAGTACACCATGTGGAACATGGACCCGTCCGGGCGGCTGCAGGATCGGTTCCGCTTCGAGACCTACCGCAGCGGACACATGATGTATCTGCGGCAGGAGGATCTGGAGAGCTCGAACCAGCACATTCGCGAGTTCATCGAGGCCTCGATTCCGCCCGCGGGGGAACCCGCGATCTACCGCTGAACCGGGATCCTGCGACGGAGCGTGTGGTTCCGGTCGTCGCTGCGGTGGTCCGCAGCGGCGACCGGTTTCTCCTCGCCTTGCGTCCCGAAGCCAAGAGGCACGGGGGACTCTGGGAGTTTCCCGGGGGAAAGGTGGCCTCCGGAGAGACCGAACCCGAGGCGCTGGCACGCGAACTGCAAGAAGAGTTGGGCCTGTCCGAGGTCCGGACCGGAAGACACCTGTGTTCCGTTCGGGATCCCGGGTCCGTGTTCGAGATCCGGTTCTGGGAAGTCGAGGTCCAGGGGGAAGTGGTGGCGCTCGAGCACGAAGCTCTCCGGTTCTGCCGACTCGACGAGGCGCTCGAGATGCCGCTTGCGCCCGCAGATCGACAGTTCCTCGAGTCGGAGGCGTCCGAAGCTCTGACCGAGGAGACCGGGTCGGCCTGATCGGCCCTTGTGAATCGGGACTTCGACTCCGTATTCTTGTGGGCTCGACGGACTTTGCCGCAATCGACCGCTCTCTCATCCTCGGGATCATGAAGCCGAACGCAACCCCATGCCCAGCCCAGAGGAGCGTCTCGGCATGACTCCCAGCCGATACCGCCTCGAGGGAAAGGGCCCCTCGGCACCGGTGGTCGTGGAGCGGGCCGGAGGCGGACTCAGCCGCCCCTCGCCCGACTCGAACGCCCGTGCCCTGATGCGCCGGCTCACACGGGATGCGACCCGGATCCTTCGCTGCGACCGAGCCGGCATCTGGACCTTCGATCCGGACGGGTCTTCTCCCCTCTGCATCGTCCGATATCTCTCGGGTTCGGGCCGGCACGAGGTCGGATTGGTGTACCCGGACTCCATGGGACGCCATACGCTCGAGCTTCTGGAGAGAATCGCTTTTCTCTCGATGGAGGATGTCGCGAAGGCCCCGCCCCCCGCCCCCCCCCTGCGCCGATATCTCGAAGACGAGGGCGTGCGATCGATCCTTGCGGTTCCGATTCGTCGAGAGCACGGGGTCCGGGGCTTCTTCGCCTTCGAGAGCACGACCGAGCCCAGGCAGTGGGACCCCGGTGACCGGGATCATGCGGTGTCCCTGGCCCTACAGGTCGAGCAGCTCTGGATATCGATGCCGCCTGCCCAGCAGGAGACGCCGGGTGCCCCGGGGGCGGGAGCCGAACTAGCGGCTCCGGGACGAGATGGGGGCTTCGGCGACCCCGTGTCTCGATCCCCGATCACCGAGGCGCCCGGAGGATCGACGCTTCGGACGCTGCCGAACCGAAACCTGGAGGTCCGGTTGCGTCGCCTCCGGTCGATGGAGGCCGTCGGGATCCTGGGTCTCGACCTCGCGGGGGATCTTCGCCACCTCCTCGAGGTCCAGGATGGCTACCTGTCCCTGCTCGAGGACCTCCTTCGTGAGTCCGGAGTCGAGCCGGGTCTGTTGCGTGACGCCCGACGGGCGAGCGATGAGGCGCGAGAACGCGTCGAGCACTTCCTGCGCTGGGGCCACGAAGGAAGCTCGGCGCATCGCGCACTGGAACTCAATGGCCTTCTCGGCTCCCTGGCGGTGCGACTGGGCAAGCTGACCGGTGACCGTGTCCCTCTCCTGATCGGACCGTCTCCGGAGCCCCTTGTCATTCGCGGACACGGGTGGATGCTCGAGCGAGCGATCGAACAGCTGGTGCGCAATGCCAGGGAGGCGTCGGCAGAGGGAGATCGAGTTCGCGTGCGCCTGCTCCGGGCCGAGGGGGCTCAGCCCCTGCCCATCGCCCGGGTCGTCGTGGAGGACCGGGGTCAGGGGATCCGGGGAGGGGACCTTCCGTGGATCTTCGAGCCGTGGTTCACCACGCGACGGTCCGCGGGAGGCGAGGGTCTCGGCCTTCCCCTCGTTCAGGCGGTGATCGAGGGGCACGGGGGGTGGGTCGATGTGCTCTCGACACCCGGCGAGGGGACCCGGTTCACGGTCCATCTGCCGCTTGCGGAACCGTTGGATTCGATCGAGGAGCTGCCGGCCCCCCCCGGTGTCCGTCGCGGGGAAGACGAAGGTCGGCCCCGAGCGCTCGTGGTCGAGGACGATCCATTCCTCGCCCGCCTCCTCGAACGGGTTCTGGACCGCGGAGGGTTCGATGTGCAGCGTGCCGAGGGCTTCTCGGGCGCGCAGCGGATCCTGCACCGGGTCGGCCGGACGCTCTCGTTGCTCGTGGTCGAGCGTCGGCTTCTTGCCGGTGAACGGGGGATGGAGCTCGTCCGCAGGGCGCGGGCGCTTTCTCCGGACCTGCCGGCGGTTCTGGTCGATCGACGGTCCCGACCGGGGGTGGGTCGCGGAGACTTCTCGGATGCGAGCCGCGAGCAGGCCCATGCCGCGATCCGGTCGGACGAAGGGATTCCCGACGAGTTGCCCATCCTGACTCCGCCGTTCGAACCCGGGGATCTGCTGGCGGTGGCGCGAAGGCTCGCCCGTACCGGTCGACCCGATGCGGGAGACGACGACGGGTCCGCCCCCTCTGCGTCCGGACTCGATACCGATGAGCTCGGAGTGGACGCAGAGGGAGCGGACCCGGTTCACTGACGGAGGGTCGTGGCCCGCCGAATCGTCAGACGCTCGATCGGGCCGACGGGATCAGCAGGACCCGAGCAACGGCACGGCGCACGACCTGCCGGCTTTCGCTCCCCAGGACGATCTCGGGGAGGAATCCCCGGCCGTGCGTTCCCATGATGACGATGTGATCCGGGTTGGTCGCGCCCGAGAGCAGAATCTCCTCGGCCGGATCCCCACCCCTGATCTTCACCTCCACCTCGGTGGCTCCCCTGCGCTTGAGTCGCTCGGCTCTGGCTTCGAGAAGGATCCTGGCCTCGCTGCGGGCCACGTCGTCGCCCACCGGGTGCACGTGAAGGAGGGTGACCTCCTTCACACCCGCGTCGACCATCCCCTCGACCCAGTGAAAGGCCCGCTCCGCCAGGTCTGAAAAGTCGGTCGGGTGAAGGATGCGGTTCGGAAGCCCGGACCCCCGAACCTCGAGGGCCGATTCCGGGTCGGGGCGGGAGGGCTCGATCCGCTGCAGGAGGACCGGGGTCTTGGTGCGCCGGACGACCTCCCAGGCCACGCTTCCAACGAAGGCCTCCTGGACCCGGTTGCGGCTCCGGGAGCCTATGAGGATGGCATCGACGCCCCGTTCCTCGGCGAGTTCACAGAGCTTCACCGCGGGGGCGCCCGTCGTCACGGTAACCTGTACCTCGAACCCCTTGCCCTCGAGGGTCCGTTGAAGGTTGCCGAGGCGTTCGCGGATGCCGTCGAGTGCGGAAATCGAGGCCGAGACCGGATAGGCCACGGGTCGGGCGACATGGACGAGGTGAAGCTCCCCCGTCCCGAAATCCTTCAACTCGGGAAGAATCGAAACCAGTGCCTCACTGGCCGGGGTGAGGTCCATTGCCACGAGTACTCGATCGAACATCAAACTCCTCCTGAAGCGGTGATGGGTGCCACGTGTCTGGCTTGAAGGGTATCATCGAAGGAAGGAGTGTGCCAGACGGGGCCGGTGTGGAGGTCGCGCCATCGACCCGGGAAAAGCGGGTGGGACCAGCACTCCTGCGGGGGAGGGGGGACCGCGTCGGATCGGGTGCCATCCGGTCGCCCCCTTCTCGATAGGACAAGCTGGCCGATATTGGGACGCAATCGCCTGCAGGGCCTCAGATGCGCTGCCGGGCGATGATTCGGCTCAGGAGAATCACCGGAATCACGCCCACCGCAACGATGAGGAGGGCCGGAAGGGCGGAGCGGGCGACCTGCTCGTCCGAGGCGAGTTGGAAGGCGCGGGTGGCCAGGGTGTCGAAGTCGAAGGGCCGCAGGATGAGGGTCAGGGGAAGCTCCTTCAGCACGTCGACGAAGACGAGGAGGCCGGCCGAGACGAGGGTTCCCTTCAGGAGCGGCAGGTCCACGCGAAAGAGGGTCTTCATCGGCGGCGCTCCCAGTGAGCGTGAGGTCTCGTCGAGGTTTCCGCAGACCCGGGTGAACCCCGAGTCGACCGGGTTGAGCGCGACGGCCAGGAATCGCACGACATACGCAAAGACCAGGGCGGCCACGGTGCCCGTCAGGAGCAGCCCGACCGGAGAGCCCGTCAGCCCGGAGAGAAGGGGTGCGAGGCGTCGATCGATCCAGAGGAAGGGCACCATAACTCCGACCGCGATGACGGCTCCCGGGATGCTGTAGCCGAGCGACGAGGCGCGCGAGGCGAGAGAGAGGAGAGGGGTCGGAGTCAGCCGGACCGAGTACGCGATCAGGATCGCCACGAGCACGGCGAGCAGCGCGGCACCACTGGCGAGCCCGAAGGAGTTGAGGGCGAGGGTCAGGAAGCGACGGTCGAGCGCTTCGGGCGCGACCTGCCAGGCCCAGGCGAGAAGCTGCAGGATCGGCAGGATGAAGCCGAGGGTGACCGGGACCATGCAGACGCCGAACGCCCCCGCGGCCTTCCACCCCGAAAGCTCGTAGGGCACGACCGGCCGAAAGGTGCGCGAGCCCCCGTCGAACCGTGCGCGACCTCGCTGTGCCCGCTCCGCCAGGATCAGGATGAATACGAGGACGAGCAGGCAGGCGGACAGGCGAATCGCAGCCGGCCCGTCACCGAGCGAGAACCAGGCGCGGAAGATTCCGGTCGTGAAGGTCGACACCCCGAAGTACTTGACTGCCCCGTACTCGTTGAGCACCTCCATCAGGACGAGGGTGACCCCGGCGACCACCGCCGGCCGGGCCATGGGAAGGGCGACCTTGAGGAAGGTCTGCCACGGTGACTTTCCCAGGATCCTGGAGCTCTCGAGGATCCCCCCCGACTGCTTGTGGAAGGAGGTCCGCGTGATGAGATACACATACGGATATAGCACGAGCGCCATCATCACGCCCGCACCACCGACCGACATGAGCCCGGTCCGGAGACGAACCGTCTGCTCCTGGGCGAACACGAGCTGCAGGAGCTGCTGGACCGGACCCGTGTGCGAGAGGATTTCGGCGTAGGTAAAGGCGATGATGTAGGTCGGGATCGCCAGCGGGAGAATCAGTGCCCACGCGAAGATCCGCTGACCGGGGAACCGGCAGGTGGTGACCAGCCAGGCGGTTGAAATGCCCAGAAGAAGGGTCAGCCCCCCGACCCAGAAGACCAGGATGACCGAGTTCCAGATGTACAACCCGAGGACGGTCGAAGCCAGGTGGTCCCAGGTCTCGCTTCCCCCCTGCAGCACCCCGATCAGGATCGAGGCCAGGGGGAGCAGAACGAGCGCCACGACCACCAGGGTCGCGACCGTCCATGGGGTCAGGGTGACGCGGAAGCGGGGGCGAAGCTGCTCACGCGCCCGGTGGGCGAAGCTGCGGAGTCTGCCGAGGAGAGTCAGCGCCATCCGGCACGGTCGAAGATCTGCACCGCTTCGTTGTTCAGTTCACCCAGTCGGGAAAGGGGAAGCGGGTCGGGCCTGTACTCGCCCCATTCCAGGAGGGTGGAGGCCCATTCGACCCCCTCGCGAACCGGATACTCGAAGTTGGCCTCGGCGAAGGCGGTCTGGGCCTCGACCCCGACCAGGAACTCGAGAAGGCGGACCGCGTTTTCGACGTTGGGGGCGTGGGCCGTCACACCGGCTCCACTGACATTCACATGGGTGCCGCGATCGTCCTGGTTCGGAAAGAAGATTCCGACGGCACGGCCGAGTTCGCGGGACTCCGGGTCCTCGTGGTTCAGAAGGCGGCCCACGTAATACGTATTCACGATCGCCACGTCCCCGACTCCCGCGGCCACGTCACGAATCTGGTCGGTGTCGTTGCCCTGCGGAGGGCGCGCGAAGTTCGCCACCATTCCACGCGCCCACTCCTCGGCCGCCTCGGCCCCGTGCGCCGCCACGATCGAGGCCATCATCGAGATGTTGTAGATATTCTCGGAACTGCGCACCAGGATCCGATCCTCCCAGGCGGGATCCGTCAGCGCCTCGTAGCTCGAGAGCTCCCCGGGATCCACCCGATCGCGGGCGTACGCGAGGATCCGGGCTCGAGTGGTGAGCCCGAACCAGTGGTCGTCGGGATCGCGCAGGTGCGCGGGCACCGCCTCGGCGAGGGTCTCCGAGCGGACCGCCTGCAGCAGGCCGCGCTCCTTAGCCCGATGCAGGCGGCCGGCGTCCACGGTGATCAGCAGATCTGCCGGTGACGCCTCGCCCTCCCGCTCGAGGCGGGCGATGAGTTCGTCGGCCGACGCACTCACGACGCGCACCGCGATTCCGGACTCGGCGGTGAACTGCTGGAAGAGCGCCTCGTCGGTGTCGTAGTGCCGATGGCTGTACACGTTCACCACCTCGGCATCGGGGTCGCCGCACCCTGCCAGGATCGGCAGAAGGGCGAGACAGAAGAGGAGGCCGACCATCGTGTGCAGCGGCGTTCGACCGCGGTGGAGAAGAACCGGGCGGACAGGGAGCTGCGATGTGACAGGCATGGGCGGGTGGGGCTGCGAGGTGGATCGGTTGAGAACCATTCTCAACTCACTGCGTCCCCCAAGCTAAAGGGTGAGGTCGGGAACGGAAAGGGGATATCGACGAATTCGGGGCAGCGGGTCAGCTCGGTCCGAGGGTCAAGGGGATCGCGGCCCCGTTCACGATCTGCGCCTCGTCGGAGAGCAGGCTCCGGACCACACGGCCGATCTCGACCGGGTCGAGCCAGCGGTGGCGATCCGCATCGGGCATGGCCTCGCGGTTACCCGGGGTGTCGATGATCGAGGGCAGCACGGCGTTCACCGTGATCCCGTGCTCCACCCCCTCCCTGGAGAGGGTCTGGGTGAGGTTCAGGACGGCGGCCTTGGCGGCTCCATAGGCCGTCAGCCCCGACTGCCCACGATCCAGGGCGGGAAGGGCGGAGACGTTCACGATCCGTCCATGGCCCCGGGACTTCATCTCGGGGAAGGCGGCCCGGGATACCAGGAAGGCCGTGGTGGCATTCATCCGCCACATGCGGTCCCATACCCCGGGGCCGGTCTCCTCGATGGGGCTCATCGCGAAGCCCCCCGCGAGATTCACCACCGCGTCGGGGCCGTGCCCCTCCGCCTCGCGAATCGCATCGAAGAGGGCGGTCACATCGGACTCGTCGGTCAGGTCGACGTCGGAGTGGAGGTTCAGCGCCGAGAACCCGTTGCCCAGGAAGGCCTCGAGGGCGGGGATCTCGTCGTCGGCGTAGATCGGGATGTGCAGGCGGGCTCCCGCCTCGAGAAGGACCTTGACCACCCCCCTTCCCAGCCCCCCGGAGCCCCCGGTCACCAGCGTCACCCGTTCCTTGAGGGTATCGGTCCACTTCGCCATCGCGCGTTCACTCACCCGTCCACTCTCCCTGGTTGGATTCCTCATTCACCCTGAGCCGGCCCCCGGGGGCGTACCGTCCCCGCATGGGCCTCTCCGTCCGACAGGCGCCTACCCGAACGGGGGGCTGGTGTGCCGCGCCCGGAAGTGGGTGGCATCGGCAGCCGAAATCGGGGGGCCGGACTCGCCGGAGAGGGCGGAACACCTTGCCTGCGGCCCATGATCGCCCCTACCTTCGGAGGCTTTGACCGCGCAGCGTGTCCATCGATGTGCAGCGGGCGTCGGGGGTTCACGGGGGAGGCTCCCCCGGGATCGTGCGGCGCCCGGTTTGCCATCCCCCAAAACATCCCCCAGGAGGCCCCGACCCATGACCTCGTATCGTCACGCCGTCATTCCGGAGACCGGAGATCCCATCACCGTCGAGGCCGGATCGCTCCGGGTGCCCGATCGGCCGATCGTGCCCTTCATCGAGGGCGATGGGATCGGGCCCGACATCTGGAAGGCCACCCGGGCCGTGGTGGACGCCGCGGTCGAAGAGGCCTTCGGGGGGGACCGCGAGATCTCGTGGATGGAGATCTTTGCCGGCGAGAAGGCGCACGAGAAGTCCGGTGAGTGGCTTCCGGAAGAGACCTTCGAGGCGCTTCGCGAGTTCAAGGTCGGGATCAAGGGTCCGCTCACCACGCCCGTCGGAGGCGGGATCCGCTCGCTCAACGTGACGCTGCGGCAGGTGCTCGACCTGTACTCGTGCGTGCGTCCGGTCCGCTGGATCAAGGGGGTGCCCTCGCCGATGAAGGAGCCGGAGCGGCTCGACGTGGTGATCTTCCGCGAGAACACCGAGGACGTGTACGCCGGGATCGAGTGGGCGTCGGGTACGCCCGAGGCCGAGAAGGTGCGGCGCTTCCTGGTCGACGAGATGGGTGCGTCGATCCGCGAGGAGAGCGGAATCGGGATCAAGCCGATCAGCCCCTTCGGCACGAAGCGCCATGTGGCGGCCGCGATCGAGTACGCGCTGGAGCGGGATCGGCGCATGGTCACGCTGGTCCACAAGGGGAATATCATGAAGTTCACCGAGGGTGCCTTCTCGGACTGGGGGTACGAGGTGGCGAGGGAGCGCTTCCCCGAGCGGACCCTCCCGGAGTCGGCGGTGTGGGAGGGAGAGGATCCGGCCGGGCGGATCGTGATCGGGGACCGGATCGCCGACGCGATGTTCCAGCAGGTGCTCCTGCGTCCCGACGAGTACGACATCCTGGCGACGCCGAATCTGAACGGGGACTACCTGTCGGATGCCTGCGCCGCGCAGGTCGGAGGGCTGGGGATGGCGCCCGGGGCCAACATCGGCGACGAGGTGGCGCTCTTCGAGGCGACGCACGGGACCGCGCCCAAGTACACGGGGCTCGACAAGGTGAATCCGGGCTCGCTGATCCTCTCGGCCGTCATGATGCTCGAGCACATGGGGTGGAACGAGGCGGCGCGCCTGATCGACCGGGGAATGGAGGCGGCGATCGGGGCCGGTACGGTCACCTACGATCTCGAGCGGCAGATGGAAGGGGCGACCAAGGTCGCGACGTCGGAGTTCGGGGCGCAGATCATTCGTCACATGAGGGGAACCGCTGCATGAGCTACGTCCGGACCGAGGACCTGGTGGACATTACTCCGGCCTCCGCGGGAGCGTCCGAAGAACCCGTCGCTCTGGTGGCGATCGGGATCTTCCAGGATGCCGAGACGCTCTCGGCTTCGCAGCAGGCACTGGATGCGCTCGTCGACGGGGGTCTGACACGGGCGCGAGAGCGCGGTGACTTTCGGGGCCGGGACAGCGACGACGACTTTGCGCTCTTCCACCGCGATGGAGATGGGCCCCAGCGGGTGCTGTTTGTCGGGATGGGGAAGGTGGAGAAGGCCGATCGCGAGACCGTTCGGAAGCTGGCGGGCCGGGCGGTGCGACGGGCCGAGGCACTCTCGGTCACCGAGCTTCACCTGGTGGTGCCGGCGCTGGCCGGCGAAGAGGACGGGGCCTTCGAGGCCGTGCGGGCGGGGGCCGAGGGGATTCACCTTGCCGCCTTCGATTTCCGCGAACTGAAGACGCCCGGGGAGGGCGATGACGCGCCGAAGCCCCTCGTGGACCGGGCACTCCTCTCGGTGGACGCGGACGGGGAGGCCCCCTCGGGGGTCGAGGAGGCGATCCGGGTGGGTTCGGCCTTCGGTGCCGGAGAGAACCTGGCGAGGATTCTGCAGTTCCGCCCCGGCAATGTCGCCACGCCCTCGCACCTGGCCGAGGTCGCCGAGGCGATGGCAGCCGACCTCGGTCTCGAGATCACGGTTCTGGGCCCCGACGAGATGAAGGCCGAGGGGATGGGAGCGCTGCTCAGCGTCGCCGCCGGCTCCGAGGAGGAGCCCCGCATGATCGTGCTCGAGCATCGGGGAGGGGGCGAGGGTGAGGCGCCGCTGGCGCTGGTCGGCAAGGGGCTCACCTTCGACACCGGAGGAATCTCGCTGAAGCCGCCGAAGGGGATGGAGGACATGAAGTTCGACATGTCCGGCGGTGCGGCGGTGCTCGGGGCGATGAAGGCGATCGGGATGCTCCGACCCGTGGTGAACGTGGTGGCCGTGGTGCCCTCGTCCGAGAACATGGTGAATGGGAAGGCCACGAAGCCGGGCGACGTGATCCGGACTCGACAGGGCAAGACCGTCGAGGTCATCAACACCGATGCCGAGGGACGTCTCATCCTGGCCGACGCGCTCTCGTATACCGCCGACCACTTCAAGCCGGCCGCCATGGTCGACTGCGCGACCCTGACCGGGGCGTGCGTGATCGCACTCGGGCACCAGGCGGCGGCGCTGCTCGGCAGCGACGACGACCTGGTCGAGGAGCTGCGGGGGGCCGGGGATCGCTCCGGAGAACGGTGCTGGCCCCTGCCGCTCTGGGACGCCTACCGATCCCAGCTCGACAGCCCGGTGGCCGACCTGAAGAATGTGGGGGGGCGTCCGGCAGGGGCGATCACCGCCGCGCTCTTCCTGTCGGAATTCAAGGGCGACGTGCCCTGGGCGCACCTCGACATCGCGGGCACCGCGTATGGCGAGCCGCGGGCCCCCTACCAGCGGAAGGGGGGCTTCGGCTTCCCGACCCGGCTGCTCCTGGAATGGGTCCGCACCCGGAGCGGGTGAGGACACGTCTCGATGACCGGAACCGCGATGATTGAGACGGGGGCGCGCAGGCTGGTGCCGCTTCTCGCCGGACTGGGGCTGCTCCTCTGGGCCGGGGTGGGAACCGGAGAGGCCCTTCCCATGGGGGGGCCTTCGGACCCCGGGCATGCCTCGGGCTCCGATTCGTTCCCGGTACCGGACGCGATCCTGGCCGACACGATCATCCGCGATACGATCATTCCCATGATCGTGTCGCCTCCGGGTCAGATCCCCCCCGACTCGCTGCGTCGGCTGATCGCCCCCGAAAGCGACACGATCGTGGGACCCGCGGTGGAGCAGGTGGTGCAGGTTCCGCCCCGGAACGTCCCCGGCGCCCGTGGCGGCCGACCGGCGATCTCCGAGGCGGGCGTGTGGGAGTTCGACCGCGAGGCGATCATGGCGACCCACGCGATGACCGTGCACGACCTGCTCTCGCTGGTTCCCGGGATCGTGATGCTCCGGGGGGGAGACTACGGGAACCCCGTGGCGGTGACCTTCGCCGGGATGGGACCCGGGCAGGTGCGCGTCTTTCGGGACGGAATCGAGGACGCGCCCATGGAGGGCGGAGTGGTGGATCTGGCCCAGGTGGGGCTGGCCGGACTGGAGTCGATCCGGGTGGAACGACGGGCCGGGGAGCTGCGGATCCACCTCGAGACGCTCCGGGTGATCGACCCGCGTGCCTACACCTACCTGGACGTGTCGACCGGGGATCTGCGCACGAACACCTTCCGCGCCACCTTCCTGCATCCCGACGCGCTCGGCGGCACGCTCCTTCTGGCCCTCGATCGCCTCGACACCGACGGGCCCTTCCGCGATGAGCCCGGGGCCGCGTACGGGACCCACCTTCGGTATGCGCTCTTTCCGGCCCCGGGTCGGGGTCTGGCGCTGCACTACCGCAGCCGCACGGCGCAGCGGCCGCCGGGGTTCTTCACCCCCGTCGAAGTGAACCGTACCGACCTTGGCTTCCGGGGCGGTTGGGAACTCAACGATCAGTTCACGGTGGAGGGCTTCGGGAACCGGACCACGGTGACGCCCGGACGGGAAGCCTCTCCAGGCGCCGACACCCTCCTGCCCGCCGACGCCAGGGCGCTCCTGGGTGTCCGGGGCTCGG
>REBS01000013.1 GCA_007692605.1 Gemmatimonadales bacterium
GGATTCGCGGATGTCCGGCCGGGGTCCAGCACCGATTCCGGGGAATCGCAGGACGGCGCTCGGGAGCCGGAGGCCAGAGTCGCGAAGCTGGGGGCCGGGCCCGTGGGATCATCCGGTGACGCTGGGGACGCGGGAGCGAAGGCGGATAGCGATTCCGCGGAATCGGTGTCGGGGTCCGGATGCGGCTGCGTTCCCCCATCCCCAAGCGCGGAGCGGTACATGGTCATGGTCAACGTCCCGTACCAGACCCTGACGGGGAAAGGCGTGGCGGATGTCGATGGGCGGGCCATCCCCTCCGAGACCGCGCGGCGCCTGGCCTGCGACGCTTCGGTAGTCCGCATCGTCCGCGGCCCCTCCAGCGAAGTACTGGATGTCGGCCGCAGGACGCGGACGATCCCGCCGGCCATCCGGCGGGCGCTATGGTCCCGTGACGGCGGGTGCGCCTTTCCGGGATGCGGGCGGCGCTACGTGTCGGCGCATCACATCCTGCACTGGGCCGATGGGGGGGCGACGAGCCTGGACAACCTGGTCCTGCTCTGCCCGTCGCATCACCGTGGGGTCCACGAGACCGGCTTCACGGTCAAGCTGGGGCGCGATCGGCTGCCCCGATTCTTCAATCGGGCGGGGGTCCGGATCCCGGACCAGGCGCCCCCTCCGGCGCTGGGCCCCGACCCGGTCGAAGAGACGCTCCGGACGCACCGGCTGCGGGGGGTGGATCCGGATGACTGGACCGGCGTCTGCCGGCGTCAGGTCTCCGACGAGAACTGGCTGCGCTTTCAGGAGGCGCTCGATCCGTCGGATCCGTGAGCGGGGTGTCGGGGCGAGTGGACGCCGGGATCGCCGATGAACCCCGGCTGACCGGCCGGGTAGGAGAAGAGCGTTTCTGGTCTCCTCATCCGACTTGCGGCCTGCGGTGGATTGTGAAGCCTGCTCAGACTCTTCCGGGGACGATGGCCCTGGTGGCCACGGTGCTGATCCTGATGCTCCCGGTGTCCGCCGCCGGACAGGACGACCCGCTCTCCGGGGTGGTCTGGACCGCGGCGGCGCTCGAGCAGCTCCTCTCCGAGCGTGACTATCCGGCGATCCTCGCACTCGCGTTGGTGAATCGGAGTGCGGATGCCCCTGATCAGGCGACCTGGGCCGCAACCGCCGGCTCCCTCCTGTCCGTGCTCGGCGGACCCGCGTCTGCGGGCGATCTCGCCCGGGTGGACCGATGCCGGGGCCTGGACGACCCGGTCGAGGGCACCCTCTGCTCGCTCGAGGCGATGGCGCCTCTGCTCCCGTCCGGACTCGGGCGCGAGTTGACGGATGAGGGGGCTCGGCTGATTTCACTCTACCTGCGTCCGGGCGAGCCCATCCCGGCGGGTATCGCGGGGATCCCGGTGGATGCCCCCTTCGGAGGCGAGAGCCGGCGCTTCTCTCCCCTGCAGGCCTTCGCGGAACAGGCGATCGAGGGAACGCTGCGGCTCCAGGGCTGGAACCTGCCGGGGGAGGAAACCGCGAACGGTGAACTGTCGGCGCTGGTGGCGGGGCTCATGGGCTTTACGCCGGATGACGCCGTCTCCGATATCCTCGCCCAGGCTCCCCGACTGGAGGCCCTGGTCCGTGCCCACCCCGCGGTCGCCTCGCTCCAGAGTTCGCAGGCGACGATTCGGGAGTACCGGAGTTTTCTGACCTCGGTCACCGACTCGGACGCTGCCTTCGACTGGGCCACCCAGCGCTCCTTCGTCTACCTGGCCTCGCGCACGGCCTCGCTCGCCGGGATCGAGACCGGTGTGACCGACCGGATCCGTGCCCTCGGCAACGCCGCCACCGATCTGCGCCAGGAAGGATACGCCTTCCGTGCAAACCTCGGAGAGCTCGGGCAGCAGGTCGCCCTCGCCGCGCTGAGCGGAAACGTGTTCACCCTCGCCTCGGGGGTTGCGAGCTTCTTTCAGCTGACCCCGGGGGCGATGGGCCCATCGGCAACCGTCGAGATCCGTGCGCTCCGGGATATGGTGGACTCGCTGCGCGATGAGATGGCAGAGGGGTTCGAGGGGATCGACCTGCGCTTCGACGAAGTGATGGCGGAGCTGGATCAGGGGTTCGGGAGGATGGAAGTCCTCGTCGCCCGCAACCACCAGGAGGTCGTCGGTGAACTGACGAGCCTCGGCAACCGGATGGATCAGCTCAGTGGTCAGATCGACCGGCTCGACCAGAACCTGGTCACCTACATGCAGGCCGGCTTCGACCGAGAGTTCTCGCGCACCCTGATCCGCTGCCTCGAGCACCGGGAGCGGCATCTCCCCCCGTTCGACCGGCTGGAGTTCGGACCCTTCTCGGAATGTCTGACGGACTTCCGGGCACGGGGGGCGAGGGACGCCCGCGACGCACTCCTGACGGATCGGACCACTCCGGTCGACGACCGTTCGCTGATGCAGGCGCTGGCTGACACCTCGCAGACGAACCTGGCATTCCGGCTCCCCCTCCTGGCCCGGGCGGCCGAACAGCGGCTGGGCTACGCCGGGATGGCCGGTGGACGTGGCGGGGCCAACCCGGTCGAGTGGACCGTGGCCACGCAGGCGTACCTGGCCATGCTCACGGAGTGGCCGGAGAACGCCGCCGGGGTCTCTCCGGGTGATCTCGAGGCACTCCTCGCCACCGGAACCGAAATCCAACGCACCCTGAACGCGATCACGGTGGATCCGAGCGGGACCCCCGGCGGCGTCCTCCAGCGAGTGCTGGACGAGTACCAGGCGGGGGCCGCAGCGCTGAGTGACGAAGCGGAGACGCTGGCCCAGCGCTACCAGCAGGAACAGCTGCGACGGGTGGATCCCCAGACCCTCATGAACCGGATGGTGCCCGAGGCGCCCGGCCGCCCGACCCTGGCCGCGCCGACCCTCGTCTCCGGATCGATCCCCCAGGAGCTTCGGACCGCCGCCGTCCTTGCGCTCGAGGAGCCGACACTGGTCTACCGGACGGTGGCGACCGACAGCATCACGCGCGAGAACGTCCGCCGGCGCTGGATTCTCTTCGGCAAGAGGCACGACCGTGTGACCCACACCCGCGTCCACATCCAGGCCGAACTCCGGATCACGGGCGATGAGGTCGTGGCTCGCTACCGGGCGCAAGGCCCGATGGTCCTTCGCCGGTTCGAGGAGATGGCGGGCGATGTGGACAGTGATCGGGTCCGCTCCGTGGACGAACGGGTCCCGGATCCCGAAGCGCACTTCCTGGAGCACTCGTACCCTGCGATGGTCAACAGCGTTGTCGCCTGGCAGATCACCCCGGCTCCGGCATCCCTCCGCAGCCGACTCGAGGGGCGGATCGAGGAAGAGCTTCGGCGGTACGAATCGGCCTCCCTGAACCGGGTCTTCAGCTCGGTGTGTCAGGACGCGGCGGAGCTGACGGATGCCGACCGCGCGTCGGCCCTTCGGATGCGGTATGCGCTGGAGAGGATGACAACGGCTCGGACCCTGCTCGGCGCCTACGCAAGGCTGGCCCAGATCCCCATCGACCCCGAGATGGACGTTCTCCTGTATGGGGATGACGGCCTCCTGGATCGACCCGCCCTCTGTCGCGTGGTCGCGGCGGGCGAAAGTCCCCTGCGTGTCGTCTGGCTGGAACGGGAGCCGATGGAGCGCGCCCTCGCACTCTCCGCCCTCCTGGACGAGACGCTCGAGGAAATTCCGACGACCATGGTCGATGAAACGGTCCAGCAACTGCGTGCCGCGATCCGCCTCCAGCGGGTTCGGGGCCAGCTGGCGAATTGAGTTCGGGGCCGGACGGGTAGCGCATTCTGCCCGAAGAAATTATATACAATCTACAATACGAAGCCGGTCCCCGGCCCTCCCGAGCCAGTGAAACCCGAGGTTCCTCAGACGATGACGACCGTAACCGACAAGGCGAGCACCCGAAACTCCGACCCGATCCCCAACTTCATTGGCGGAGAGTGGGTGGCAGCGTCCGGGACGGACGCCCTGAATGTGATGGATCCGGGCACCCATGAGGTGCTCGCCCAGGTCCCCCTCTCGACGGCGGGGGATGTCGATACCGCAGTGGCCGCGGCCAGAGAGGCCTTTCCAGCATGGAGGGCCACCCCGGCGGCGGAACGCGTCCGGGTTCTCTTCCGCCTTCAGGCCCTCCTCAAGGAGCACCAGGACGAGCTGGCGCGGATGCTGAGCCGCGAGCACGGCAAGAACTTCAAGGAATGTCACGGCGAGGTGCAGCGCGGGATCGAGAATGTCGAGCATGCGTGCGGGATCCCGACCCTCATGATGGGGGACACCCTCGAGGACGTCGCGCGCGGCATCGACTGCGAGACGATCCGCCAGCCGATCGGGGTCTTCGCCGGCATCACCCCCTACAACTTTCCGGTGATGATCCCCCTCTGGTTCTGGCCGTACGCGGTCGCGACCGGAAACACCTTCGTGCTGAAGCCCAGCGAGCAGGACCCGCTCACCCATCAGAAGATCGTGGACCTCGCCCGCGAGGCCGGCCTCCCCGAAGGCGTCCTGAACGTGGTGCACGGCGACAAGACGGTCTCGACCGCGCTCATCGAGCACCCGGACGTGGTCGGCATCTCGTTCGTCGGGTCGAGCGAGATCGCCCGGATCATCTACCGCGACGGCGCGGCCCGGGGGAAGCGGGTCCAGGCCCTCGGCGGGGCCAAGAACCACATGATCGTCCTGCCCGACGCGGACCTGGAGCTGTCCGCCGACGCGATCGTCAACTCGGTCTACGGATCGGCCGGACAGCGCTGCCTTGCCGGCAGCCAGATCGTCGGGGTGGGCGAGGCCTACGACCAGATCCGCGACCGGATCGTCGCAGGTGCGTCCGCGGTCAGGGTGGGATACGGGCTGGATCCCGACACCTTCATGGGACCGGTGATCTCGGCCCCCCACCGGGAGCGGATCGAGGGCTACATCGAAGCCGGCGTGAAGGAGGGCGCACAGGTCCTGATTGACGGACGCGGGTTCAAGGTCGACGGCTACCCCAAGGGCAACTGGGTCGGCCCCACGGTGCTCGAGGGGGTGAGTCCGGAGCAGAGCGTCGGGCGCGAGGAGATCTTCGGGCCCGTGGCCGGTCTCACCCGTGCCGAGTCGGTCGAGGACGCGATCGAGCTGATGCACCGGGTCGAGTACGGCAACGCCACCTCGATCTTCACGACCAGCGGCCGCGCGGCGCGGGAGT
>REBS01000106.1 GCA_007692605.1 Gemmatimonadales bacterium
GCTTCGTCTCCTCGGAGTAGCCGTAGCCCGTCTCCGGGTCCTGGCTGAAGACCGGGATCACCTTGAACAGACGGGCGGACGGGAGTCCCCAGACCGAGAGCTGGCCGCTGTATCCCCCTGAGAAGAATGCGTAGTACTCGTCGTAGTCGCCCGGGGCGACGTAGACGCGATCGGCGGCGTCTCCGGCCCCGATCATGCCCGTCTCGCCGGGGCAGCCGGTGAGGGAGAAGGCGATGACACCCACCAGCATTGCGGCGATGCCCAGCTTCATCCCGAAGTGTTTCTTGAACATGGTCAACTCCTCGTTTACTGCTTTGGACATGGAGGGCGCAGTGCGATCCACGCCCCGGGGAACGGCGTGGTTACGGGTTGGCATCTCGCAGGTACTCGACGATCGCCCGAGCCTGCTCTTCACTGATGTTCTGATAGGGCATGACCACGGGGTATTCGCGCAGGAGTTCCTGTACGACGGGGTGGCGCTGCGCCATCTCGCTGGGGTTCATGATCATGTTCATGACGAAGGTGGGGCTCCGGATGTCGAGGATATTCCCCAGCGGAGGCCCCACGAACCGCTCGTCGAGCGCATGGCAGGCTTCGCAGTTGAACTCGAAGACCTCCTGGCCCATCCGGGCCATCTCCTCGTCGATCTCGGGTCCGAGTGCGACTTCTTCGGTGAAGGGACCGATTCCGTGCTCTTCCTCGAAGGCGGTGAGTCCGTTCTCGGGTTCATCCGCGGGCTCGGAGGTGCGATCCGCCGTGTCTCCGCACCCGGCGGCGATCAGGAGCAGGACAATGCCCATCATGGGGCCTGAAGATCGTTTCATCGTGGGTGCCTTCCATATTCAGGGGCCCGGATCCGTGCAAACGTCCGGTTTTGATCCATCTGTACAGGTGGAAAGCTAGACGAGTCCCCCAGACGGGTCTGTCGGAGAAATGCCGGGATCACGTGTGGGGAAATCCCCCACAGAGCGTGCGGCGGGGGTGCGGCGGCGGAGTGTCGTGGGGATCCAGGGAGTCCTGCAGGGGGGCCTGCCGAGGGGGAATCGGAGGAGAACGGCGGGAGGGGCGGGTCAGTGAACCCCTTCGGGCATCGAGGTGCCGGTGAGCACGGCGGTCACCACGAGCACGAGCGCAGCGAGGCCCACCTCGGTCCAGGCGCGTCGCCGGGTGCGCATCGCGCCCTCGGCGGTGTCCAGTACGGGGAGGCCTTTGCGCCAGTTCAGCGCCCCCAGCGCGAGCACCCCCAGCGTCACCCCGACCTTCAGGAGCAGGGTGCGCCCGTACTGCGAGCCCCAGAGGTTGGACCACGTGCCGACGTGCTGCGTCGAGAGGATGAAGCCGGCGAACAGGAGCACCCCCACCGAGACCATGGCGACCGGCGAGAAGGCCCGGAGCTGGGCGGCGAGGAGCGAGGACACGGCGGCGGCTTCGGCGACCGAGCCGGAGTCGGCCCCGGAGGCCGGGTTCGTCGCGCATGCGACGCCGGACTCCCGGGCGGGCCGGGACCCCCGGTCCCGTACCGCCAGGATCAGGACCAGCGCACCGATCCAGCTGCCCGCGGCCAGGACGTGCGCGGCGTCGAGTCCCACGGCCAGCGGCCGATTCGAGGGGACCGACATGGCGTGGCTCGACAGCGCCAGCGACAGCGCCAGCAGGAGCACCCCGGCGCCCGCGAGCTTCCACCGGCGCGGAAGGGGCGGGGGAGCGGGGGTGGTGCCCCAGGGGACCCGGGCGGGGATCTGCTCGGCGGGGTGTCGCGAGATCCAGAAGAAGACCCCGGCGAGCGCGACGATCACCCCGCCCTGCCCCATCCAGACGCTGCCCCAGAAGGTCTCGAAGACGAGATACGCCAGGTCCTCGGCGAGGGGGGCGAAGGGATCACGGAACCCCAGGAGCTGCACGTACAGCCGCAGCCCCCAGACCGGAAGGAGGGCGAGCACGACCCACGCGCCGATCCCGGCCACGCGGCCCTCGAGGGCGCCCATCCGTCGGGGCCCGTCTTCGTCGAGATGTGCCGCGGCACCGGGGGCAATGAAGAATCGCCACGCCGTGATCCCGGCCACCAGGATCGTGCCCGAGTACAGGAGCCACCGCTGGAGCGGGGGGACGATCAGTTCGATCACGGATCCAGACCCACCACGAGCACGTCGTGATCTGAGCTGCGCCACACCGTGGGCTGTGGATCGTACTCGTAGCCGAACCCGGTGAACTCGTCGGCGTTGCTGTGCCAGATGGCGGCTCCGACCCGGTGCGCGCGCTGCGAGGCACGGATCAGCACGTGGTCCAGGCGGCCCGACTCCCCCTGGAAGACGTAGCTGTACGGAGGCCCGTCGTCGGACTCGGCGAAGACATCGGTCCATCCCCGTTCCCGGAGAACCGTGATCGGGTCCTCGTGAGCGTAACTGTTCAGGTCGCCCACGATCAGGGCACGCTCGGCGCCCACGCCGGTGGGATCGGAGTCGATCCAGTCGGCGAGCGCTTCGGCCGCCACGACCCGGTGCGCATTCCAGCACGCCTGGCCATCGCTCTGGTCCGCGTCACCGGGCCCCGCCCGTGGATGGCCGTCATCGGGGCAACCGGCCTTCGACTTCAGGTGATTGGCCACGATGACCCAGGGCTCGGCGGTCGACCCTTCGGCCCCGGTGCCGGTCGCACCGGACCCCGCGCCCTCTCCATTCGGGAGGAAGCCCTGGGCGAGTGGGGGTCGGCTGCCCCACTCGAAGATCGAATCGGTCGGAAAGACCGCCGGGCCCACCGGGGTCACCGCCCCGGTGCGGTAGAGGAGGCCGACGCGGATCGCATCGCCCCCGGGGCCCTCCAGCTCGATCGGGGCCCAGTCGCGCGCGGGGCCGGCGTCGTTGAGCGCCTGGGCGAACTGCGCGATGGCGGTGCGGGGGCCGACCCCGTCGTTTTCGACCTCGGCGAGCGCCGCGATGTGCACGTCGAGCGCCTGCAGGGTGGCCACCAGCTTCGCCTGCTGGCGTTCGTAGAGCGCAAAGGTCTGCGCTCCCCGCGTGGTGGGAAAGCCGCCGCCCTCGCCGTCGCCGTTGAAGAGGTTCTCGACATTGATCACCCCGATCCGGAGCTGGCCGTCGACCGAGGGCGGATCCGGGCGGGCCGCCGGCTCGCGCACCGCGATGGTCTCGATGGGCAGGAGCAGGTGGCCGGCCCGCCGCACGTCGATCACCCCGGTCATCGGCTCCAGGACGCTCCCGACCCGCAGGGGCGCGTCGTGCTCCGGCCAGTCGGGCAGGTACGAGATCGCTTCGGGCCACTGCTCGTTGCTCCCGTCGTCGAGCACCAGCTTCATGCGGTCGTTGTGCGCCCTGAGGGAATCCGCATCGGGGCCGGGACGGAAGAGCTCGGTCGGCTGGAAGAGCCGCCCGTCGAAGCTGGTGATGATCTCGCCGAAGCGCTGCAGCCCGGAGTGTCCGGTCACCGTGAGCGGCGCCTCGATTCGGACCAGCATCCCCTCGAGCCGGTCCCAGGTGATCGGGCCCGTCGGGGCGTCGGTGATCGTGGCGGGGAGGAGCGCCTCGGGGTTCGGGGAGCCCAGCAGCTCCACCGCTTCGACCGGGTCGAGCGCGGTCAGGGTGGGCGGAGTCTCACCGCGCTCGGTGACGGTCCCCTGGACCCGGACGCGCTGGCCCGTCGCGAGAGCGGTGTCGGTCGGGGGTTCCCAGACGATGAACAGCCCTTCCGAGGTGTCGGGGTCCCCATCGTCCTCTCCGACCGCACTCTCCATGAAGAAGCCCCCGAGCGCCGGGAAGTGTGCGCTGACGATGCCCTCG
Organism: Gemmatimonadales bacterium; assembly: GCA_007692605.1. Lineage (GTDB taxonomy): Bacteria > Gemmatimonadota > Gemmatimonadetes > Longimicrobiales > Gaopeijiaceae > SLBA01. The sequence goes on from REBS01000106.1 coordinate 3,792, forward strand.
ACCTGTACCTCGGAACCTTCGAGCGGACTGGTCGGGCCGGTTCCCTGGATGGTGCCGATCGGGGTGAGCTCGGACGGGATGTCGCCGGGGGCGCAGGCGGCCGCGAACAGGGGGGCCAGGGCGAAGGGGAGCGCGGTGAGGATCGACGAAAGGGCGCGAGGGCGCATGCGGAACTCCGAGGGATGACGGCGGATCGATGGGCGACGATCGCCCGGATCCAGCATCCTCAAGGTGCCATGATTTCGAAGCCCCGGCCAGATCCCGCGGGAAGGTCAGAAGACGACCTGGGGACCCATCTCGAGCGTCGTGATCCAGAGCCCGGAGTTCAGGTCCGACGAGAAGAGGTGGCCCTTGAAGGGCTGGGCTCCCCAGGTCATGGGCCAGTTCGGGGCCATCGTGTGCTCGTCGGTGGTCTTGAGGACTGCAAGCTCGCGCCCCTGCCGATAGAGGTCTCCCCTGAGTTCTCCCGAGATGTCGAGGACCCGGAGGCCGGCCTGATAGTAGCCGATGTACAGGTGGTCTCCCTCGGCCCAGAAGTTGTGGACCCCGGCTTCGGGCACCTCGTATCGGGCCACCTCGACCGGGTGCTCCGGATCGATCATGTCGAGTATGTGGATGTAGCCGCGCGCCTCGATGGTGCCGTAGGGATCCCAGTCCATCGGGAAGATTTCGTCGCCCACGAAGAGGTAGCGGCCGTGGCGCCAGGCCGTGTGGGTGTGGCCCTCGGGGTAGCTGAAGCGGCTGACGAAGGCGGGCTCGGTGGGGGTGCCGCCGTGGGTGCCTGCTCCCACATCGAGCATCACCAGCCCGTCGTGCGGCCCCACCCGGGACCACCGCCAACGTAGCCGCCCGGGCCCCGGTCCGCACCTGCACCGGGTGCTGCCGGCGCACCCGGCACCGAGGACCCGTGCGGGGCCCCTCGGGCCGTCACCCTCCTCGAGGGCCTCTCTGGAGAAATGTGCCGCGAGGTGCGCGGCACGAGTTGATTCTCACCCCTGAAGGAGAGATCTTTGGCATCTGTCGCCTGGCCCGTCGGCCTGGATCGACGCTTCCCCGTGGACTGAAGAGAGACCCGTGCCCAACGCACTGAACCGGGTGTGGCTCCGGGCGTTCCGGCGCGCTGCATCCGCTTTGACTGCGCTTGCTCTTGCGAGTGGCGGCGCTCTTCTCTGCGTTCCGGGGTCCCTGATCGCGCAGGATGCGGATCCCTATCCCGTGGCCGAATTCGAGCGGGAGGTGGAGGCGCGGCGGGGAGGCCCGCCCGCCGCACTGGCCTCGGCCCTGCAGGAGCTCACCTACGGGTACGTCTATCATGGCCGACATGATGAGGCACTGAGGGTCGGTCGGGAAGCGTTGACGATCTTCGAAGAGCTGGGGGACACGACCGGGCTGGCCGAGACCCACAACCATGTCGGGCTCGCCCACTGGAACGAGGTCCGCTACGACTCCGCCGTGGTCAACTTCGGGCGGGCGCGCGAACACTGGGCCGCGCTCGGTGACCCCAACTCGCTCGGCCGGGTCTACAACAACCTCGGCGCCACCCATTACCAGTGGGGGAACTACGAACTCGCCCTCTCCTCTTTCCTGCGGGCGCTCGAGTACCGGCGGGAAACCGGCGCCGAGGCCGGCCAGGCGCTGGCGCTCACCAATGTCGGGCGTACCTACCACGACTGGGGGCAGTTCGATCGAGCCCGCGAGGCCTACCTCGAGGCGGTCGAGATCTCGGATCGGATCGACTACGCCTTCGGGCGGGCCTACGCACGCCTGAACCTGGGCGAGCTCTTCCTGGACCACGAGGAGTGGGGCGAGGCCGAGACCCATTTCCGGGCCTCGCTGGAGGAGTACGGTGCCGAGGCCGTCTCGATTCCACCCACCGATGCCTTGGGCGGTCGGGTTCTGAACTCCCTCGGGCTAGGGATGGCCCGGATCCGCCAGGGAGACACCGACGGGGGCCTGGCGCTGCTGCGCGAGACCCTCCAGGTGGCGCGTGATGCCGAAAACCCCCGATACGAGGCCCGGGCGCTCCTCGAACTGGGGCGAGCCTACCGGATCGTCGGGCAGTTCGACGAGGCCTTCCGGGCGCTGAGCGATGGGCTCGAAGCCGCCCGCGCCCGGGATCAGCGCCCGATCGCCCTCGAGCTGCTGGCGGCACTCGCCGAGGTGCAGGAGCTTCGCGGCAATCCCGCCCTGGCGCTCTCGAACCTGCAGGCGCACGTGGCCCTCCGGGACTCGATCTTCGACCAGGGCGCCTTTCAGCGCGTTTCGGCCATGGAGGCGCAGGCCGAGATCGAGCGACAGGAGCGCGAGAACCTGCTCTTGCGCGAGGAGCAGCGCGTCCAGGAGGCGCTCATCGCCCGCCAGCGCCTGATCACGATACTTTCCGGGGGCCTCTTCCTGTCGGCGGTCCTGCTCGCCGGGGTGCTCGTGTACTTCAATCGCCGGGGGCGCCGGCGCGAGCGAGCACTCGCCATGACGAATCGTTCCCTCGAGGACACGAATCGGGAGCTCCTCGAGGCCCGAACCGAGGTGCATGCACTCAAGGGACTGATCCCCATCTGCTCCCACTGCAAGCGGATCCGCGACGACGAGGGCTACTGGGAGTCGGTCGAGAGCTACATCACCGACCGCTCCGACGCCCACTTCAGCCACTCGATCTGCACCGAGTGCGGGCCCCGGGTCTATGGTCAGGACTGGAAGGACGGTGGCGACGGTGCAGACGACGGAAGCGTCGAGGACGAGGCCGCCTCTCCATCCCGTCGCTGACTGCCCCCCCGGCGACTTCGATCCCCCCTCAGGCGAAGCCCGGCGGGCGCTCCAGGTGGTGCCCGCTGGCGTCCTGATAGGCCTTGGCCACCCGAAGGGCCTCGGCATCCTTCCAGAGCCCTCCGACGAAGGAGATGCTGAGCGGGTCGGCCTCGGCCTGGGAGATGTGCGGAAGCACGACCGCGGGGTGCCCGGTCAGGTTCGTGGCGAGCAGAAGGCTCGAGGCGTATGACGGGGTGACCACCACGTCGACATCGGCCCAGGCTCGGTCCAGCGCCCCCATGAGGATGGTGCGGACGCGATTGGCCTGAATGTACTCGACCGCGGGAATGAACCGGGCGGTGCGGAAGGTGTTCGGCCAGGCGCCGGTATCCTGCCGGACCAGAAGCTCGTCCTGCCCGCTACGGGTGAGTTCGTCGAAGGCGGCGGCCGCCTCGGCGCTGAGGATCGTTCGCAGGGCACCGATGGGGAGGTCTTCCGGGAGCCCCACCGGGTGCAGCTCCACCCCCAGCCCCCGAAGCACCTCGAGTACCCGGCGGTCGATGGGAGCCCGGTCTCCGTCCCCTTCGAAGGCCGACGCGAAATACCCCACCCGGAGGCCCTCGATTCCCTGTTCGCCGTCCCACCTGAAAGGCACGTCGCGAACGGTCCGGTCGAGAAGGTCTTCTCCCTGAATCGCCCCGAGGACCAGGGCGCAGTCCTCGACGCTGCGACAGAGCGGGCCGATCTTGTCCATGCTCCACGAGAGCGCCATCGCCCCGTGACGACTCACCCGGCCGAAGCTCGGTCGGAGCCCCGTGGCCCCGCATCGAGTGGCCGGTGAGACGATCGAGCCCAGCGTTTCGCTTCCGATGGCGAAGCCCACCAGCCCGGCGACGACGGCCGCAGCCGAGCCGGCCGAGGAGCCGCTCGAGCCCTGCTCCAGGTTCCAGGGGTTTCGGGTGCGGCCGTCAAACCAGACATCGCCCATCGCCAGAGCACCGAGCGTCAGCTTGGCGACCAGGACGGCACCGGCCTCGTCGAGCTTGCTGACCACCGTGGCATCCATGTCGAGCACCTGAGTGCTGAACGGGGCGGCTCCCCAGGTCGTCGGATAGCCGCGGGTGGCGAGCAGATCCTTGGCGCCCCAGGGGATTCCGTGCAGGGGGCCCCGCACCCGACCGTCGGCCAGCTCCCGGTCCGCTCGACGCGCCTGGTCCATCCCCCGCTCCTCGGTCAGGGTCACGACGCACTCCAGTCGGGGGCCGTGCCGGCGAAGGCGGTCCAGCGAGAGACGGGTGAGCTGCTCCGAAGTCACCTCGCCGGCCCGGATCAGCGCCCCGAGCTCCGGGAGCGAGGCGAAGGCGAGGTCCGTGTCGCGGTCGCGGGCGGGCAGCGTGGTGGGAATCGAGGGTCGGACGGTGGATTCCCCCCGGGGCCAGGCCCGTCCGGGTGGAACGGGGTCGAAGTGCAGGGCGGGGGCCACATGGTTCGGGATCTCGATGGCCTCCCGACGGCTCCGGTAGGCTTCGATATTCCCCCGAAGCCCGCCCAGCATCATCTCGCGCTGCTCCTCGGTGAAGGTGAGTCCGGCCAGCTTTTCCGCCTGCTCCACGACCTCGATCGTGATCTCGTCGGTCTCCTGCGCCACCGCCCAGAGGACCCCGGGAAAGAGCCCGCCTCCCAACCCGGCGGCGGAGAGAATTCCCAGAAACTGACGGCGTTCCAACCCGCCGGCGGGCGAGGACGGGGTGGATGGGGGCGTGATCTCGCTGGACATCGACAGTCTCCGGGGTGGCGGGCGCGGGAGCAGGCACCGGGGGGAGCGGCGCCTGCCGGGTGGACCCCGAGAAGCTGGGGCCGCAGTGCCGGCCCGCGCAACTTCGCTTCGGGGGTGATCCTGCCGGTCCGATGCCGATCCGATGGAGACCTCGTGGCGACCCGACGGAAATCCGGTGACGCGGGGGTTCAACTGAACCGGGCGCGATCCTCGAGCCGGGCGCTGTCCGGGATCCGCACCTGGGCACCCTCCTGCTCGACCAGACCCTCGTCGCGCAGCGTGCGCAGTGCGCGGGCCACGCTCTCCCGGGTGGTGGCCAGCTCGGCGGCGAGCTCCGACTGGGTCCGGGGAAGGGTGAACCAGTGCCCGTCGGCAGTACCCGACCCCGCGCTGTACTCCAGCAGAGAAAGGGCGACGCGCGAGGGTACGTCCTTCAGCGAAATCTTCTCGATCAGCCCCACCGCGCGCCGGAGCCTGCGCCCCAGCTCCCGAATCACGGCGTCGGCGAGCTCGGACTCCTCGTGATAGAGGCGTTCGAAATCTCTTCGGTGCAGGAAGAGCAGCTCGCTGTCCTCTTCGGCTCGGGCGTCGGCCGGGTACGGGCCCCCATCGAAGAGGGGGACCTCGGCGAGAGGCTGGCCGGGACCCTGATCATGGAGGACCTGTTCGCGGCCCTCCCGGTTCGCCCGATACACCCGCACCCGACCGCTCAGGACCACGAAGAGCCCCTCACAGGGCTCGCCTCGGCGAAAGATGCGCTGTCGAGCGGGAACGGCCCGGCTCACCGTGCGGTCCGCCACGCGACCGAGGGTCTCGGCCGAGAGCGAGCGGAAGAGCCCGAGCCCCGCGAGCGCGGCCCGGGCGGGGTCACGGGCCGACGAGATCCGGGGGGTCATGGCAGCAGGGTCCGGAAGGCCTCGAGAGCCTCATCCAGGTTGCGGCCGGTGGCGTCGGCGCCCAGCTCCCGCCAGAGGCCGGACCCTGCAGGGAATGCACGCCCTCCCACCACGATCCGAAGCTCCGGTCCCAGGGTCTCTCTCAGGTCGCGGATGAGGCCGTCAACCCCGTCCAGGCTGGTCAACATCGTCGCCGAGATCCCGACCGCTTTCGCGCCGTGCTCGCGGGCCACCTCGACGATGTCCCGATGGGGCACCTGGGTTCCCAGGAAGCGGACCGACCAGCCCTCGGCTTCGAGCAGGTCCGCGACCATGTGCGAGCCGAGCTGGTGCTTTTCGCCCTCGACCCCGGTGATCACGGCTCGACCCAGGGTCCGCTCCGGTATGGGCAGGTGGGCGTAGAGGGTGCCGAGCACGTACTGACTGATCGCGGTGGCCATGTGCTCGCGAGCGACCGAGATCTCGTTGCGGGCCCAGCATTCTCCAACCTCGACCTGCGCCGCCTCGACGATCTGACGATAGACCGAAGTGATGGGATGCGAGCGTGCGGCCTCTTCGGTCACCCGCACCGCTGCACGCCTGTCCCCTTCGAGAAGCGCAGCCAGATAAAGCTGGAACGCCCGTTCGAGATCGATCGGCGCAGGGTGCAGCACTCGATGGTCCTCCGTCTTCAAGCCGACCCGTCCTCGTTCAACAGCTTCTCGGCGCAGGACGGGCAGTATCCGTGGCTCACCAGGATGTCGTTCGACCGCAGGTATTCCACGATCGATTCCCACTGGGCTTCTCCCGTGTTCATCCGGCCGCACTCCATGCACAGGGGCAGGTTCTCACGGATCTTTCGCAGGTGCCAGTGCGAGGCCTCGAGCTCGGCGAGGGTCTCGGCCAGCTCCCTCCGGGCGGCTTCGAGTTCGCGACTCCTGCGGGCGTTTTCGCGCGACAGGACACTGAACTCGCTGTTCAGCCGCAGGAGTTCATCGGCAATCGAGCGATCCTCTTCGATGTCGGGTTCCCCGATCAGGATCCGGTCGTCGCCATCCATGAAAAGCTGACACCGCAGGGTGAAGACCGCCAGGTTCGCCGAGACGAAGTTGACCGGGGAGGGCATTGGGGGGCCCCCTTCGCCGCCGGGCCGCTTCTCGGGCTCGAAGTCCCGAGGCCGGGGGTCGGAGGCGTTCAGCCAGGCGATCATGCGGGGCTTCTCGTCCTCGGTGACCAGGTCCACGATCGCCGACCCTTCGAGCTGATCGCGCTCGACGCCGAAGCGGCGGGCCATCTCGGAGTTTGCCGTGATCACCCGGCCGTCTTCCGACAGGCGAGCCCAGACCACCACCCGGCTTCGCTCGAGGAACTCGACGGCGAGCGAGCCCGGAAGAGCGTTGGCGCCGCCTCTGGAACCAGCCATGCCCTCCCCCCTTCCACGAGTCGATCAGGCACAGAAGAAAGATCGGGCCGATCAACCGCCCGGGTTCGACCCCGGGGTCGGCGGATCGTCTTCGCCCTGCGCCTTTCGTGAGGTCCGGTCCCACGCCTCCCGCAGGTCGCCCCACATCTTTTCGGCCCCGGTCCGGATGTCCTCCCAGCCGTCTTCCGACGCCGCCTGAAGCTCCTTCAGGCGAGCCCGTGCATCGTCGAGCTTCTTGCGGAGCTCGGACTCCTCGGCCTGCAGCTTGATCCGAAGGTCGGCCTCGGCTCGCCGGGCCCGGGCCGACAGACCCTCGAGCTTGGCCTCCCATTCGGCGATGCGCGCCTTGAAGCGGTCCTGATAGGCCTTTCTGTGTTCTTCGTCCATGCCACTCTCCTTAGACGGGGAACGTTGCCCCGTCGGGGCAACGTGGGGGGTTGCAGGCGGATGCGTGGTCGGGCCTCAGCGGGCCGTCTGCAGTCCGGAATAGCAGTCGGAGGCCCGGGCGGCGAGGCGACGGGCCTCACCGAGGTCTTCGGCGTCGATCGCCTGCGCAGCCAGACTGTCGCAGGGCGCACGCTGCTCCGACGCGCTGGGGCCGCTCCGGCCGAAACCGCAGGCCGAGAGGCCCAGCAGGAGGATCAGCGCGAGACCGGCCCACGAAGGGCCGGCGCCCCTCAAGCAGCCTCCGGCGCGCAGTGCTCCTGGTAGGCGGACTTGAGGTCCTCGGCGATCGCCTCGGGACCCCGGCCCTCGATCTGATGTCGTTCCAGCATGTAGACGAGCTCTCCGTCCTTCATCAGGGCCACGGAGGGCGACGAGGGGGGATAGCCGGTGAAATAATCGCGAACCCTGGCGGTGGACTCCGTGTCCTGGCCCGCGAAGACGGTCGTCAGCACGGGGGGGACGACCTCGGAGCGCAGCGAGAGCGCCACGCCGGGACGCATGTTCCCGGCTGCGCACCCGCAGACGGAATTCACGACCACCAGGACGGGGTCCGCCGTGTTTTCGAGGATTCCGTCGACGTCATCGGCGGTACGGAGCTCGCGAAATCCCAGGCGGGTCAGGTCTTCCCGCATCGGGGCGACCATGAGATCGGGGTAGGGCATGCTTCCTCACTTGCTGCTTGAGTTCAATGTGTGCGGGCGGCCCCGGTCGGGCCGGCCGACGCCTCGGTGTGGTTCGAGTGGCTGTGCTTGTGGTTATGTGGACCCACGAGGAAGTGCCGGGTTCCCTTCCGCTCGCTTGCCCCCCGACGTCCAATCGCCTCACTTTAAGCAGGCAGGCCCCGACTCCATGCTCTCGACTTCCTACGACTCCTAGGAATCACCCGTGTCCACTTCCCTCGAGATCGTCCGGCTCACGGTGAACGGCGATCTCCGCACTGCGGGGGTGCCCCCGCACTGGACCCTCCTCGAGACCCTCCGCTACGCGATGGGGCTGACGGGGTCGAAACAGGGCTGTGACAAGGGGGACTGCGGAGCCTGCACCGTCCTGGTCGACGGCGAGCCCACCCTCTCGTGCATCACCCCCGTGTGGGAGGCCGAGGGCCATCGGGTGACGACGGTCGAGGGGCTGGCTGGCCCCGACGGCCCCCATCCCGTCCAGGACGCCTTCGATCGGTACGGGGCGGGCCAGTGCGGCTTCTGCACCCCGGGCGTGCTCTGTTCGGCGGCGGCCCTCCTCGAGCGCACCCCCACCCCCAGTCGTCGCGAGGTGAAGGAGGCGCTCGCCGGCAACCTGTGCCGGTGCACGGGCTACACGAAGATCCTCGACGCGGTCGTCGACGCCGGGCGGGTCCTGGCGGAGCGCACCTCGGGTTCCGGGGAGGCCTCCCATGGCTGAAAAAGCGCAGTCCGACTTCACCATTGTCGGCACCCGGCAGCGGAAGGTCGACGGGCTCGCGAAGGCGATGGGTCGAGCCCGCTACACCGACGATATCGCCCTCCCCGACATGCTTCACGGAAAGATCCTGCGCAGCCCGCACCCCCACGCGCGGATTCTCTCGATCGACACCTCGGCGGCCGAGGCCCTCGAGGGCGTGCACGCGGTGGTGACGGGCCGCGAGATGGCGGTCCCCTACGGGGTGATCCCCTGGACGCCCGACGAATATCCCCTCTGCGTGGATCGGGTCCGGTACATCGGCGACGGGGTGGCGGCGGTGGCCGCGATCGACGAGGACACTGCGAACGAGGCGCTTCGCCGAATCCGTGTCGAGTACGAGGAGCTTCCCCCCGTCTTCGATCCCTTCGAGGCGCTCGAGTCCAAGGGCGGAGACGACGCCCCCTACCTGCACGAACCCCGCAAGCCCGGGTGGAACGGCAACATCACCAAGGTGGTCAAGCTGGAATTCGGGGATCTCGAAGAGGGCTTCCGGGGCTCCGACGTGATCGTCGAGCACGACTTCCTCTTCGAGGGCACGACCCACGCGCCGATCGAGCCGCACTGTGCCATCGGACTCTGGGAGGCCGACCCCCCCGGGCGGCACGAGGGAGTCGCCTTCAGCGAGGGATCCGGCGGGCCCGGTGACACCGAAGCCATCCTTCGCCGCAGTCGGGGGATGGAGCCGAAAGATCAGTCGGACCGGGGTGATCTCGATGGTGAGGGGCAGCTTCCACCTCCGGCCGGACAGCTCACCGTCTGGTCCTCGACCCAGGTCCCGCACTACCTGCACCGCGAGCTGTCACGGGTGCTGGGCCTCGATCCGGCGCGGGTACGGGTGATCCAGCCTCCGGTGGGCGGGGCTTTCGGGGGCAAATCCGAACCCTTCGACCTGGAGTTCTGCGTGGGGCTCCTGGCCATGAAGGCCGGGCGGCCGGTCAAGATCCTGTACACCCGCGAAGAGGTCTTCTACTCGCACCGGGGCCGCCATCCATTCCACATGAAGTACCGGGTGGGGGCCACGCGCGACGGCAGGCTCACCGCGGTCGATGCCCACACGGTGCTCGACGGGGGCGCGTACGCGTCGTTCGGGCTCGTCACGACCTACTACTCGGGCCAGCTGCTGACCGCGCCCTACCAGATGCCGGCCTACCGATTCGATTCCACCCGCGTCTATACGAACAAGCCCGCCTGCGGTCCCAAGCGCGGGCACGGCTCGGTCCAGCCCCGCTTCGCCTTCGAGGTGCAGCTCGACCGGATCGCCCACGAGCTCCGGATCGACCCGATCGAGCTGCGGCGCCGAAACTTCATGGGCTCCGACACGCGGACTGTCAACGAGCTGCGGGTGACCTCGAACGGCTTCCTGGAGTGCCTCGATGCCGTCGAGGAGGCCAGCGGCTGGCGGGAACGCTTCCGGACGCTCCCCTTCGGTCGGGGGCTGGGTGTGGCGGGCTCCACCTACATCTCGGGCACGAACTACCCGATCTACCCGAACGACATGCCGCAGTCCGCGGTCCAGATCCAGATCGACCGGTCCGGACGGGTCGCGGTCTTCTCGGGCGCGTCGGAGATCGGCCAGGGCACCGACTCGATGGTCGCCTACCTGGCAGCCGAGGAGCTCGGGGTGCCGCTGGAGTACGTGCGGGTGATGGCGGGCGACACCGACTTCACCCCGGTGGACCTGGGCGCCTACTCGTCGCGCGTCACCTTCATGCTGGGCAACGCCTGTCTCGAAGCGGCCCGCAAGCTCAAGGCGAAGGTGCGCGAGGCCGTGGCCGACCACTGGGAGTGCCCGGCGGGGCAGGTCCTGCTGGCCGGAGGGTGGGCGCTTCATGCCCCCGACACCGGCCGCAAGATGCCGATCCGCGAGGCCTTTGTCCTGGCCGAATCCCGCTTCGGGACCCTCGGTGCCGTGGGGTCCTACAACACACCGAAGGATGTGCACGGCGACTACCGGGGCGGCACCATCGGCGCCTCACCCGCCTACTCCTTCACCGCTCACGTGGCCGAGGTCGACGTCGACGTCGAGACCGGACAGGTGCGGGTCGACCGGATCTGGGTGGCCCACGACTGCGGGCGGGCGCTGAACCCCGTGCTGGTCGAGGGACAGATGGAGGGATCGGCGTACATGGGCTTCGGCGAAGCGATCATGGAGGAACAGGTGTACAAGGATGCGGACCACGGACGGGCGGGGCTGCACAACGCCCCCTCGCTCCTGGACTACCGGATCCCGACCTCGCTCGACACGCCGGAGCTCACCTCGCTGATCGTGGAGTCGATCGATCCCGAGGGGCCCTACGGCGCGAAGGAGGCCGGAGAGGGGCCGCTGCACCCCGCGATCCCGGCGATCGCGAATGCCATCTTCGATGCCGTGGGCGTGCGGATCGACCGGCTCCCCTTCTCGCCGCCCCGGGTGTGGCGGGCACTCGAGGACGCCCGTGCCGGGGGAGAGCTCGCAAAGCCAGCCGCTCCGAATGACATACGAACCAAAAGCGAACTATGATTATGATTTACGGCGCTCTCCGGGCGGTGCCCGGGGGCAGGAAGCGATGGAGCCCGCTCTTTACTGCGGTCCTGCTGGGCTGCACCTTCGCGGCGTGCGGGGGCGATAGCGCTCCACCCGCCCACGAGGACGCGACGGCGGTGGCCGGGGAGCGCGCCGCTCCCGGGTCGGCGGAGGACCTGGCGCCGGGGGCCGGCACCGAGGGCGAGCGGGCGACCGGACCCGACACCGAGGCCGAACCGGGCCAGGCGGCTGCCTCCCGGCAGGGGGCTGCAGGCCCCCTTGAAGGACGGAGCCTGCAGCCGCTCTCCTTCGTGGGCTCGGTCCTGGGAGAGCTTCCCCCCCTGCCCGAGGACGACCCGGACACCTGGCACGAGACGGAGCGCGACTGGGCGATCGCCTCGGGCACGGTGGAGTGGGCGCGCGAGCAGGCCCTGGGCTCGCTGCCGGTCGGCGAGCTCGCGGCCATCCTGGGTGCCACCTTCGTCGGCACCCCGTACGAGCCGGGCACCCTCGAGCTGCCCGGTCCCGAGCAACTGATCGTGAACCTGCGCACCTTCGACTGCGTCACGCTCGTCGAGCATGCGCTGGTTCTGGCCCGACTGGCGACCGACCCGACCGTCGAGCCCGCCGAAGCCGAGGCCTTCCGGGACCGGTACCGCGAGGAGCTCGTCCGCCTGCGCTACCGCGATGCTCGCATCGACGGGTACGCGAGCCGCCTGCACTACTTCACGGAGTGGCTGGATCACGGGATCGCCGCCGGCCACCTCGAGGAGGTGACCGACCAGCTCGGAGGGATCGTCGATGACCGCCCCATCGACTTCATGTCGAACCACCCCGAGGCCTACCGGCAGCTCCAGGAGGAGCCGGACCTCGTCGAGACGATCCGCGACATCGAGGCCCGGCTCTCCGAGGAATCCCGCCTCTACGTGCCGCAGGAGCGGATTCACGAGGTCGAGGACGGGATCCGCAACGGCGACATCATCGCCGCGGTCAGCACGGTCGACGGGCTCGATATCGCCCATACCGGCTTCGCATTCCGGCTCGGGAACCGGGTGCACCTCCTGCACGCGCCGCTGGTCGGCGACTCGGTCGAGGTGTCATCGCTCCCTCTGGCCGACCGGATCCAGGGCATCCGGGGCCAGAAGGGTATCCGCGTGGTTCGGCCCCGATGATGCGATGCTGAGGCTCCCCCCCTATACCTACCACCGGCCGAGGACCGTCCGCGAGGCGGTGGAGCTGCTGGCCGAGCACGGCACCGAGGCGATGCCGATCGCCGGAGGGACCGACCTGGTCCCGAACATGAAGCATCGGCTCTTCACGCCGACCCACCTGGTGGCGGTGGGGGGGATCCCCGGGCTCGGCGGAATCGACCTTCGAGCCCTCGACGACGGAGGGTGGGAGCTCTCGATCGGCGCCGCCGAGACCCTCGCCTCGGTTGCCGAAAGCACCGCGGTGCGCCAACATCTGCCGGCGCTGGCAAAGGCGGCCGCGCACATCGCCGGCCCGCAGCACCGGAACCGGGGCACGATCGGGGGGAATCTCTGCCTCGACACCCGGTGCACGTACTACAACCAGACCGAGTTCTGGCGCGAGGCGCTGGGGTACTGCCTGAAGAAGGATGGCAGCGTCTGCCATGTCACCCGCGTCGGTGCCAAGTGCGTGGCGGCCCATTCCGCCGACACCCCACCGGTGCTCATGACCGTCGACGCCCGGGTGGAGCTCGAGGGCCCCGAGGGCCGGCGCACCCTGCCGGTTCGGGAGCTCTTCGTGGCCGACGGCATCTGGAACTCGCAGCGGGCCTCCGATGAGATCATAAACAGAGTACTGATTCGTATCCCGGGGCCGGAAGAGGCGCTGGGCCCGATCCGGTCCGGGTATGCCAAGCTTCGCCAGCGCGACTCGATCGACTTTCCCCTCCTGACCGTGGCGGTCTCGGCCCGCTTCGACCCCGAGGGCCGTGTGCGCCAGCTTTCGGGGATGGTGACCGGACTCGGCTCTCGTCCCAGGGAGCTCACCCGCTGGGAGGAGCTGGCCACGGGAGAGCCGCTGACCGACGAAGTGCTCGAGGCGCTGAGCGAGAGGGCCGGTCGGCAGTGCACCCCCCTCGAGAACCATATCGTGGATCCGGAGTGGCGCAAGGCGATGGTGCCCGTCATTACCCGCCGGGCCCTGGCCGACCTTACGGCCCCCGCCCATGCATCCTGATTCGACGATCGATGCCGCCCTGACCCGGGCCTTCGGTCAGATCATCGGGGAGTCGCCCGACGGGATCCTCCTGTACAGCCCCGAGCCCGAAGACGGCCGGGTGGAGTTTCGCAGGGTCTACCTGAACGACAGCGCCGAGCGCATCCTGGGGATTCCCCGCAGCGAGCTCCTGGCGTATCGGGTGAGCGAGCAACCCGCTCCTCCATTGGGCCTGGCGCTTCAGGAGCTCCTCGAGCGCCTTGAACAGGGCCGTGGGGGCACGATCGAGACCGAGGTGGAGATCGGCCGCGGTCCCGAGACCCGCAGCTACCTGATCCGCGGCCGGCGGGCCGGAAACTTCGTGGGCCTTCGGCTCATCGATCTCTCCGAGCGGGAGCGGTCGCGCCGAGCGATTGAACGGCGCGAAGCGATCCTGCAGGGAGTGGCCGAAGTTGGAGAAGCCCTCCTGGACAGCGAGTGGCGGGCAGTCCTCCCCCGTGTCCTCGAGACCCTGGCCCGTGTGACCGGCGTACCCCAGGTGTATCTCCTCCGTCGGAATCTCGACGACGGGTCTTCGGATCTGATTGCGGAATGGGGCCAGGCCGTCGGAATCGGCATGGGGTCGGTATGCATTCCCGTCACGATCCGAGGGGCCCGCTGGGGGGCTCTGGGATTCGTCGACGACGACGAGGACCGCATCTGGTCCGAGGGGGAGATCGAAGCGATCCGTTCCGCGAGCATCCTGCTGAGTACGGCGATCGAGCGGCAGATCCGCGACGACGAGGTCGAGGATCAGCTCTGGCAGGCGCAGAAGCTGGACACCATCGGTCGCCTGGCCGGCGGCGTCGCCCACGACTTCAACAACCTGCTCACCGTGATCCGTGGGAACACGGACCTCGCGCTCGAGGGGGTCCGCAACGGGGAGACGCCGGGACGGGAACTCGAAGAGGTCGCGAAGGCGGCCGAGCGGGGCGCCCGCCTCTCGCAGCAGCTCCTGGCCTTCAGCCGTCGTCAGGTGCTGCAGCCGGTACCCTTCGACCTGAACCGGGCCGCCGGGGAGCTCGCAGAGCTCTTCGCGCCCCTGATCGGTGATCACATCGAGGTGAAGCTCGATCTGGCATCCGAACTCTGGCGCGTTCTGGCCGACCCTGCCCAGATCGAGCAGGTGCTCATGAACCTCGTGCTCAACGCCCGCGACGCCATGCCTCGCGGCGGGCGCCTCCTGGTCGCGACCGCCAACGTGGAACTCGACGAGTCGTATGCCCGGAGCCATGTCGGCGCCCGCGCGGGGGAATACGTCGTCCTTTCGGTCACCGACGAGGGTTCGGGAATCGCGCCCTCGATCCGCGAGAAGATCTTCGACCCCTTCTTCACCACCAAGCCCCAGGGCGAGGGCACCGGCCTCGGGCTCTCGACGGTCTACGGGGTGGTCAAGCAGAGCAATGGCGAGATCTTCGTATACTCCGAGCTGGGCAAGGGGACGACCTTCAAGATCTACCTGCCCCGTCTCGAGGTCCCCGCCCAGCCCGGATCCCGGCCCCAGAGGGGAATCCGCCCCGACAGCCTCGACGGACACGAGGCGATCCTGATCGTCGAGGACGACCCTGCGGTCCTCGCGATTGCCACCCGGATCCTGCGGCGCCTCGGCTACGAGATTCGCGCCGCCCCCGATGCAGAGGCCGCGCTGGAGGCGCTGCGGTCAGGGCCCCCCCCAGGACTTCTCCTGACCGATGTGGTCCTCCCCGGACGCACGGGCCGGGTTCTGGCGCATGACGCACAGGCGCTGCACCCCGGGCTGAGGGTGCTCTTCATGTCGGGGTATTCCGAACCGGCGATCGTCGACCGCGGGATGCTGGAACCCGGTCTCGCCTTCGTGGAAAAGCCCTTCACGCCGACGGCCCTCGGGCAGGCTGTCCGGCGGGCTCTCGACGATCCGACCCACGAAACACTTCCGCCCCTGCCCGACGCGCTCCGCCCGGTGAAAGGGGAGGCGTGAGGGCTGCCGAAGGTGGGAGGTGACACTGCGGCGCCTGAATGCCGACGAATCTCTGATTCAACAGCCTTCTAGAACCGTACCGTGAGCAGGGTGGGAATCGGACGCTCCGGGCCGGAGTGGAGCCACCCCTGGAGGAGGGCGCCGGGATGCACCTCCACGCGGGTGCTCCCTGCGCCGGAGATTCGCGAACCACCGGTGCCCGAAGCGCTGGCCGAGCGACCGCGGGCGTCGTCGGAGACCGCACGCCAGACGAGCCCGGCGCCCAGGAGGGATCCGAGCGTCGAGGTGGAAAGGTACAGGACTTCACGATCGTCGAAGTCGTCGACGATCAGGTAGGTCGTTCCCAGGGCGAGTGCGGCGCCCGCCAGGTGGGCGGCGTTGATCAGGAGCCCTTCGCCCGAATCGAGCGCCACGGGCAGCAGGAGCCGGTCTCCACCGGCGATGCCCAGCAGTCCGCCGGCGAGCGCGCCGGAGAGGAGCGCCCGGTTCTCCTCGACCCCCGCGATGCGAGTCAGGGTGATTCCGGTCTGGGCGCCGAGAAGAGTGGCGCTGCGCAGCGCGGAGACGTTGCCCGACGTGTAGTCCCGGTGCGTGCCGAGCCACGCGCCCGCCGCGAGCCCGGCCCCGTGGCCCGCGACCGTCATCAGGTGACCGGCCTGCCGGTTGCGCGTACGGCTCTCGGTGTAGCCGAAGCCGTTCGCGGTCCGCTCCACCTCTTCGGAGTCGTACGGCCCCGCGATGTAGGCGAGCGCGGCGCCGCTGGCGAAGCCGGCATCCCCCATGTGCCCCCAGAGGTCGGCGGTGCCCTGGGTCGGAGCCCAGCGGTCCACGGCCGTGAAGCCGGCCACCGATCCGAGGGTGCCCCCGACCACCCCACCGGCCACGGTCCCCCGGCCCCGGTTGCCCCCTCCGAACTCGTCGGCATCGCCCTGCAGGGCGTTGCCGATCAGAAGCCCCGCCAGGATTCCTCGTGAGCCCTGGTAGTTCGTGAACTCTTGGTGGGCGCGGGTGACCGTCCGGTCGCGGGTGAGCCGATAGGGAAGATAGAAGTGCGCTCCGGCGGTGAGCAGGTAGGCGGCCACGGCCCCCTGTGAGCTGTCCACGTCGAGGGCCACGGGGACGGCCCAGCCGTGATACCCCAGGCCCAGGAAGGTCTGGCCCAGGACCAGTCGGCCCCGCCCCTCCTGCGTGAAGACCTGCCGGGTCGTCGCGAGCCCGAGTTGTTCGACCAGTGACTCCCGCAGCGCCTCGAGATCGGACTCCGTCAGTTCGCGCCGCTCTCTCACCACCTGACCGTCGCGCTCCCCTTCGAGTTCGAGGACCACCGGACCCGGCTCGCCCAGGAAGAGTCGGGCACGCCGGAAGCCCTCGAATTCGGGGAAGAGCCCGAAGCGCTGGCGGATCTGGGGGGTGATCTCGAGAATCCCCTGCGCGGGCAGGATCTCGACCTGTCGCTCGCGCTGCTGGGCCTCGGCCGGAGCGGGGGCGATCGCGAGCGCTGCGAAGAGGGCCAGGGCGAGGCCCGCCATCAGGGCCGCGGGCTTCATGCGCGTTCGAGGACCATCGCGAAGCCCATCCCGCCCGCGGCGCAGACGGTCAGGAGCCCGAACTCTCCGTCTCGGCGGCGCAGTTCATTCAGAAGCGTGGTGGTGAGTCGCGCCCCGGTCGCGCCGAAAGGGTGGCCCAGCGAGATCGAGCCCCCCATGACATTGATGCGGTCCTCGTCGGGATGCCCCACCCGCGAGGAGCGTCCGAGTTCGTCGCGGGCGAAGGTGTCGGAGTCGAGCGCCTGAAGGTTCGAGAGCACCTGGGCGGCGAAGGCCTCGTGCATCTCCATCATGTCGATGTCATCCATGGTGAGCCCGGCGCGCTCGAGCGCGAGCGGGGCGGCGTACGCCGGACCCTGCAGGAGTTGCCCGGCGGGGTCCAGGCTCGTGACCGCAAAGCTGCGGATATAGCCCAGGGGCGCGAGCTCATGGACCCTGGCCGCCTTCTCGCTCATGAGCAGCACGGCGGCGGCCCCGTCGGTGAGGGGCGAGGCGTTGCCGGCCGTGACCGAGCCATGGTCGCGGTCGAAGACGGGGCGGAGGCCGGCAAGCGCCTCGAGCGAGGTGTCGGGCCGGATCCCGTTATCGGCGTCCATGACCTCTTCGAAGGCCGGGGGCACATAGACCGGTACGATCTCGTCCGCCAGCCGACCGTCCTCGACGCCCTCCTGGGCAAGGCGGTGCGAGCGGTAGGCCCAGGCGTCCTGATCCTCGCGCGAAATGCCGTTTTCTTTCGCCATGCGCTCGGCGGATTCCCCCATGGTCTCGCCCGTGGTCGGCTCGGCGATCTGCGGCTGGACGGGGATCAGGTCGCGGGGTCGGATCCCGGCGATCGCGCCCGCCCGATCCCGCAGACTCTTGGCCCGCGAGGCCTCGATGAGGGTGGCCGAGAGTCGGTCCGAGACCGTGATCGGGATGTGCGAGAGCGATTCCGAGCCTCCGGCCACCACCACGTCGGCGTAGCCCAGCTCGATGAGAGAGGCGCCGTCGGCGATCGCCTGGTTGGCCGAGGCACAGGCGAGCGAGACGGTCGAGGCCGGCACGTCGTGTGGTAGGACGCCGAGCCCCACCTCGCGCGCGATGTTCGGGGCGTGGGGGTTGTGGACCACGGTCCCGAAGACCAGGCGGTCGATGGTCTCTCCGGGAAGATCGGCCCGCGCCAGGAGTTCTCGCACAACGACCTTGCCCAGGTCGATGGCGGTCAACTCCTTCAGGGTGCTTCCCGAACGAGCGAAGGGGGTGCGGCATCCGGCGACGACGGCGGTCTTCATGCGGGGGCTCCCGGTTCTGGGGGTAACGGGCGCGATGGCAGCTTCGTACGACGAGGCGTGCCGACTCTCCGCTCATACCCGGCGAACGTTGTGCCGTTCGCGCCGGCGACGCACCTTGTCACCCATGATCCCCTTCAGACCCCCTTCCGACCTGCGGATCCGGCCGGCGCGCCCCGACGATGCCGAGGCCCTGGGCACGCTCTGGGCCCGGGCCTTCCCCGGGGAGCGGTCGGCCGCCGATCGGACGGAGTCACTCCTGGCGGGCACCGACACCTACGGCGGACTCGATACCTGCCGGGTGGCGGAACTCGATGGGCGCATGGCCGGGGCGTGTCGGGCATATTCGCTCACCCTTTCGCTCTTCGGTCGCCCGGTACCGGCGCTGGGGCTGGGGGCCGTGGCGGTCTCGCCCGACGCCCGCCGCCGCGGGATCGGCGCCGAGCTCTGCCGCGACGCCCTTCGGGTGGGACGCGAGCGGGGCGATCTGGTGTCGGTCCTGTACCCCTTCCGGGTCGAGTTCTATCGCAGGATGGGCTGGGCGCTCGCCGGCGCGGTGGAGCGCTACCGATTTCCACCCGAGGCCCTGCCACGCTTTCCGGAGCGGGCCCGGGCACGCCTGCTGGAGCCTGCGGAGCGTCGGCCCGGTGTGCCCGAGCTGTACCGGTCGCTTCTGCCCCGTCGGCACGGCCTCCTGCACCGGAGCGAGCGGCACTGGGAGCAGCTCGATGACCCGGCGGTGCTGGTGGTGGGGGTCGGGGCCGACTCCGGGGGCGGCGCTCTGGCGGCCGCGGCGATTCTCGAGAGCCGGCGCGGTCGCGGGGGTGCCGGTCATGCGCTGACCGTGCGGGAGTTGTATGCTTCGGATCCGTCGAGCTACCGGGCTCTTCTGGGATGGCTGTCGGTGCAGAGGGATCAGTGGCGGTCGATCACCCTCGATGCGCTTCCCGGGGAGCGACTTCACCAGGTGCTGGCCGAGCCCCGACGGCCGTCGAGGGGGGCTCGTCGCGGTCTCTGGTTCGAGTCTGCCGTCCTCCTGCGGGGACCGATGATGCGGGTGATCGACCTGGCGGGGCTCGCCGCCCACTTCGGGGTCCGACCGGGGACCCGGCTCGAGGTGGCCGACCCCGAGGTGCCCGAGCAGTCGGGGGTCTGGGTGGCTGACGACGAGGCGGGTCTGCAGCGGACCGGAGAGGAGCCGGGGAATGGGGCGCTGCCCATCGCGCTCCTCTCCGGGCTCGTCGTGTCGGGGGAGCTGCCGGGGATCCGGATCCCCCCGCCGGAGTTCGAGCCCGCCATGGGGCTCGGCGATTTCGACCTCCTCGATACCTTTTAGGGGGGCGGCACCCGGTGACGCGGGTGCCCCGGATCGCCGTTCGCCCGCCGATCGCCGACCCGGAAGCTTTCGACCGGTCGACCGGAAGATGCTGCCGGGTACTGGAGTGCGAGTGGCGGTGGGGGCCCTGATTGCAGGGGGGTTCTGGTGGGCACGGAGGTTGCGGGCTATACCTGTTCTGACTGTGCCTCCGGCGTGGGCCGGGGCCGGAAACCGTAGACCACAAGGGGGAGCGGATGTGGAAGAAGGATGATGCAGCGAACGAGCCCGGTACACCGGCGCGCGATCCGGAACCGTCCACCAGCCGCAGCCGGGGGGCCCGCGAGAGTCGCCAGAGCGCCACGATCGGACGGTCGATCACGGTCAAGGGCGAGGTGACCGGCGACGAGGATCTCCTGATCGAGGGCCACATCGACGGCTCCGTGAACTTGAAGGAGCACGCCGTCACGGTGGGCGCCGAAGGCCAGGTCGAGGCCAACGTCACGGCTCGCCTGATCACCGTCGAGGGCCACGTCGAGGGCAACCTGACCGCCCACGACCAGGTGGTGCTGCGGGCGTCGGCCAGGGTCGAGGGAGACATCACCGCGCCCCGCGTGGTGCTCGAAGATGGGGCCCGCTTTCGCGGAGGCATCGACATGGGAGACCTGAGCGACCGGAAGTCCGGCTCCTCGTCGGGCTCCGCACGATCGGGTGGCGGCACGTCGAGCGCGTCGAAGGGCGGGAGCACGGGCACGGAGTCCGGGACGAGCACGAGCTCGGGGTCGGGCTCCGGCAAGCAGTCCTCGGGCGGCGCCGGCGACAGCGCGGCCTCGAAGGGTGCGAAGGGGGTGACGGCATAGGGGGCCGGTGGTTCGGCCGGACCCCGTGTCCGCACCGAAGTTCGGATCGATGAGCCCACCCGCGCTGGCCCTGGCCTGGTGGCGTCGAGGAGGGCTACCCGAGGCCGCCGACTCCCCGGACCAGGAGCCGGAAGGGCCCCCCGAACCCCCGCCGGAGCTGGTCGGATCCCGGTCCCCGGGGGTGGCGGCGCTCCTGGAGTGGACCGGCGACCCCGGTGGCCATGCCGTGCTCGACCTCGGTCCGTCGAGTTCACGGACCCTCGAGGTGTACGGTGGGTTCGCCCGCCGGGTGCGCTTCGCCGACGTGGCCATGGTGTGGGGTGCGGAGGGGTGGAAGGGCGTGCTCGACTCCATCCCGCCGCAGCCGGCCCAGCCGTATGACTTCATCCTGGGCTGGGATATCCTGGACCGAATCCCCTCGGAGGGCCGGCGCCGGCTGATGGACCGGCTCGTCGAGGTGAGCGATCCCGCTGCCGCGCTTCACATGGTGGTGCGCGGGACCCGCGAGGCGGACACCCGCCCGCTCCGCTTCGAACTCGTCGCCACCGACCGGGTCCAGTACCGGCCGCTCGGGCCCGACCGACCCGCCCGCGATCCGATCCTTCCCGCCGAGATGGAGCGGATCCTGGAGCCTTTCCGAGTGGTGCGCGGCTTCACGCTCAAGGGGGGCCTGCGCGAGTACGTCGCGAAGCGATAAACCCCGACGGTGTCGCACCTCGCTCGCCCGGCACCCTTCGGGTAGATTCCCACCGTACGGTGCCATCCCCCTCAAGCCTTCCCCGCGTCTTCATGCTCGCACTGCGCTTCCACCCGACCGTTCCGCGATTTCTGATCGCACGCTCCGTGGGTCGTTTCCTGGAGTCCGGGCGCTTCGGCCGGCTCAGCAGTCTGCGACTCGCTCGGGTGCCCGAGCCGGTGCTTCCGGGTCCGGACTGGGTTCGGCTTCGGGTGCTCGCCTGCGGCATCTGCGGCACCGACGTGGGAAACCTGAGCTTCACGGCGAGCCCCGCGATGGAGCCGTTCGGGTCCTTTCCGGCGGTGCTCGGCCACGAGATCCTGGCCGAGGTGATCGAAGGGGGCACCGAGGCGGGCTCCGATGCCCTGCAGCCCGGCCAGCGAGTCGTCGTCGACCCGATGATCTCCTGCGTGGTGCGCGGGCATCCCTCCGGGACCCATTGTCCCTCGTGCCGCGAGGGCCGCCACAGCACCTGTGAGCTCGCGGGCGAAGAGGGCACGCTGCAGATCGAGGGAGAGCCCCTCGCCCAGGGGCTGACCATCGGCTACCACCGGGACCTGCCGGGCGGCTGGGGCGAGCAGATGATCGCCCACCGAAGCCAGCTCTTTCCCGTCGGCGACGAGCTTTCGGATCACGCGGCCGTCCTCATCGAACCCCTGTCGATCGGGATGCACGCCGTGCTGAACGCCCCCCCCGAGCCCGGAACCGACGTGTTCGTGATCGGCAGCGGGCCGATCGCCATGGGGGTGATCTGGGCGCTGCGAGCCACGGGGTTCCGGGGTTCGATCCACGCGCAGGTGAAGCGGTCGCACGAAGCCGATCTGGCGCGGGCGATGGGCGCGACCGACGCCGTGCAGCCCGGCCTCGAGGCGCGCGAGGTGCTGGTCGAGACCGGCGCCCACGCGTACCAGCCGATCATCGGTGACGAGGTCTTCTCGGGAGGAGGGTTTCCGGTCGTCTACGACTGCGTGGGCAACGGTGGGTCGCTGGCCCAGGCCCTTCGATACACGGCTCCCAGGGGCCGGCTCGTGATGCTCGGTTGCGCCGCCGAGATCCCGAAGCTGGACCTCACCTTCCTCTGGGCCCGCGAGATCGAGGTGCGCGGCTTCGTGGGGTACGGACGAGAGGAGTGGCGGGGCGAATCACGCCACACCTTCGAGGTTACCCGGGAGCTGCTGGGCGAGACCCGGGCGCCGGTCGAGACGATGGTCACGCACGTCTTTCCGCTGACCGAGTACCGCAACGCGCTCTCGGCTGCGGCGAATCATCGCCGGAGTGAGGCGGTGAAGGTGGTCCTGAAGCCCGATGCGCCCGGCCGCTGACTCGCCGGCTCACCGAACCGGTTGAAGCGGGGCGTCGGAGTCGAGACGGATCCTGGCGTCGAAGCGAGCGCCCTGCGAGGCGATGCCCTCCAGCTCGAGCAGTGCCACCTTGCGCTCGAGTCCCCCCGAGAAGCCCCCGAGCCGCCCGTCGCCCGCGACGACGCGGTGGCAGGGAACCACGACCGGCACCGGGTTTGCTCCGACCGCCTGACCCACCGCCCGCGGCGACCCGCGCCCGATCACGCGGACGAGCTCGCCGTAGCTCGTCACGTCGCCGGCCGGGATTGCGCGGAGTGCCCCCCATACCGCCTGCTGAAAGTCGGTGCCGCCCGCAAGATCGACGGGAAGGCGCGCCAGCGCATCCGAATCCCCGCCGAAGTAGGCTGCGAGCGCCCGACCGGCCGACTCGAGCACGGGGTGTCCAATGGGCGAAGCGAGGAAGTGCACCCCCTTCGCCGCTGCCGTCGAGGCTCCGAAGCTCACGCGGGTCAGACCCGTCTCGGTGGCCTCCAGGGTGAGGGGGCCGACCGGGGAATCCTCATGGACCAGACGATGGGGTGCGGACATGGAGTCTCCCGACTTGAAGGGGTGCAGAGGGTCCCGCTATCGTTCTGCACAATATCGCCCGACCGGGTCGCTGTCACTCACGGGTGTGGGAGTCGCGCCCCGGTCTCGGTCACTCTCGCCACCTTTACGATCCCAGGAGCCTGTACATGGCGTCCGAGTCTCGATTCAAGCGTATCATGGTCCCCCTCGACGGCTCCGCCTTCGCCGAGGCCTCTCTGTCCTGGGCCCTGGTCCTGGCCCGCCGTGACGAGGCCCGCCTCGACCTGGTGGCCGTGGTCTCGCCCTACGCCTTCCCCAACCCGCGCAATCCGCAGGAAGAGGCGATCGTGCAGGGATGGTTCACCGAAGAGGAGGAGCGGCTGACCCGGTACCTCGCCGGGGTGAAGGGGCGCATCGACGCCGACGTCGAGGTCCGCACGCACACCCCGAAGGGCCGGATCGTGCCCACCCTCCTGGAGCGAGGCGAGGTGTTCGAGTCCGACCTGATCGTCATGACGACCCATGGCCGGGGAGGCCTTCAGCGGGTCTGGCTGGGAAGTGTCGCCGACACCCTCCTGCGCGAGGCTTCGCAGCCCGTGCTCGTGATCCCTTCGCGGGACGAGGAGCTCGCCCCCGACCTCGGGGAGCCGGCCCTGAACCGGATCCTCGTGCCGCTCGATGGATCCGACCGCTCCGAGGCGGTGCTGGAAAGCGCCGCCGGGATCGCGGTCCGGTCGGGAGCCACCCTGTCGCTTCTCACGATCCTGCCCCGCCCCATGTCACAGGATCGATCGTTCGTGGCCTACGGGCTCGACGATGGCGAGAGCACGGGCCTCATGCTCGAAGGACTCCAGGCCTACGTCGAGAGCCTGGCGGCCGAGCTCAGGGAGAAGGGGGTCGAGGTCGAGACCGCGGCGATCCAGGCCGGCTCCGCCGCAGACGGCATCCTGGAGCGGGCTGCCGAGGAGCCCGCGGACCTGATCATGCTGGCCACCCGCGGGCGTGGGGGCGTGCGCCGAATGATGCTGGGCAGTGTGGCCGACAAGGTGATCCGGGGAGCCGGTCTGCCCGTGCTGGTGCATCGCGTGCCCGAAGACCGCGACAACGACTGAGGCGGGGGGAGGGCCCCTATGCTTCCAGTGCCGGCTCGCCGCGGGTCTTCCGGACCGCCTCCTGGAGTGCGTCGAACCCCAGGAGTGCGCACTTGATGCGCACGGGGAACTTGGACACGCCCTGCAGGGCGCGCAGATCGCGCAGGGAGCGGTCCTTCGCCGCGTGTTCGTCGCCGTGCATCAGCGCGGTGAAGCGGGCGGCGATCTGCATGGCGTCGTCGAGCGAGCGCTCCATGAGAAGCGTCGTCATGATCGACGCGGACGCCTGCGAGATCGAACAGCCCTCTCCGTAGAAGCGGACATCCTCGATCATCTCGTCGTCGTCGACGCGCAGCTGCAGGGTGATGTCGTCGCCGCACGTCGGGTTGCGCATGCGGATCGAGACCGTGGCGTCGTCGAGCTTCCCCCGGTTCTTGGGCGACCGGTAGTGCTCGAGGATCAGCTGCTGGTAGAGCGAGTTGAGCTTCAGTTCCGACATCGAGCCGGGCCCCTCAAGCGAAGATCGAGTGCACGGTCGCGAGCCCGTCCATCAGACGGTCCACTTCGTCGCGCGTGTTGTACAGGTAGAACGACGCCCTCGCCGTGGCTGAAACCCCGTAGTGCTTCATGACGAGCTGGGTGCAGTGATGCCCCGCACGGATCGCGACCCCTTCCGAATCCAGGATCGTCGAGATGTCGTGGGGGTGCGCGTCGCCGAGAACGAAGGAGACGACGCCGGCACGCATCGAGGGGTCTTCGGGACCGAAGACCCGGATGGCGGGCAGGGTCTGGAGCCGCTCCATCGCGTACCCGGTCAGATCCTGCTCGTGGGCCAGGATCGCGGCCGGTCCGATCTTCTCCAGGTACTCCACGGCGGCGGCCAGCCCGACCGCTCCCGCGATATTCGGGGTGCCCGCCTCGAACTTGTGCGGAATGGGCGCATAGGTGGAGTGGTCGCGCTCGACGAGCGAGATCATCTCGCCTCCGCCCTGCCAGGGGGGCATGGACTCGAGGAGCTCGCGCCGTCCCCACAGGGCCCCCACGCCGGTGGGGCCGCACATCTTGTGGCCCGAAAAGGCGTAGAAGTCGGCGCCGAGACTCGTCAGGTCCACCCCGTGGTGCGCGGCGCCCTGCGCCCCGTCGACCAGGAGGAGTGCGCCCGCGTCATGCACCCGCCGGGCGATCTCGCTGATCGGGTTGATCGTCCCCAGCGAGTTCGAGACCTGGGTGAGGGCGACGATCCGGGTCCGCTCGCCGATCAGCTCGTCGAGGTCGTCGAGCCGCAGAGTCCCGTCGTCGTTCAGCTCCAGGTAGCGGAGCCGCGCCCCCGTGCGCTCGGCCACGAGCTGCCAGGGGACCAGGTTCGAGTGGTGCTCCATGACCGACAGGAGGATCTCGTCGCCCTCCTTCAGATTCGCGCCGCCCCAGCTCGAAGCCACCAGGTTGATGGCCTCGGTGGTGCCGCGCGTCCAGACGACCTCTTCCGGGTCCACCCCTCCGAGGTAGCGGGCGACGGTCTTACGGGCGCCCTCGTAGAGTTCGGTGGCGCGGCGCGAGAGCTCGTGAATGCCGCGATGGACGTTCGCGTTGTCAGAGCGGTAGTAGGCCTCGATGGCCTCGATCACCTGCACTGGCTTCTGCGAGGTCGCGGCATTGTCGAGATAGACCAGGGGGCGCCCGTTGACTTCCTGATCGAGAACCGGGAAGTCGCGCCTCAGGCGCTCCACATCGAGGGGGGTGGCACCGGCGGCAGTCTCGAGCATGGTCATGTCATCCCACCTGAACGTAGATGCCGTCCTCGCGCACCTCGACCGGGTATGTCTTTACCGGCTTGATGGCGGGCAGCTGCGTCGCGCGCCCGCTGCGCAGATCGAACTTCGCGCCGTGAAAGACGCACTCGATCTGCCCGTTCTCGACACTCCCGTCCGAAAGCGGGAACTCCTGGTGTGAGCACTCGTCCTCGAGGGCGAAGATCTCGCCCTCCCACCGCGCCAGGACGATTCGCTGGCCGTCGGGGGTGACCGCGTGCACGCACCCGTCCCCGTCGCAGGCCGACCGATCGGCCGCCCGCACCCACTCAGCCATGCAGCTTCTCTTCGATCGCGCGGGAGAGCTTGGCCACGACTCCGCCCAGCGGAAGCTTCGAGAGCACCTCTCCGAGAAATCCGATCACCACGAGACGCTCGGCGACCTCGCGCGACATCCCCCGGCTCATCAGGTAGAAGAGGTGGTCCTGGTCGAGCTGGCCCACCGTGGCCCCGTGCGAGCAGCGCACGTCGTCAGCCTCGATCTCGAGATTCGGGAGCGAGTCGGCGCGGGCGGTCTCGGAGAGGAGCAGGTTGCGGTTGGTCTGGTAGGCGTCGGTCTGCTGCGCGCCCTTGTGGACCTTGATGATCCCGCGAAAGACCGAGCGGGCCTTGCCGTCGAGCGCCCCCTTGTAGAGCAGGTCGCTGTAGGCGTGAGGCGCCACGTGGTCCTGCGAGGTGTTGTGGTCGAAGTGCTGGTCGCCCTCGCCGAAGCAGAGCCCGAGCATGTCGGAGTTGGCCCCGCTGCCCACGAGCTGCGCATTCAGGTCGACCCGCGCCGTGGTCGCGCCCATGTTCACGTTGAGCGTGTCGAGCGTCGAATCCTTGCCCGCGATCGTGCGTTGCTGCGACAGGTGGAAGGGGCCGCGCCCCAGCCGCTGCAGCGAGACGTACTGGACCTGGGCGTTGTCCTTCGCGAAGACCTCGACGGCCGACGAGACCAGGCTCTGCGCGTCGAGATCGTCGGAGAGGATCTCGTCGACATACGAGACCTGGCTACCCTCTTCGGCCACGATCAGGGTGCGCGAGAAGAGGGCCTTTCCGGACTCCGACAGCCACCGGCTCACCCGGATCGGGTGCTCGAGCTGGACCCCGCGCGGGACGTACAGGAGGATCCCGTCGGTCCACAGCGCGGCGTTCAGCGCCTGGAATTTCCCGCGCTCGGCGGGAAGGGCGCGCGTGGCCAGGTACTCCTCGAGCAGCTCGGGGTGCTCACTGACCGCGGTGCGCAGCGACATGAACACGACCCCCTTCGAGGCCAGCGCCGGGTCCAGATCCACATGGGCCACCGAACCGTCGAGCTCCACCAGGTGCCCGGCGGACTCGTGATCGGCCTCCATTTCGGCCACCAGGCGAGCGGGTGCCGACTCCTTCGAGAAGCTGCGCTCGCTCCATCCGAGCGGCTCGAGAGTCGCGAGCTTCAGCTTGCGGTCGAGGTTGGTGTAGCGCCACTCCTCGAGCCGGGTCGTGGGCATGGGAGTCCGTTCGTAGCTGGCCCATGCATCCATCCGCCGGTTCTGGAGCCACTGAGGCTCGCCCGAGGCGAGAGCCTGAACGGCGTCGGAGTTCAGGTGCTCGGTGACGCCCTCCATGAGGCCTCCGACGGGCTGTTCGATCGTGAGTGTTGAAGCCATGAATGTATCTCGTACCGTGGATTGAATCGGGATTTGGTCGGGTGTCGGGTCAACGGGCCTCGGGATTACCCGACAGAGCCCTCCATCTCGAGCTCGATGAGGCGGTTCAACTCGACCGCGTACTCCAGGGGGAGCAGCTTGGCAATCGGCTCGATGAAGCCGCGCACGATGAGCGCCATCGCCTCGGCCTCGTCCATCCCCCGGCTCATCAGGTAGAAGAGCTGCTCGTCGCCCACCTTCGAGACCGTGGCCTCGTGGCCGATGTTCGAGCGCTTCTCTTCGATTTCGATGTAGGGATAGGTGTCGGTGCGCGAGGTGTCGTTGATCAGCAGCGCGTCGCACTCCACGTTCGACTTGGCGTTGATCGCGCCCTCGTGCACCTGGCAAAGCCCCCGGTAGGTGGAGCGACCCGTGCCCTTCGAGATCGACTTGGAGACGATCTGCGAGGTGGTGTTGGGGGCCGCATGGATCACCTTTCCGCCGGTGTCCTGGTGCTGGCCGTCGCCCGAATAGGCGATCGAAAGGACCGAGCCGTGCGCGCCCTCGCCCAGCAGGTAGCAGGACGGGTACTTCATGGTGAGCTTCGAGCCCAGGTTGCCGTCGAGCCACTCCATGGTCGCGTTCTCGTGCACCAGCGCCCGCTGGGTCACTAGGTTGTACATGTTGTTCGACCAGTTCTGGATGGTGGTGTAGCGGAAGTGTGCCCCCGGCTTCACCACGATCTCGATCACCCCCGAGTGGAAGGACTCGGTCGAGTAGACCGGCGCCGTGCATCCCTCGATGTAGTGCGCCTTCGAGCCTTCGTCGGCGATGATCAGGGTGCGCTCGAACTGACCCATCTGCTCCTGGTTGACCCGGAAATAGGCCTGGAGCGGGGTGTCGAGCTCCACGCCCTTCGGGATGTAGACGAACGATCCGCCCGACCAGACTGCCGAGTTCATCGCGCTGAACTTGTTGTCGGCCGAGGGGATCACCGTGCCGAAGTGCTCACGGAAGAGCTCGGGATGGTTCTTGAGCCCGTCCTCGATCGAGTCGAAGATCACGCCCTTCTCGTCCCACTCCTTCTTGAGCGAGTGGTAGACCATCTCGGACTCGTACTGGGCCCCGACCCCGGCCAGCACCTTCTGCTCGGCCTCGGGAATCCCGAGACGCTCGAAGGTCTCCTTGATGTTCGGGGGCACGTCGTCCCACGAGTGCTCCATCTTCTCCTGCGGGCGCACGTAGAAATAGATCTGGTCCAGCACGTTCTCGAGGTTCGACAGGTCTCCGCCCCAGGTGGGCATCGGCTTGGCGTTGTAAATCTCGAGCGCCTTCAGGCGGAAGTCGAGCATCCACTCGGGCTCGTCCTTCTGGGCCGAGATCTCGCGGACCACCTTCTCGTTCAGGCCGCGGCCCGACCGGAAGACCGGCTCGTCTTCGGTGATGAAGTGGTACTGGTACTCGTCGAGCCCAATGTCGGTGATCGTGTCGTTCTGTGGCATGTGTGCTCCTCAGACCTGTGCGGTCTTGAATTCCTCGTATCCGCGCGATTCCAGCTCCTCGGCCACCTCGGGCCCACCGGAGCGGACGATTTTCCCCTTGACCATCACGTGTACGTGATGCGGCTTCAGGTAGTTGAGCAGCCGCTGGTAATGCGTGATGATCAGGACCGTCATGTCGGGGTTCTCTTCATGCAGCTTGTTCACCCCGTCGGCCACCACCTGCAGAGCGTCGATGTCGAGGCCGGAATCGGTCTCGTCCATGAGCGCCAGCTCGGGGCGGAGCATGGCCATCTGGAGGATCTCGTTGCGCTTCTTCTCGCCCCCCGAGAACCCGTCATTGACCGGGCGTTCGGCAAAGGACGGATCCATCCCGAGCAGCTCCATGCGATCCAGGAGTGCGTCCTGGAACTCGAAGAGATCCAGCTCGGCGTCCTTCCCCTCGCGGGCCTGGAGCGCCGTGCGCAGGAAGTTCGCGATCGAGACCCCGGGGATCTCTACCGGGTACTGGAAGGCGAGAAAGATGCCGGCCAGCGACCGTTCGTCGGGCTCCTGGTCGAGTAGCTCCTCGCCCTTGTAGTGAACGGTGCCGTCGGTGGCCTCGTATCCGGGGTGTCCGGCCAGAAGCTTGGCGAGCGTGCTTTTTCCGGAACCGTTGGGTCCCATGATCGCGTGGATTTCGCCCTTGCCGAGCTCCAGATCCACGCCGTGCAGAATCTCGATGTCCTCGTCCGCTACCTTGGCATGGAGGTTCCGAATCGAAAGAATAGGGGTGTCGCTCATGCGTCCGACCGCCTCGACAAAGCTGTGGTGAAGAAATGGTTATCAAGAATGATTCTTGTTTTCGTAAGCTACCCGGCCCCCCGAGGAGCGTCAACCCCGCACGCGGGCTGACATCTGGGCCGCTCCCGGGAGTTGTACCCCCGCCTTGCCTGCCACGTGCAGGCGCCTTCGACTCGGCCATGGAGTTCCCTATGGAGTTCCGCATGGAGTCCCACAATGAGTATTCTTGACCGATGGCTCGGTCGCAGCCCCGTCCGCCGCGAGTCCGACGCCCCCGGCCCCGTCCTGGGGGGCGTGGCGCTGGGACCGCGTCCATGGCTCGTTCTGGGTGGGGGAGGTCTTCGCGGAATGGCGCATCTGGGTGCCTGGCGCGCCCTCGCAGAGGCCGGGTTCGAGCCGACGGGGATCCTCGGCACGAGCATCGGTGCCCTCGTGGGGGCGTGTCTTGCCGCTGACCAGCCGCTCGACGAGCTCGACGCCCGCGCGCGCGAACTCACCCGGCCGAACATCGCCCGGATCCAGCGGAGAGTGTACTGGGTCGGGGGGATCCGAAACGAGGCCGTCTTCCACTCCGATGCGCTCGAGAAGTACCTGGCCCAACTCCTTCCCGACGGAGGGTGGGATGCGATGGCGGTCCGGTTCCAGGCCAACGCGGTCGAGCTGGGGAGCGGGCGGACGGAGTGGTTCGGGGTGGGCGCGCGGATCGATGTCTCCCTGGCCGAGGCCGTATACGCGTCGATGGCGCTTCCCGTGCTGTACCCGCCCGCGCGACTCCCCGGGGGCTGCTACGTGGACGGCGGCGTGGGCGATGCCCTTCCCCTGACCCGGGCGGCGGAGCTGGGGGCCACCGGGATCGTCGCGATCGACGTGGGGGCGGGTGCCGAGGCCAACGCCCGGAAGATCGTGGCCGACGGAATGGTCGCGATCCATCAGCGCGTCCTGTCGATCACCACGCAGCGTCGACGCATCGAGACGGTCGAGGGGTGGAGCGGCCCTCCCCTCCTCTACATCCGACCCGACCTCGATGGCTACGGGACCTTCGACTTCGACCACATTCCGTACTTTCTGGAGGCCGGCGAATCGGCGACCCGGAGCCGGCTCGGGCTGACCGACCCGGACCCCGGTGCCCCGGAGCCGAAGGTCGACGACGCCGCTACGGCCGTGCAAACTCGCGGGTGACCCCGTCGATCCCCGCGCGAACCGGAGCGGCGGGCAGATTCGAAGCGTTCGTGAAGATCACGAAGATCCGCTCTTCACCGCTGTCGCTGACCAGGTAGCCCGAGAGCGCGTTCGAATGGCTGATCGTGCCCGTCTTGGCGAAGACGCGCCCGCGCAGCTCGGGGAGCCGGGAGGAGAGCGTGGTGTTTACCTTGCCCGGTTCGGCCATGGCCAGCCGGAAGTGAGGCCCCCACGGCCGTTCGGCCGCCCAGCGCAGGGTCATGGCGAGCGCGCGCGGTGAGATCAGGTTGTAGCCCGCGAGCCCCGAGCCGTCACGGAAGTGCAGGTCTTCGGCTTCGATGCCCGCACCCTGCACCAGCGTCTCGGTAATCACCTCGAAGCCTTCGTCCCAGCTCCCCTTGGTGCCGAACTCCGCACCGAGCACCCGCACGAGCTGCTCCGTCATCCAGTTCTGGCTCACCTCTAGAATCTCGCGCACCAGCTCCGACAGGGGCGGCGAGGCCATCCCCGCGATCCGCACGCTCCCCGTGCACACCGGCAACTCTCCGGCCCGACATCCCCCGAGGACCGGCTCGCCGGGGTTCCAGAGGATCTCGAGGCCCCCCTCGATAGGGATGCCCCTGCCCTCGATCGCCCGGTACAGGGCGTTGGCGGCCTGCCGCACCGGATCGCGCTGTGCCCGGCTCAGGGTGCGGCGGGCCCCAGGGGTGATCATGCCTTCGAGAACCCAGCGACGGGACTCGGGCAGGTACTGGTCGCGCACATCGACGCCACCCCCGGCGGGGACCGTCACCAGCCGGCTTTCGACGAAGCTGCCACCCCCCATGGGGCGCCAGTTCACCGTGGCCGGGTCGCCGGGCGCCGCCCCCCCGGTTACCTCGATCTCGAGCTCGCCCATCCCGATGGCGAAGGCCCCGCCCGTGGCCGCCGCGGTGCGCGGCAGGTTTCCGACCAGCCACGCGGTGGGTACCGACGTCGAATCCCACGCCGACACGTCGACCATCAGCCGGCCCTCGATCCGGCGAACCCCCGCAGAGACCAGGGAGTCGGCGAGCGCTTCGACCGCGGCGTCGGCCGACGCGTGAAAGGGCTCACCCAGCGAGGGGTCGCCCGTGCCGGGCACGAACAGGTCGCCGGTGATCCGGCCGTCGGGGTCGGGGGGGAGCTCGGCCAGGAAGACCGTCTCGAAGCGGTGCTCCGGTCCCAGGAGCTCCAGCGCCGCCGCCGTCACCGGGATCTTCATGTTCGAGGCGGGAGCGAACCGAAGGTCGGGGTTGCGCGCGTATAGAATCTCGCCGGTCGAGGCCTCCATGAGGAGAAGGCCCCAATGGACCCGATCGAGGGGACGGGTACCGGTGATGGCATCGACGCGAACGTCGAGGGGAGCGGTGGCCCGCGCGTCCTCGGCGGCCGCCTGAGCGAGCGTGTCCGTCGGCGTGAGGGCGCAGGCCAGGATCATCATCGCCAGGCCCCCGACAAGGGGTCGGACGGGATCCGGCCACGCGGTGTGCCTCATTCGGCCTCCCCGGCCCCTCCCGAATCTCGCTCGAGCACGACGGCGGTTCCGTAGCAGAGGATCTCCGAGGCGCCCGACATGATCTTCGAGGTCTGGAACCGCGTGCAGAGCACGGCATTCGCACCGAGCTTCTCGGCCTCTTCGATCATGCGGTCGAGTGCCTGTTCACGTGACTGCGCCATCATCTTGGTGTACTCGGGGATTTCGCCCCCCACCAGGTAGCGGAGCCAGGCCAGGATGTCCTTGCCGAAGTGCTTCGTGCGGATGGTGTTTCCACGCACCAGTCCCAGGGTTCGGCGCACCCGCGTTCCCGTGATCTCACTGGTCGTGGTCACCACCATGACGGATTCGGCTCAGCGTTCGATGTCATTGTATGGGTCATTGAGCCACTCCCGGTAGCGGTCGTGAATGACCGTGGCGAAGAGCAGCAGGACCCCGATCCCGACGGCACTCGTGGCCAGCTTCTCCCACGAGGGGGCCGGCGAGGTAAAGTATACGAAGGTCACGTGCGAGAACCAGGCGAGCACGCCCACGGTCAGGAAGATCCAGCCCATGGGCCGGGCCAGCCGTCGGTTCACGGCCCCCCAGATCGAGCGGCGGGGATCGGGGCCCGGGAGCTGGATCCCGGACAGGTCCTCGTGCAGGGACCGGTAGAGCGCCAGCTCCCGCTCCAGTTCGGTCGAGCGGGCCAGGACGGCGTCCACCTCGGCGCGCTCGGCAGGCGAGAGCTCGCCATCGATATAGCGCATCAGGGTTTCGCGGCTCACCCCGGACATGCCCGCGGGCTCGGCCCGGGCCTCGCGGTCGCCGGTCAGTCCGGGGTCTTCGTGCGTACCGGTCACGGGTATTCGGCTCCCATTTCATCGAGCGCGTCGCGCAGCGCCTTTCGGGCGTGGTAGAGTCGGCTCGCCACCGTCCCCTCGGGGATCTCGAGGATCGACGCGATCTCCTGGTAGCGGAAGCCCTCGAGCTCCTTCAGGACCAGGATTTCACGCTGATCGTCGGGGACTCGTTCGAGGGCACGCCAGAGCAGACGCCGGGCTTCGGTGCGTTCGCGGTGGCGCTTCGCACTGCTGGGGGTCTCGTCCGGACGGAACTCCAGGATGTCGTCCTCGACGACTTCGACCCGGAATCGGGCCGCACGGCTGCGCAACTGATCCCGACACTGGTTTCTCAGGATCTGGAAGAACCAGGGACCGAACGCACGTCGGGTGTCGAAGCGCGAGAGATTTTGAAAGGCCTTCACGAACGCCTCCTGCAATGCGTCGCGGGCATCGTCTGGATTGCCCATCATTCCCAGGGCCACGCGGAATCCCTGGGGCTCGTAGGCTCGGACCAGGGGCTCGTAGAAGCGGGAGTCACCACTCCGGCACTTCTGGATCAGCTCGCGTTCAACCTCCGGTTGCACGGGCGCTCCTTCGCGGCGGTTCATTCCAGGTACGGACGGTCCCCGCGCATTCTTCATCGCAGGGGGGGACAGGGAGGTCGAGCCGGTTCATCGGCGGGCGTCCGGACGCAGGGTGCGGAGGGCGTCGAGGGCCTCGTCGACCTCCTCTTCGGTGTTGTACGCGTGAGGCGAGATGCGGAGGGCGCCATCGACCCCCTGATCGTCGTAGTCCAGGACTGCCGAGCTCCGGTCCACCCACGAGGTACGGATCCCGCGTTCGCGGAGTTTCCGGACCCACGTCTCGGTCGCCCCCTCGAGATGGACCGTGACGATCGCGCACAGCTCCGGGCCACGGTCGAGGACCCGGGAACCCTCGATCGAATCGAGTCCGGTTCGAAGCCGATCGGCCAGGGCGCGGGACCGGTCCCGGATCGCCTCGATCCCGGTGTCGAGCGCGTAGCGGGCCGCCGCACCGGTGCCCAGCACGAGGGCCCACGAGAACTCCCAGTTCTCGAAGCGGCGGGCGTCGGGGGCGGGCTGCGCCAGGTCCTTCGTAACCCAGTCGGCTCCTCTCAGGTCGGGAAACAGGGGGGTGAGGCCGCGCTCGAGGGCCTCCGGCGCGATGTAGAGGAATCCCGAGCCCCGTGGGCCCCGCAGGAACTTGCGCGAGGTGGCCGACAGGAAGGTGGCTCCGAGGGCTTCGACATCGAGGGGCATCTGGCCGACCGACTGACAGGCGTCGACCAGGAAAGGAATGCCGAACTCTCGGCAGAATGCGCCCACGGGGGCGGGGTCCTGAACCAGGCCGGAGCTGGTCGGGATATGGGTCATCGCCACCAGTCGCGGGCGCTTGCGGCGAGCCAGATCGACGAGGGCGCCGGTGTCGACGCCCCCCTCGGGAGCATCTGGGGCGATGAGGGTCTCGATGTTCAACCGCTCCTCGAGCGACAGGTACATCAGGTGGTTCGAGACGTAGTCGTTGCGGGTGGTCAGGATGCGGTCGCCCGCGCGAAAGGGGATCGCCGAGAGCGCCTGGGCGAACCCGACCGTCGCGTTCTCGACGAAGGCCACCGAGCCCCGGGGGGCCCCGAGGAGGGCTTCGACGGACCGATAGGCCTCGTCGATTCGATCCGCGCGCGCATCGGCCGCTTCGTAGCCCCCCAGCTCGACTTCGGCTTGAAGGTGCTCTGCGATCGCGGTCTGCACCGGTCGGGGGGTGAGGGCCGCCCCCGCGTTGTTCAGGTGAATGCCGTGGACGACGCCGGGGGTGTCTTCGCGGAGTCGGTGCACTTCGGCGGCGGTCACGTGGCAGGAGTCCCGGGTCGGAGGAGGGAGTGTTCGGCACACGCCCCTGGAAGCGCGGCGGGACGAGGTTCGGGGTGTAACCCGCACAAGGTAGGGACGTCCGGCGCCGTTGCCAAACCCCGGAGGGCCACTCCCGTTCTCCGATCCCCCCTCGCCAAGGAAGTCCCATACTCACATGGAGTCACCCGACGGGCCCGGCTAGCCTTCGTGTCCGGAAGCGGCAGCGGGGCGAACCGCGGGATTCCGAACGCTCGTCCCGGCGGAGACGCGTCCCGCTACTGCCGACCGGGCGTCCTCTTTCGAGTGGAGCTTTCGAACGGAGCGTTTCATTCCCAAATGCAAGGAGACAACCATGTTCAAGAACCTGACCCTGCCCAGCCTGATGCTGGCGGCCACCGTGGCCTTCCTGGGGGCACCCAGTTCGCAGATCGCGGCCGCGACCTGCGGAGGCCCGGGAGAAGTCCTCTGCAAGACGAACGAGGCCTGCGCGGGCATTCTGTTCTTCAGGCAGTGCACGACCACCTACGACTACTGGCAGAGCGACGAGGAGGAGCCGGAGTACCCCGAGACGACCAACACGATCGGATTCCATTGATTCGACCCGGCGTTTCGAACTGATCCGATCATGACGCTGCGGAAGAGTGACGCCCGGTTTCCGGTTCGCGGTCTCGCGGACCTGTCGCACCGCCCCTCCCCGGGAGGCCTGACGCCCCTGGGGAGGGTGGTGTGGTCCGCGACGCTCCTGGTCGTGTTCGCTTTCGGGGGGTGGCGGTGGCACGAGGCTGCCGTCCACCGACCGGTGCAGGTCCTCGACGCCGGAGTGCCGGCGGCCGTGGTCGTGGTGCAGGAGGGCGATTGCCCCGATCGCCGGGCGGCCCTCGAGCACTGGCTTGTCCGAATGCGCTCCGAGACGGGCGCCGATCAGGGGTTGATCCTTCGTCGTGTGGTGCTGAGTGGACCGGAGCCCGACGAGGCCACCGAACTCAGCGCCATCCAGCCCCTCGGTGGGGCGGAAGCCGACCGTGTGGTGCGGGCACTCCGCCGCTCGCCGGAACGACGCACCCCCGTCTTGCTGGTCCTCGACGCCTCGGGCCATACTCTGCTGTCGTTCGGGTTCGAAGCATGGGGGCCCGGTGCCAGACTCGAGCACTCTGCCCGCCTCCTGGGGCTCCTTTCCAATCCGGGCGCGGGGTCCGGAGGTCCCGACGCCCCTGTCGAGAGAGAGGGTACGGTATGGAGACGCTGACCTGGTTTCTGACCTTCGCGATCCTGTTCATCTGGTTGGTGGTGGGCATCGAGTTGATACGAAGGCCACCGGCCATGCCGTCGGGCTGGAGTGTGACGATCCGGCGCACCCTGTGGGGTGCGGCGTGGGTCCTGGCCCTCGTGCTGGGGGTGTGGGGGCCGGAGCTGTGGTCCACCACGGGGACCGATCACGCATCCCAGGCTTCCGTGGGTGTGCCCGTCGAGCTGACCTCGAGTGTCCTGCGCACGCCCTTCGCGGTGCGCACGCAGCGATCGGAGCGCGATCTCGACGGACGGCTGCTTTCGAGCGAGCGGCGGCTGGGGCTCCAGCTTCCCGTGGCACTGCTGGCCTTTCTGGCCCTGGTGTTTCTGGTGCGGGCGCACGAGGCGCGGGGGGCGGCGGGCGCGGTCGGCCGCACCGCGATCCTGCTCCTGCCCCTGCTCTGGGCCGGATGCGGCGAGTCTGCACTCGAGAACGACACCCCACGGCCGGATCGCCAGATCGTCGAGGTGGAGTGGGACACCCTCTTCTACATGGAGCTCGATCTGGATGACACCCTGGTGTACG
This sequence comes from Gemmatimonadales bacterium, assembly GCA_007692605.1. GTDB lineage: Bacteria > Gemmatimonadota > Gemmatimonadetes > Longimicrobiales > Gaopeijiaceae > SLBA01. The sequence goes on from REBS01000106.1 coordinate 40,764, forward strand.
GGATCGATCACCTCGTGGCGGCGGAGCGTGGGTTCTGGGCCCTGGATCGGTCGGGATTCCGGGTCGCTCACTTCGACTGGGAGGGCGAGCTCCAGTGGTACGCGGGACAGCGAGGGGCCGGACCCGGGGAGCTGACGAACCCGCGATCGCTGGATCTGGATCGGGACGGTCGCGTCTGGGTGCTGGACCTGGCCACGAACCGGGTCACGGGGTTCGGGCCCGACGGCGGGTTGGACGGATCGATCTCGCTGCTGCCCCTCGATGGGGTGCTGCACGCCTTCTCGGTCGGTGCTGCGGGGGATCGGGTGTTCGGGATGGTCATGGGCGACGGGCTGACCCCGGTGTCGGTGGACGCCCGGGGCCGGGTTGAAACCGGAAGCACGATCATGCTCAACGACGTCCGGGGGGTATCGGGAATCGCCCTGCAGGGCGTCGTGACCGGTGCCGCCGACCGGGATCGGTGGGCCTACGGGTTCGTCATGGGAGACGGGTTCTATCTGATGGACGGGGTGGAACTCGGACGCGGCCGGATTCCGTATCCCGAGGCCGTCCCCTTTCCCGGGCTCGTCGTGCGGGAGACCGAAGGGGCGGACGCGTCGACCCGCACCCAGCAGCTCAGCGAGCCGCACTTTGCCGCGGGGTCGATCACGTCGACCGGCGAGAAGCTGCTGGTTCGATTCAGGGGAGAGAAGCCCGCCCGGGGCCGGCTTCTGGATGTCTACGACTTCGAGTCGGGGGAATACGAGGAAACGCTGATCCTTCCTCGTGCCGGACCCATCGCGGCGTGGGGCGAGCGGATCGTGATTGCCTGGAATGATCCGGCGCCCCGCCTGATGGTGATTCGGGCTCGGCGCTGAGGGAGGGCTGCTGCTGGGCCCCTCCCACGGGGGCACCGGGGCCAATCGATCGGCGTCCGTTTGGCCAGTCGGCTTCCTGCGAGGCCTGATGGGGCTGTTTGTGGGTTTGCGTGCCCTACGTGAGGTGCCGTAGGGTAGATAGGTGGACACGGGCGACCCGTCTGCCCATGCGCGGCCCGGTGGAATGGAGACTGCGATGACGGAGTCGAGTCTTCCTTGAAGGACTGGAGGCCCCTGGGAGGTGAAACAGGATGGAACTACGAACGAAACGACCTCGACTCTCGATCCGGAAGATCTCGGGCCTCCTGGGTCAGGCGAGAACCATCTTCGCAGCGGCGATGAGTGCCACGATCCTGATCTGGGGCATGGGCCCATCGAGGGGCAGCGCCGAGCCCGTCCCTTCCGACCCCGCCGTGGTCACCGGAACGGTCATGGATTCCACGCGCATGGCCCCGCTCGAGGGTGCCGAGATTCGGCTCGTGGGCACCGATCGCACGGTCGTGTCGGATTCCGACGGCTCCTACCGCATGGAGATCGCGAGCCCCGGTCGTCATGAACTGCAGCTGAGCCATCCGCGGCTGCTGGAGCTGGGGGTGGATTCTCTCCCGTCGTGGGAGATCGTCGTGGCATCCGGAGACGTTCACACCCGGGATCTTGCGATTCCGGGCTGGGGCACCTTGGGCATGTGGCAGTGCGGGCAAATTCCGGGGGAGTCGGGTCTTGGAGTGATCAGCGGGGTCGTGGTTTCGGCGGGGACGCGCGACGGGCTCGAAGGGGTGACGGTGCAGGTGGCGCGGGACCCGGAGCCGGAGACCCGTCGCGACGCGCCTGGGCACGACGAACGGTGGGAGGCAAACACCGGGCCGGAGGGCCGCTTCGTGGTTTGCGGTCTGCCGATGGACGTCTCGCTGCAAGCGACGGTGTCGGTGGCGGGCATCGAGACCGGCACGCAGGAGCTGCTCCTGAGCTCGGATGACGCCGAGGAGATCACCCTCCAGGTGGGCACGGGTGAAGCGGGTGTGCTCCGGGGGACGGTCGAGCGGGGAGAGGACGGCGAGCCCATCGAGGCGGCCCAGGTTCGGGTGCGGGGTCCGGACGGCCTCTCCGAACTCCTGGTGACCGACCGGGCGGGGGGGTTCATCCTGCCGGAGGTCCCCTCGGGAGCGTACGAGGTCGAGGTGGCGCACCTGGCCTATCGGGACCTGGACGAGCCCCTGGCCTTCGACGTCGTGGGCGGCCAGATGACGAACGTGACGGTGCGTCTGCTCCGGGACGCCATCGCGCTCGATCCCATCGATGTCGAAGTGGAGGCGCGCCGGCCGACGTGGGGCCCCCTCGTCGAGATCTACGACCGGAGGGAGCGCTTCGAGCGCCTGGGACTCGGGAACTTCATCGGACGAGACGTGCTCGATGGGCCCGGGTCCCACAGGCTGAGCAGGGTGGTCGCGGCCCGAACCCCCGGGGTACGGCTGGTTTCCGGGCCAGGGCAGGTGTCCGCGGGTTCCCTGCGAATCCACCGCGTCAATGACTGCGAACCTTCGATCTACGTGGACGGGGTCCGGACCCGGATAGAGGTCGACTTCTTCTCGCCCAGTCAGATCGAGATGATCGAAATCTACCGTGGCGTCTCGCAGCTTCCGGGAGAGATGGCCGACAACCAGGCCCGTCGTTGCGGTGCCATCGGGATCTGGACGCGTCGAGGGCATCGATGACGGAGCCAAGTGCCTACGACCATTCGGGCGAGGAGGCCTCTTGGTAGGCGAACCACCCACCGTATCTCGTGATCCGTTGGCTCGTGGTATCTGGGGGCTTCCGTACGTCGAACTTGACTTCCTGTGGGGGCTTGCGTGATATTCATAAGACAAGATAGTGGTTTCACGAGAATCACGGATTCGTCGATGACGGACACGACAGTAGCGGATCTCGACCGCGAAGCGGTTCTTCGGATCGCACGCTCGGCAGGCCTTGAGGCGGCGGGACGCGCCGAGGAGGGGTTCTTCGTGTCCGGCCCTGAAGCGGAGATTCGTGCCCTGCGCCAGCTCATCCGTTCGGTCCTCTCCGAGGGCGAGCGTGACGAGGAGTTGATCGATGTCCTGCTACAGGATATCGAGCCCACCGTGATGGGACCGGAGCATATGCTCCAGTTGCGCATGCAGGCCGAGGCCCGGAAGGCCTTCCTTCAGGAGGTAGCCCTCCTGGACAGTGCGGGGGTCGGCGAGCTGCTCGGCTCCAAAGCCCGGAATACATCTGCCATGGCAAGCCGCCTAAAGCGGGAGGGGAAGCTTTTCGCGGTGACGCACCGGGGGGTGGACCTCTATCCCGCCGATCAGATCGTGGACGGTGCCCCGAGCCCGGCTATTCCGGAGATCCTGGGCGCCTTCTCGAGCGACTCTCCCTGGGCGCTGGCCCTGTGGTTGAACGCACCCTCCGCGTGGTTGGAGGGGGAGAAGCCGCTTCGCGTCCTCGCCGCGGATCCGGATCGGGTCGTCCACGCCGCACGGAAGTCCACCGAGCCCAACCGGTTCTGAGGGACGGGTGCGAGCTCCCTCGGAGCACGCCGTTCCGGAGGTGCCCGGGGAGTTAGGAAACCGCCCGCGAACGACCGTCTGGCACTCGGGTCGGCCGATGGTTCGCGTGTACCATCGCGACTACCGGCCAGAGAGCTTCAACCCGGGGGTCCGAACGGAGCCGTTGGGTCGCTTCCATTTCTTCGACGACGAACGGGGCCGGAGGGTGCCTGTCCTCTACACTGCCGAGGGGGAGGACGCGGCCATCAGCGAGACCGTCTTCCGCGACCTGCCGGTGGGCTCCCGGGAGCCGGCCGTTGTCCCGGAGAGTCTTCTCGCCTTCTATGGACTCGTTCGCCTGCGTGCCCGGCGTGATCTGGCTCTGGTTGAACTGCACGGCCACGGCCTTCGCCGGCTGGGGCTTCGACCCGGGAGCCTCACGGGGACGGGTCCCGAAGGGTATCCGCGGACCGTGGAATGGGCGCGGGCGCTCCATGGAGCGTTGCCTGAGGCGGACGGCCTGGTCTGGATGAGTCGACAGTTCAACTCGGAGCGTGCGATCATGCTCTTCGGCGACCGCGCCGAGGAAGTGGATCTTGAGCGTCTGGGCCCGGGGGTTCCCCTTCGTACCGGACCCGGAAGGGTGATCCTGGATCGAGCGGCGAATGCGTCCGGCGTTCTCATTGCGTGATCGCGGTGGACGTACTGCCTGCGGCCCCTAATGTTCAGAGCCAACCTGGCACGACGGATCGGGAGAAGGGTGCGTCGAGGCCACTGACAACGGAGATCCAGGTGAATTCAAGGTTCCTGTCGAACGACTGTCGCCCCGGGTGCCACCGCCCGAGCGCACGGACTGCGCCCGGCTCACGCGTGCCCCGGCTCGGGGCCGCCCTTGCGCTCGTCCTGAGCCTTCTGGCCTGCGATCCCGATGCCTCGCAGCCAGCGATCCAGCCGGACCTTGTCGAGACGGATGGGCTCTGCCGGCTGGTGTTCGAGCCCACCGGGCTGACCCTGGAGTCCGATCTGGAGGGGTCGATTCCCGACCCGGTGGCCAACGCAGCGGCGCTGGACGGGGAGGGGCGCTTCTACACCCGCACCTCGGCACCCGGGGTCGTGGCGCGCTGGACCCCTGAGGGCGAGTTCGATGCTGCGGTGGGCGCTCCCGGCGAGGGGCCGCAGGAGTTCGACCCCATCGTCCGCATGTATCTGGGAGCGGGAGACACGATCCATGTGCTCCACCGAGCTCGCTGGTCGATGATCGCTCCGGACCTCTCCGTGCATTTCGTGGCGCGGGTCGACGCCCTGGCCGGTCCGGCGGTGCAGGGCTCCGAGATCTCGGTCGATGGGCGACTGATGCTCCCGATGCTGCACCCGGAGCAAGGGGTCTACGGGGTGGGAATCATCGATCGTGAAGGGGAGCTTGCCCACTTCGTCGAAGCCCCGGATGCGGACCCGATGATCTGGGAAATGGGAGTGGGAATCGCCCGGATCGAGGGCTCGAACGAGTTCTGGGTGGGCCCCACGCAGCACGACCAGGACCACTATGTCCTGGAGCGGTGGAGCCCCGAGGGGGAGCGCCTGGAGCGCATCGAGCGACGAATCGACTGGATTCCCGACGAGGCGCTGCCCATACCCCGGCAGCCGGTGTCCATGTGGTTGCACCGGCACCCCGGCAGTGCTATCTCGGTCTCAGCCATGGTGCCCATTCCGTCGCTGGATCAGGGAGCGTTCGAGAACATGCCCTCGATGACGAGGACCTTTCATCGCCTGGAGGTCCTCGATCCGGGATCCGGCGAGCTCCTGGTCAGCGCCTGGGTGGATCTCCATCCGGAGGCGGTGGGAACGGTGGGCACCCGGCTTCGGGGCACCGCGAAGAGCCTCCTGGGCACGCGCCGGGATGACGGGGTCGAAGGGCTCGAGGTGGGCCGGTTCGAGCTTCACCCCAGGACGCCCGAGGCGGCCGAGCTCTGCGGCGTGTCCTCCTGACCATTCCAACTGGAGTCCATCGGATGCTTCGAGTCTTCGCGCTGTTCCTGCTGGTCACGGCTCCCCTGGTGTCTGCGTGCGAGCCGAGCGATGCGGCGCCCGGTGAAGGCCTCCCCGAAACGGAATGGGTGAGCGCAGATGGCCAGGTGACGTGGGATCGATACCATACGAATGCCGAGACCATCGAGATCATGCGTGCGTTCGAGGCGATGTATCCGGATCTGGCCCGGGTGTTCTCGATCGGCGAGAGCCTGTTCGGACAGGAGCTCATGGTGATCGAGATCACCAATACCGAGACGGGCCCGGCGGCCGAGAAGCCGGCGCTGTACCTGGATGGGGGGATCCACGCGCAGGAGCTGACGTCCTCGGAGGTGGCGCTGTATGCGATGGCTCACCTGCTGAACGGCTATGGGAGCGATCCGCAGGTGACGGAGCTTCTGGACACCCGGGCCTTCTACATCCGGCCGAAGTTCAATCCCGACGGATCGGACCTGGTGCTGAACGAGGACCAGTGGCTGCGCAGCACCCCCCGGCCCGTCGACGAGAATGGGGATGGGATTCCCGACTCCGATCCCCCCGAGGACCTGGACGGGGACGGGCGGATCCTGCAGATGCTGATTCCGGATCCCGAGGGCAACCGGGTGCGGGATGCCGATGACCCGCGGATCGTGAGGGCGCGCCAGGCAGGCGACGAGGGGCCCTTCTACCGCCAGGTGCGCGAGGGGCGGGATCTGAATGGCGACGGGGTGATCAACTCCGACGGGATCGGGGGAATGGACATGAACCGCAACTTCCCCTACAACTGGGCGCCGCTCTACCAGCAGCCGGGATCGTACAACTTCCCCCTGTCGGAGCCCGAGACCTGGGCGGCCGCGAACTTCGTGAACGACCACCCCAACATCACGCAGATCGTGCATGGGCATACCTCGGGCGGGTTCATCTACCGGCTTCCGTCGGCCTCGAACCCCGAGGAGTTCGACCAGACCGACCTGGCGCTGATCGAGGAGCTCGGGGCCTTCTATACCGAAGACACGGGGCGCCCGGTGCGACCCAGCGCCACCCATCCGGTGGATCATCGCTATGGGACCTTCATCTCCTTCGGCTACGACACCTACGGGATCGTGGGGTGGGTGCCCGAGTACTGGCCGGGCCCCGCGTCGTGGGTGCCCGACTACGACGACAACGGCGAGGTGACCGAGGCCGACTGGCACCGGGCCAACGACGAGGAGTTCGACGGCCACTACTTCACCGACTGGACTCCGTTCGATCATCCCGACCTCGGCGAGGTGCTGATCGGGGGCTGGCACACCAAGTACTGGAACCAGAATCCGCCCATGGAGCTGCTCGAAGAGGAGCTGCGCACCCAGATCCCCTGGATCCTGCATCTGGCCGAACAGTCGCCGCGCATCCGGATCGACGAGCCGGTGGTGACGGCGCTGGGCGAGGATCGCTATCGGGTGGCGGTGACCGTCACCAACGAGGGATACCTGGCGACGCATCTCACCCAGCGGGGGGCCGAGGGCCGCGAGGTCGACGGCGAGATCCGCGACCCGATCATCCGTCCGATCCTGGCGATCCTCGAGGGCGAGGGGATCCGGGTCGAGGACGGAAACGGGCGAACCCCCATCGGGCACCTGGCCGGCACCAACCCCCACACCGATGCGGTGACCGACCGGAGTCGGACCGTGGAGTGGACCGTCGTGCGCGAGGGACCCGGCGCCGAGATGCGGGTCACCGTCGATGCGGCGAAGGGTGGCGTGGTTCGAAGCGACGCGGTGTCGTGGCCGGAGTGAGCACGCCGGCGGCTACCGGCGGCTGGCCCGGAGCGAAAGGGTCAGGGTGAACCGGGCGACGGGGTCCTCCGGATCGATCGAGGGGCAGGTGACCACGACCGATGCCGGGCGGTTCACCCGCTCACCGGTCTCGAGGGCCTCGTCGAACATGGCGTCGATCTGCGCGCCGTCGCGGCAGGTGAAGTGAGCGGCGGCCTCGGCCCGCTTCAGGAACTCGCCCTGCACGTCCTTGAAGGCGAAGTGGACCCGCAGGCCCCGCTCCCTTGCCTTGGTGAAGACCAGAAAGCCCCCGGCCAGGTCCGCCCCGATCGCGAGGGCGCCGAAGTACAGGCTCCCCAGGTGATTCCTCGTGCGTCGGCTCCGCCGGATGCGCACCTCGATCAGCTCGGAGTCCATGCGCACGATCTTCGGACGACAGTATGCGATCAGGGGGATGTGGCGCAGGCTGAAGAGCTTGAGCGCCAGATTGGCGCGCCAGGGCGAAGGGGCCATGGGAGGTCTCCCCGGGGTCAGTCCCGGAAGCTCGCGATCTCGTCCAGGGGCTTCTTGTGCCCCGCGGCTTCGGGGACGCGTGCGTCCGGGGCCGGGTACCCGGCCACCAGGAGAAGGAAGGGGCGCTCGTTGTCGGGGCGCCCCAGGAGGTCGTTGAGGAACCCCATCGGGCTGGGCGTATGGGTCAGGGTGGCGAGCCCCGCGTGGTGCAGGGCCGTGATCAGGATCCCCGTGGCGATCCCGACGGACTCGGTCACGTAGTAGTGCTTGATCCGGCTGCCGTCCGGTTGGGTTCCGTACCGCTGCTCGAAGATCGCGATCAGGTAGGGGGCGTGCTCCAGAAAGGGCTTTTCCGGGTCGGTGCCGAGGGGGGCCAGCGCCTCGAGCCACTCGCGGGGGGCGCGGCGCTCGTAGAACTCCTGCTCCTCGGCTTCGGCAGCTCGACGGATCTCGGCCTTGAGCCCGGGGTCGGCCACCACCGCAAAGTGCCAGGGCTGCAGATTCGCTCCGTTCGGGGCGGTGCCCGCCGCGCGCAGGGCGTGCTCGATCACCTCGCGGGGCACGGGGCGGTCCGAGAACTCCCGCACCGTGCGGCGGCGCGCCACCTCCGCGTGAAAGTCCGCGGCCCGGCGGATCATCTCGTCGGGGGGGTATTCACGGTAGCTCTCGAGGGGCGTGAGTCGCGGCCCGGTGTCGCTCTCGTCTACTCCCACGTCTCTCCCACCCCCCCCGTTCTCAAATGCAATGAGAAGCTGACCCGTCCCTGCGATCCGAACGGCAAGGTAGAGCGGGCCGTTGGGCCTAGCAAGAAGATTCGGGCGGCGGTCGGGAGCTGGGCGGGCAGCGGGTGCCGGCCCGGCTGCCCGGCGCCCGCCGCTCAGGACGGGAGACGGCTCAGCCCTCTCCCCAGAGCTCGAAGATCCACTGGGCGATCTCGGTGTTGTCGAGATACGGGCCCCGGACCGGGTCGTTGCGCCCTTCGGCGTAGGCGTGGAATCCCTCGGCCCCGGCTCCCCGTGCGAAGAGTGGGACGAGCTGGTTGGTGTGGTAGGTGTGATACCACTCGAAGCCGGGCAGGGAATCCGGACCGCGGTTCTCGAGCGGTTGCCAGTCGGGGTTGGATCCGGGGCCCCACAGGTGTCCCGCCTCGTGGTCGGAGGTCACGATGATCAGGGTCTCGTCCCAGCTTGATTCCGCCTCGACCCAGTCGATCACCGCCTGGACCGCGTCATCGGTGAAGAAGATTTCTTCGATCGCGCGTCCCATGAGGTTCCAGTGTCCACCCCAATCGAGAGCGCCCGACTCGATCATGACGAAAAAGCCCTCATCCGATGCATTGCGGAGGACGTTGAGGGCGCCCGCGGTCATCTCGGCCAGCGAGGGGACGTTCTCGTTCAGCGGGGTCTCGAACGGCATCTCCAGGGGATCGACCCGTCCGGGGGGCCCTTCGCGATGCGAGCGGGCGAGGGGGGTGGGGTCGCGGTTGAACTGATCGGCGGTCGTGACGTGCGGGATTCCCAGCACGCGCTCGGGGGTGGGGCCCGAGGCCAGCGCTCGAAAGTCCTCGAGTTCATGGACCAGGGTCCATGAGGTCTGGTTGCCGCTCACCTGCCCCCACACGTCCTCGGGAATCCAGAAGTAGTTGGGCTCCTCGCGGGGCTGGGCGTTGTCGTCGAAGTACGGGTGGCCGGTGCCCATGATCAGCGTCGCGTTGCTTTCCATGATCATGGCCCGTGCGATCTCGTGGTAGTTGGTTCGCGACTCGTTGTGCACGAGGAAGCCGGCGGGCGTGGCGTGGTTCAGCGGCACATTGGTGACGATCCCGGTTGCCTTGCCGAGTTCGCGCGCGCGGTCAGCCAGATGAAAGACGGGCTCTCCGTTCGCGTCGAGCCCCACGGCGGGATCGATCGACTTCACCCCCGAAGAAAGCGCGGTCGCTGCGGCCGCCGAGCCGGTGACGGTGGTGGGCTCGTACTCGATTCCGATGACCGACTCGAAGTCCGTCCAGGCCTCCTGCGGATCGTACTGGCCGAGCGCGGTGTGCGTGCTCACGGCGAGCTGGACGGGGAAGTGCTCGAAGGACCAAATGGGTTCGGAGGGTTCACCGACCGGCTCGACCTCCCCCGGAGGCCCGCCGACCTGGTAGCGGGCCGCGCCCTGATGATACATGCTCGCCGCGTCGATCTGGTTGTACCCCATTCCGTCGAGTACGAAGAAGATCACGTTCTTCGGGGGGCTGGCCCCGAAGGTTGCATCCTCGGGTTCGGGCTGGGGCTGGCACGCCGCCACCCAGACCAGCAGGGCGAGGGTGGCCAGGGTGGAGACGATGCGGCGGCTAAAGGGGGCGTGGTGAAGGTCGGGCCGACGATCGGTCAGCCGACGGGTGGCGACGGTGGGTGACGAAGGCACGGTTGGCTCCTGGACAGCGTTGGGGGACATCGGCACAGGGGGCAGTCGGGGTGCCGGGTGCACGATAGGGGTGATGGTACCGCGAGGATAACCCCCCGGGCCCCCGTATACAATATGCTACTTGTCGGGAGCCGGGCGAGAGCGACCCGAGGGTGCGGGCTGAGTGTCTGAGCGAGCGCTTGCGGTTCGAGTGATCTGGGCTGCCCGGCCCTCTCGCCTGCCGCGATTACCGATCCGTCTCCCACCAGAAGGGTTCGCGCTCGCGCGGATGGTTCCCCACCTCGTCCATGGTGCGGGCGTCGAAGAGGCGCCCGTTGATCATCGTCCAACGGATGTGCTCGGTGTTCGCCAGATCCTCGAGCGGGTTCTCTTCCAGCACGATCAGGTCGGCGAGCTTGCCCACCTCGAGCGAGCCGATCTCGTGATCGAGTCCCAGGTAGGTTGCCCCGTTGATTGTCGCTACGCGGAGGGCTTCGAGGGGGGTCATCCCTCCGAGGCCGAAGGACCGCAGCTCCCAGTGCGCGTCGATCCCGTTTCGCTGACCGTGCGCACCCAGGTTGACCAGGACACCCTGACGGAGCAGGTCACGCGCCACCTCGGCGGTCCGGATGTGTCCCCACTCGTTGTCGGGCACCGAGGTCACCCGCCGGGAGCGGGCCTCGATCTGGAGGGGGGGAGTGAAGCCCTGCAGGCGCTCGTTCTCCCAGACGTTGTCGTGGTAGTAGAAGTAGTTCTCTCCGTAGAGGGGGCCGAAGGCCACCACCAGGGTCGGCGTGTACCCCGCCTCGCTTCCACCCCAGAACTGCAGCACGTCGTCGTAGACGGCTTCGAGGGGAAGCGAGTGCTCGATTCCGGTGTGCCCGTCCTGGATCATGTTCATGTTGTGCTGGAAGAGAGCGCCGCCCTCGAGCACCACCAGCACGTCCTGCTCGCGCGCCGCCTCGAGGATCTGCTGCCGCTGGTCGCGGCGCGGCTGGTTGTAGCTCTTCACGGTGAAGGCGCCGACCGAACTGAGCCGGCTGATGTGCGTACGGGCGTCGTCGAGGTTGCTCACCTCGGCGGTGCTCCCCGACATCGCGCCGTACAGGATCGTGCCGGTCGAGAAGATTCGGGGGGCGACGACCGCGCCCGCCCTCGCCATCTCGCTGGCGGCGAAGATCTGCTGGGTGCTGGCCGACGGGTTGTGGATCGTGGTGACTCCGAAGGCCAGGGTGGCGTAGTTCGCGCGGTTCTGCCCGGGGATGATCGGCCCGCTTCCCTGTCCACCGTGCTGGTGGGCGTCGATCAGGCCGGGCATGATCGTGTGCCCGGCGGCGTCGACCCGATGGGCGTCGGCCGGAACCTCCACTTCACCCGCCGCACCCACCGCGACGATCCGGTTGCCGTCGACCACCAGGGTGCCGTTCTCGATCACCTCGTCACCCTGCATCGTGATGATTCGCGCGCCCTCGAAGGCGACCACACCCTCGGGACGGTCGGCCGGGTGCGTGAAGCTCAGGTCGATCCCCTCGGTCACCGGCAGGTCGACCAGATCCTCGCGGGACTCGTCGGCCCACTCGAAGGCTCCCGATACCTCGAGGCTGAACAACTCGGGGCCGAGCGCCCAGTGGATCTGCTCGCTGTCGCCGGACCAATGCAGGAAGTCTCCGGCGTTCTCGGTCACCTGTCGCTGCGGGACCGCGCGGCTTCCCGGGCTCAGGCTGACGTTGCTTCCCGTGGGGACGAAGGGCCGAATGTAGGCCTGGAACCGGTGCTTCCAGAACACCCACTCGTCGTTGGGTGCCACGCGAATGTCCGAGACGTACTGCCCCGACAGGTGCTGGCGCTCGTCGTGTCCGTCCAGCCCGATGCTCAGAAGTGAGCTGCCGCGCGTGAAATAGACCCGGTCGCTGCTCTGCCCGAAGTGAAAGCTGGAGCCACTGCCCATCTTGAGCTCCTCGGGCTCGCCTCCCTGGACCGACACCGTGTAGACCCCCGTGTCGTTCGAGTAGTAGGGCGAAATCAGCCCACCTCCGGACACCCGCCGATACAGGAGCGTCGATCCGTCCGGAGTGAAGATCGGCTCCCGGTAGTGGCCCGGGCCATCGACGACCACGCGGCCCTCGGCTGCCCCCGCCGCCGACACCACCCGCACCGTCGAGAGCTCCTGGTCGTTCCAGGCCGTGTACGCCACGGACTGACCGTCGCGCGACCACGCCGGCTCGAGTTCGAAGTGGTCCGTCTGCGTGGTCAGACGCTGCGGCTCTCCGTCGGGAAGGTCACGCACCCACAGGTATCCCAGCGCCTGGAAGAGGACCCGGTCGCCGGTCGGCGAGACGGTGACCCAGCGGGGCATGCGGACCTGGAATTCGTCGGGCTGCATGTCGACGCGCACCCGCTGCGCCTCGGCCATCCGGCGGGTGGTCTGCACGTGGAAGGGGATCTCGGTGACCTCTTCGGACTCCACATCGATCCGATGAATCCCGCCCTTGGCCCAGAAGACGATCGATTCGCCATCCGGGGTCCAGGCCATCGTCGGGTACACCCCGTGGATGGCCCAGATCTCCTGCAGGTCACGGTCGAGCCCGTCGTAGATGGGCCACTCGCGCCCCGACTCCAGGTCGCGCAGGTATAGCGTCGACTGGTAGCGGACCCTCTTGATGAAGGCGAGGGTGGTGCCGTCGGGCGAAGGGGTCGGCCGGATCGCGCCGCCCGGTCCCCCGGTCACCGTAGTGGTGTTTCCGGTCTCGCGGTCCAGCCGGCGGACGGCGTAGATCCCCGTGTTGGGGTCCTTGTTGTACTGGAAGGTCGAGCCGCCGGTCACGTCCTGCGAGTAGTAGAGATACCGGCCGTCGGGCGAGAAGACCGGCTCGTTCACGTCCTGCTGGTCGTTCGGACGCTCGGTGAGCTGCAGTCCCGACGTGCCCCCGTCGCGGTGGTACAGCCACATCTCGCCAGCCCCGAGCGAGCGGGCGCTCGTGAAGTGCTTGCGGGCCACGATGTACTCGGAGTCCGGGGTCCATGCCGGCCCGTTGAGGAGCCGGAAGCTCTCGTTCGAGACCTGCCGGGGATTCGATCCGTCGCGGTCCATCACCCAGATGTTGTCGCCCCCGGCGCGATCACTCGTGAAGGCGATCCAGCGGCCGTCGGGCGAGAAGCGGGGTTGCATGCTCCACGCCATTCCCTCGGTGAGCTGGGTGGCCGTGCCTCCCTCGATCGGGATCACGTAGATGTCGCCCAGCATGTCGAAGGCGATCTCGCTCCCGTCGGGGCTCACGTCGAGACTCATCCATGTGCCCTCGCGCGTGTCGATCTCGATCTCGTAGGTCGGGAACGGCGGATCGTTCACGTCCCAGTCCTGCGCCTCCAGAAGGTCGGCGGGCAGGAAGAGAAGGCCCGCCAGTGCGAAAATCGCCAGGGGGAGCGTCAGGCTGGAGCGTTCGGGGCGCGTGGTGTGTGTACCGGGCATGGCGTCGCAATTCGGCTGACGGGCGGCATTCACCACCCGGGAGGGACAGGATTGTATCGGGAAACCTCCACCTTAAAGAAAACGGGCGGGTGCCGCCAGTCTCCACTGCCCCCGCGCGGAGGGTCGGCACGACGTCTCGGTCACAGAGAGGTCCTCGCGGGCGCAGGCCTCGGGTGCCTTCTTACTGTCCCGGCCCTTCGACGCCCTTCGAGACCCTTGCCGAATCACGTCTCGCCACTGCACTATGATCCGAGTTGGGTCCGCTTCCACGGGGGTGAAGCGACCCGGGTCCCGTGCTGGAGACACGACCATGCGCCCTCGCCCGTTCCGCTCGTTGCAGGAAGTCCGCCGCCGCTCCTTCTGCTTTCCCCTGCTCCTCGTCGCGCTCCTCTTCTTCCCGCCCGGTTGCGGGTCCGACTCCGGCGGGGTGACCGACCCGAATGGGGATGGACCCGACCCCGCGATCGCCCTTTCGGTCTCGCCGACGAGCGGGACGGTCGAGGCCGGAAGCACCCTCTCGGTCTCGGCCACCGTGACCCGCTCCGGTGGGTTCGAGGGAGGCGTGACGGTGGAGGTGCTGGGACTTCCCTCGGGGGTGACCGTCTCGGTGACCGGTGGCGGAACCGGCACGACGGCGAATTTCGGGATCGAGCTCGCGGTGGCCGCATCGGTCGCAGCGGGGAGCCACGAGCTCACCGTACGGGCCACTGGAACGGGGGTCGCTGCCGTCAGCCGAACCTTCGCGCTCACCGTGTCCGAGCCCGACCCGGGTGGGGACCCGGCCCAGGTGACCCTGGACTTCGGCGGCTGTCTCGCCTCCGACCAGCCGATCTGGGTCGGATACCTGGACGGGTCGGCCGGCTGGGAGCAGGTGGCCGGCTCCGGCCCCGTCTGGACCTTCGAGATCACGGCCGACGAGGTGGCGTATGCCTGGGTGTCGGACCATGGATTGATCATGACACAGGTCACCCACCTGACGCGCGAAGAGCTCCTGGCCGTGCAGCCGCTTCGAGTCTGTTCGCCCGACCGGGGCGAAGGGGTCATGACCGGTACGGTGAGCGGACTCGGCTCCAGTGAGATCGCGACGGTCTCGATGGGGTTTGGATCGGGAGTCGCCACCGGAGCGGCGCCGCAGCTCGAGGTCTCCCGGCTCGCCGACGGCGTGGTCGATCTCGTCGCGGGCCGTATCGACCTCACGTCCGGGATGATTCCGGATCGGCTCCTGATCCGCAGAGATGTGGAGGTGGTCGATGGCGGGAGTCT
>REBS01000122.1 GCA_007692605.1 Gemmatimonadales bacterium
AGAGGGCGAGGACCGGGCGCCCGAAGCGAATCGCCAGCGCGGAGCTCAGCAGGTACGCTCCGGTGACGAAGCCCAGCGCGATGAGCAGCCCCAGCAGTCCACTGCCCTCGCCTCCGAGCCCCATGCCCCCGACCGGGAGGGCCTCGAACCCCGGGTTGGTGGTCAGGATCCCCACGGTCAGGGCGATCGAGAGGGCCATCACCAGGGGCAGCGTGAGTCCGGCCATCACCCGAGCCATGCGGTGCGCCCTTCGCGTTGCCGGGAGCGAATCCATCACCGATCGGCTGCCGGGAGGCAGGTTGCGCCATACCGCTTCGGGCCAGAGAAAGGCGATCGCGATCGTCAGGAAACCGAGCAACGAGACGAGCATCACGATGGACATGATGCTGGCCGACGGATTCATCGGATCGATCGACTCGCCGCGATACAGGAGGGTGACCGCCGGCAGGAGGAGGGCGAAGCCTCCGAAGGCGATCCAGGCGACCGGAAACTCCCGCCAGAGGCCGCGCAGGTGGATACCTGCGAGCGTCAGGAAGTCGGGGCCATTCGGGAGCGACGGAGTCTGCTGCAGGCCGATGGATTCGCTCCGGGTCGTCCCTTCGGGAGGTGCGGACTCCGGGCTCATGGGGTGCCTCCATCGGTCAGATAGGCGAGTGCGGTGTCGGCCACCGAAACGGCCTCCGCGTCGACGAACTCCAGGCCCGACCCGGCCGCCCACTCCCGCACCTGGGGGTCCGAGGCGCGCACGACCCATCGGTACTCGGAGTCGGTTCGCCCCTCCTCGCGCACCAGGAAGTCCGGTCTGACCTGGGGTGTTGCGCCTTCGGCCGTGGGTCGCAAACGGACCCGGAGATGGGTTCGCCGGAGCTCCTCGACCCCCTCGTCGAGTCGTACCGTTCCGGTGCGAAGGACGAGGAGGCGGTCCGCCATGCCCTGCGCCTCGTGCAGGACATGCGTGCAGTACAGGGTGGTGGCGCCGGTTTCGGCCAGATGCTCCGCCAGAAGCGAAAGGACGCGCTCGCGAATCAGGGGATCGAGGCCGTCGGTCGGCTCATCGAGCAGAAGAAGCGGAGGCCGGTGGGCGAGCGCGGCGACCACCTGCGCGCGCCGGGACTCCCCCTTCGAGAGCTTCTCCCAGGCCCGATCCATGCGCAGGTCGAGCGCCTGGGCCAGTTGTTCCGCATAGCTCGGATCCCAGGTGGGTCGAAACCGGGCGTGGAACTCGAGGACGGTGCGAACATCCATGCGCGCGAAGGGAAAATCCATCTTCTCGGGCAGGAATCCCACTCCCGCCCGGATCCTCTCGCCTTCGCGAGCGGGCGACCGCCCCAGGACCTGGACCTCTCCCCCGTCCGACGGGAGCAGGTCGAGGAGCACCTTGAGCAGGGTGGTCTTTCCCGCCCCGTTCGGGCCGACCACGAGAACCACGCTCCCCTCGGGGACGTCGAGGTCGACTCCGGACAACGCCGGGTCCTTCCCGTACCGCTTCCGGAGTCCCCGGGTCATCACCGCCGTTGCATGCTGGGTCATTCGTCCTCCCTGGAGGGTTCGATGGAGCGGTCGTCATGGGTGTCCAGTGCGGCCATCAGCTCGGCGCGGGTCACTCCCGACCGGGCGGCTTCGCGGAGCACCCGGTCCGCCAGCTCCCGGAGTACCCGGTCCCGAATCCCCCGGGTATCGGCATCGGGCGAGACATAGGTGCCCTGCCCGCGACGCACGAACACCACCCCGTCGCGCTCGAGCTCACGGTATGCCTGCTGCACCGTGTTCGGGTTGACCCGCAGCTCTCCGGCCAGGTCACGGACCGAGGGGAGTGACTGCTCAGGTGCCATGATTCCATTGACGATAGACCGTCTGACCTCATCCATAATCTGGATGTACAGTGGCCTCGGGTCATCGGGGTCGATATGGAATCGGCCTGGGGTCGCCATAGGGGGTTCCGCACGATCGGGTTGGGTGCCGCCATAGTGTAACGGTATACTAATACACTAAACCGACCCTGTCCAGTGGCGTGCCCCACGCGGACGGCTTGCCGACCGGTGCCTGCACCTGCAGCTTCAGGGGTCGACCCTGATCCCCTTCCCCTCCCCGGTGCCGATGTCGAGCGAATCCTCCCTCCCCTGGCTGCTCTACGGCGCGTATGGCTTCACGGGGCGTCTGTTGGCCGAAGAAGCCGTCCGACGGGGACACCGCCCCATCCTGGCGGGCCGCGACCCTGAGCGCGTCCGGGCGATCGGCGAAGAACTGGCCTGTCCGGTCAGGGTGTTCTCCCTCGATGACAGCGACGCCCTCGCGGCCGGCCTGGAGGGGGTCCGGGCGGTCCTGAACGCCGCGGGCCCGTTCATCTACACGGCTCCTCCCCTCCTGGCGATGGCCATCGAAAAGGGGGTCCACTACCTGGACATCACCGGCGAGGTCCCGGTCTTCGAGATGGTCTTCGCGCTCGATCACGACGCACGCGCCCGTGGGGTCGCACTCCTCCCGGGGATCGGGATGGACGTGATCCCGACGGACGCCGTGGCCGCGCTCCTCGCCGAGCGTCTCCCCACGGCGGATCGACTCGACCTGGCCCTGCGTTCGGGGGGGACGCCGAGCGCCGGCACCCTGCGCACGATCGTCCATCACCTGAAGGACGGGCTTCTTGTGCGACGAGAGGGGAAGCTGGGCCGGGCGAATCCGGGTCGACGGGAGTTCCTGCGGCGCGTGGGCTTCGGTCCGGGACGCGAGGGCGGCGTGCGTCCGGTCGCTCCCTACACCTGGGGAGATCTCTCGACGGCATTTCGCACCACGGGAATCGAGAACATCACCTGCTACATGGCGCGCTCTCGACGCGAAGTGAGGCTTCTGCCCTGGGTCCTCCCGGTCCTGCGGCTTCTCTTCGCCCTCGGCCCGGTGCGCCGGATCGCCGAGCGCCGCATCGCGGCCGGCCCCCCCGGCCCCGACGCCGAGACCCGGAAGACGGCCCGAACACGGGTGTGGGGCCGTGTTCGCGACGCAGAGGGGCGGAGCGCCAGCATTGGGCTCGAGACGATGGAGGGCTATCGGTTCACCGGAGAGGCCGGAGTCCGGGCCCTCGAGGCCCTGCTCGCCCGTCCGGCGCTCGTGGGAGCCCTCACTCCGGCGCGGGCCTTCGGAGCCCGATGGGTTCTCGACCTGCCCGAAACGCGTCTGGTCGAGACGGAAGCGGAAGCATGAAGCTCGAAGCCCTGCAGTCTAAGAACAGGATCCTTCCTCAGCTCCTGACCGCGATGGCGTTCGTCGTCGGTCTCCTCGCGCCTGGTCTCTCGCAGGCGCAGACCGTGGAAGGGCGCGTGATCGATGCCCAGCTCGGGGGTCCGATCGAGGGTGTGTCCCTCACGCTCCTGAATGACGCCGGCGTACAGGTGGCCGCGACCGAGAGTGACGAGGACGGGCGCTTCTACCTGGCGGCCCGACTGGCCGGACTCCACACCCTGACCGCAGAGCGCCTCGGCTATGCCCCGATGGAGCCCCTCGACGTGAGGCTCGAGCGGGAAATTCTCGAAGTGGAGCTGCAGCTCGCCCGCTCTCCGATCGAGCTCGATCCGCTCACGGTGGTGGCGCGTCGTCACGACCCCCGGCACGACGCGACCTTCGAGGGGGCCCTCGCCCGTCGCGAACAGTTGCCCTCGGTCGGTCCGAACCGCGTGGTTCTACGCACCGACCCGGAGTTCGCCGCATCGGGCACGGTGCTTCAGGTCGCCCGGTGGTTCGTACCCTACCAGGGCTGCATGATCGTCTGGCAGAACGGGCTGATGCGTCCCGACGCCCAGTTGTCGAGCCGGGCACAGATCCGGGAGTTTCTCGACGAGCTTCCCGCGGGCTTCTGGGAGGGTCTCGAATACTATCGCCGGTGGAATGACGCTCCGCTCGGCCTGCGGGATATCCCCCACTGGGTCGACATGCCTTCGGGGTGCTCGGTGCTCGCCCTGTGGCCCCGCATGGACCACCCGGACCAGCCCGCACTCTGGAAGCGGGCATTGGGACTCGGAGGGATCGTCGCCGTGTTCTATCTCATCCGGTCGCTACTGATGGACGGATGACCTTCTCGTCTTCCGGCTCGGTTGTGGCCGGAAGCTGGTGCATCCGGCCGGCCCACGGGATCTCCTGGCGGTTGAGCTCGTCGATCCCCTCCACGGTGATCGCGTAAAAGCCGTTGTCGAGGCGCTGGACCCATCCGCTTTCCTTGAGATACCACAGATGAAATTTCATGTGGTCCTGGGGGCAGTCCAGAATCCGCTCCAGGTCGATGATCCCCATCCCGGGGTTGTCCACATCCCTCCGGCGCGCCTGGTAGAGCAGGGTCATCAGACCCAGGCGGATCTGCCGATCCGACTCCACGTTGTTCGTGGCCGACGCCTGGTCGAAGATCTTCCACTGGGCGCGGCGTGCCTGACCGTATCCAGCGTCGTATCGGGCCCGTTCTTCGGGACTCGAAAGGATACGGAAGGCCTGCGAGATCTGCGAGAACCGATCGGCGTCGCCCGAATCACCATTGTCCGGATGGAAGCGCTTCGCGAGATGGCGGAAGACCCGCTCGATCGTGTCCTGGTCCGCCTTCGGACTGACCTGCAGGACTTCGTAGTAGTCGATCTCGTATTCGTCGGTCATCCTGATCTCCTTACGGCGGTGGCCATGCACAATGCGAGGGTCCTTGGAAAGCACCGCACTCCCTGCGGATCACCCCTGGATTCCGCCTCGCCCACTTCGGGAGGCGGTGGAAGGGCATCGGGAGTATGACCGGGGCAGCCGGACTCGAATCGTATTGTACTACTTCCGCAATGTCCGGGCCAACAATATGTTCCACCCTGCGGACCGATCTTCGGTTTTCTGTCGACGCGACGCAACACGGGGTAGTGGAAAACCCGCGTCAGACCGTGCACATCAGCCCCGCGCTGTCGCAACCGGTTTATGGCACCTACCTTGCGGCGGTGGGAGCCTGGCAAATGATCACGTCTGGTTCGTCGGTTCGGTGACGCCGACTGGGTCCAGACCCTATACAGCCTGCCCGGAGGTCCCGATGGCGTGTCCTTCTCGAACGGGGTTTGCAAGCCGTTCACTCCCCTCGACGTTCGGTCTCTTTCTGATGTTCGGGGTGTTCGCCCTGATCGGGTGTGAGAGCGATACCCTCTACGAGCCGACCGGACCGGATCCGTCGACCCCGCCCCCGAGCGGGACGCCCGGCGCCGAGCCCGGTGCCGGGGTCTCGATCCAGATCGACGTGGGCGACCGGATCGAGCGAACGGACTCACTGAGCATCGACCTGTCCGGATACGACCCCTCCGGGGTCAGCGGCGTCGCCCGCCTGGGCTACTCGCTGGTGATTACGCACCCCGACGGGTCACAGCAGGCGGTGACCGACGAGTTCGTGGCCTCGCAGGGGCCCGCCGGGGACACGATCTCGACGAATTTCACCTTCCGCCCCGACTGGCTGAGCGAAGCGGATCTCCCGCGCTCTTTCGATCTGCAGGCGTACGGGTGGGTCCTCAACCGTGCCGGTGACTGTGCCGCCGCGGTGCCGGAAGGCTCCGATACCTCGCTCGATTGCCGGATCGTTCAGATCGGATCCGAGACCGTGCGGATCGCAACGGCCGGTGCGAGCCCGATCGAGATCCTCGGGGTGGCCGGTCGGACCACGCTCTTCCCGACCGATGCGATCATCGCGGCGGACCTGGCGGTCGATGTGGCTCGAGAGAACCTCTTCATCTCCAATCGCAGGTCGAATGTCCTGCATCATTTCGACCCTGCCGGTCACCAATGGGTGGGCACCGTCGCCGTGGGCTCGGAACCATGGGGACTGCACATGAACCGGACCGGCGACACCCTGTTGGTGGCGAACTCCGGAGGCACGTCCCTTTCCTACGTCGCACTGTCGGACGGCGGTGCGCAGGAGGTGGTATCCAGACGGCTCCAGACGCGAAACAACGTCCTCTACGAATTCGCGCTGACCCCCCGGGGTGGCGAGGATCTCGACGACGATGCCGACGACGAGG
The DNA here is from genome assembly GCA_007692605.1 of Gemmatimonadales bacterium. Taxonomy (GTDB): domain Bacteria; phylum Gemmatimonadota; class Gemmatimonadetes; order Longimicrobiales; family Gaopeijiaceae; genus SLBA01. The sequence continues at coordinate 6,012 of REBS01000122.1, forward strand.
ACCGCGTCCTGATCGTCGATGAGTTCTCCGTCTACAACTTCAGCGATCGGCCCCAGTTCGTGGCGCAGGATGCAGCAGGGCGAGTCCTCTACTCGACCCGCCCGACGGCGGTGGCCCCGACGGGAACCGCGCGCTGGGTCGAGAATCGGTCCGGCTGGGACGAGCCCGAGACCCGGATCATCGTTCGGCCCGGCACGGGGTCGGCACGTGAGGAGGTCGACCTGGTCCAGGAAGACAACTCCCTGGTGATCGCACACGCCGACAGCGTGGTGGTCTACTTCGACGGCGAAATCGAGATCTTCGATCACCGGCCGGGCTTCCCCGGGCAGATCATCTCGAGCGGGAAGGCCGCTCCCCTCGACGCGGTCCAGACCATGCGAGCCAATCCGCTTTCGGATGTCCTGGCGGTCGAGGACGTCGCGTGGAACCTCGAAGCGATCTCCTTTTCTGACACGACCTACGTGGCCTCGTCGGCGGACCGGGAGTTCGTGGCCTTCGGCGACGGAGGCGCGGCCGCCGATCCCGGCAAGATTCTCCTCTGGCACTCGGGCACCGGCACCCTCTCGAGCCGCCTGAGGGTCGAAGACCTGGTGAACAACGCCTCGGAGCGGGTTCGCGCGCTCCAGCTCAATGGAGACGGCAGCCTGGGGGTCGCCCGGGGGGCGTTCGGAACCTACTTCTTCTCGAACGATCTTCGCCTGCGCGGCACGGTTCCGGAATCCGAGATGGGGGGCGGAGGCGCCGCCCTGCATCCGGGGCACCCGAACACCCCGGCCCCGTCAGCGTCGACCACCTCGACGCTGGCCTTCACGGTCTCCGCCGATCGAACCGTGCGGATCCTCGATACCGTCCACTACCTGGAGCGGGGCCGGATCCCGATCCGGGATGCGATTTCGGGCCCGATGCGGGTCACGGGCCCTCTCTCGTCCGACAACAACGGGCAGGGATCGTCCTGTCAGGGTCAGGACTGCGTCGTGGCCAAGCTCTATGCCGTCACCGACGCCGGGGGAGTCGTGGTGGTCGACATCCGGGCGTCGCACATCAGCCCCGCGCCCTGACGGGCAGCCGCCCCAGACTCGCGAACCATTTCGGAGGCTCTGAACATGCGTAGACACTTCCTTTCCTCGGCGGCGCACAGGATGGCCGGCATCTCGGCCCTGGTCGTCATGGGTCTGGCCGTCGGACTGCCCGGCGATGCCGACGCCCAGTACCATCGGTACGCCGCGGGCTTCACCGCCGGCGGATCACTGATCACCGACCTGAACCCCGGGGCCCCGGGCGACGCGCTCAGCCTCACTCCCGACGCCGGATTCGTCCTCGGCCTGCACGGCGATCGGTGGTACGGTCCGGAGGGCCGCTTCGGGATTCGCTATCAGGGGGCCTATCAGCGCCCGACCTTCGATTGGGCCCAGGGCGAACGCAGGATCGGCGCCCTTTCGGCCGACGTGGGGGCCCTCATCCGGCTCACACCCCCGGGGAACGATGCCACGGCGCTGCCCTTCATCACCGGAGGGTTCGGTGGCCTCTGGTATGACCTGGGAACCGGGGATCCCACCACCTTCGAAGATGCCGACGCCTTTCATGACGGGGGCTCGCGGGTTCTGCCCCTTCTGATGGTGGGCGCCGGTGTCGATGTCGACGTTCCCTGGGACTGGCAGGGCGCACCCGTGCGGCTGCGCGTCGAGGTCTCGGACCACATGACCTTCGGCTCCCCGATCCGCCAGGCCTCGGACGGGACCCGGTACGGCCAGGTGCACCACTTCCGACTGTCGCTGGGGCTGCACTCGATCTTCGACCTGCGGCGCTGACCCCCGTCATGAACACGCACCTCCTTCTCGCCCTCTTTCTTGCGGAACAAAGTCCGCTGGGAGGCGGGCCGTCCGGCCGGATCGGGGGTATGGAGGGACGCGTCCGTGACTTCTGGCGACTACTCGAACAGAACCCTGCCGAAGCGCTCCTCTTCGGCGGCGCCTTCGTGCTCTTCATCCTTCTCATTCGCAGGGCCGGCTCCGACTGACCCGGCGGAGGTCATGATGGCTCCCAACGCTACCGACACCCCGAGACATCTCTGTGGGCTCGTGGCCATCCCCATGGTCCTGGTGGGGCTCCTGGTGCTCTCCACCCACGCCACCGCGCAGACCTCCGGCGTCGAGGACTGGGTCGGCTGCTGGGTCCTCGACCACGAAGAGGACTGGGGCCCCTCGATCGACCAGCCCGGGTTCCCGACCGGCTCACAGGCTCCCGGCCCCCGCAGGATCCTTCTCGACCGACTCCCCGCGCAGCGCTCCAGCCTCGACGCGGCGCCCGGGGCCACGACCTACCGGGCGGAGTGGGCCGACGCCGGCCTGCGCACGCGGGAGTCGTGGGCGCTGCGCGCCGACGACCAGGTCTTCGTAGAGGCCGTTCGGGGTGCCGAGACCCAGTCCCTTCTCATGGAAGGCCCTCCGGTGGGCCAGGCCCTTCCGGGACGGTGGTTTCTGCGGCGCTCCGACACCCCGTACCCGGAGGTCCGATCGCTCATCGTCCCCCAGCGAGTGCCCTGCGAGCCGGGCCAGGGACCGCACACCGTGCAGCGGCGCCCGGAGCTGGACGAGATCTTCGCCCGGCACGGGGTCGAAGGCACCTTCGTGGTATACGACCTGGAGCGCCGTCGGATCGTTCGTCCATCCACGGCGATGAGCGACGGGCTCGCCCTCGAGGAGGGACCGCGCGTATCGGCCGAGGACCAGATGGTCTGGCTGGTCGACCGGCTCCAGGAACGCACCGTCCGGTCCAACCCCGTACCGGCCTGGATCGACCCGGACGCGGTCCTCGACACCCGACCGTTCGCTGACCACGAGGGGCTGGACGCGGTGGGTGTGATCGAGGTCGCCGCACTCCAGGGCAGTGACGGATACGGGGGATGGGTCCTCCTTCAACTCCGGGCCGAGGGAGTCCTGCACCATGTAGCGTCCATCACCGTTCGTGGGATCTCAGACGAGGATGAGGGGTTTGTGGTCCTCGAAGCGGTCGCGCTGGAGCTCCTCCATGAACTCGAGGTGGTCCCGGCGAATCGACCGTCCCACTGATCCGCCCGATGGAGACCCCACGATGAACCGCCCACTTCGGCCCCTGAGCATCGCCGCGATCCTCCTGATCTTCCTCCTTCTCCCGGCTTGCGCCACCTTCGTGGAGTACGGCAGCGATACGGACTTCGGGATCGGGGCCCGGGGCAACCTTCCTCTCGGCCAGCTTCTCACCGGCGAAGACCAGCGGGGTGCCTCGGCGATCTCCCGCCTCGAGTTCGCAGGGTCCATCCACCAGTTCTTCCCGTCGGGTGCGGACTACACCGAGGTGAACGCCGACCTCCTCCTGCCCCTCTTCCGGCTCGGGGACGGCGCGGCCCGGAGCTACGTCGGCAGCGGCATCCACCTGGGCCGGATCTCGCCCGATGTGGGAGGATCCGACTCCAAGCTCGGGCTCAACCTGATCGGCGGTGTCCGCTTCAATCGTCCCACCATGGCGCCCTTCTTCGAGGTGCGCGCCTCGGTGGGCGGCGTGGACCAGCTCAGCGCGGTCGCCGGCCTCCAGCTCTTCGGCGGGATGTTCTAAGCGGCGTCAGGCGTCACGGCGTCACTTCAGGGCCTGGGCGAGGTCGATCAGCTGCTGGCGCTGCTTTCGGAGCCGGTACCAGAGGAAGACCATTCCGGCGCCGACCAGGTGCGCGGCGAATCCGGCGAAGAGATTCCACCCGTAGAGGAAGAGCCCGCCGACCCCGAGCACGATCGCGGCAATCAGCAGCCCGATGCTCCACCGATGAAGGGAGCGCTGCAGCTTCTCGGGGTCCTGGCCGGCCATCGCCTCGACCATCTGCTTCTGGGCCCACGACGCGTTGTCGGGCAGTTGCGCCCGTGCCCGCTGCTTCTTCAACTGCGGCGGCTCCTTGCCCGGTCGAAAGCCCTTGATCGGTCTGGATCCTCCTCCCCCGCCTCCCTGCCCTTTGCGCCTGCGTCCCATCGGTCTCCTCAATCTGCGTTGACCCGTTCGTGTGGGTCGAAGTGAGTTCCCGGGCCCTCTCCCTGCAGAACCGTTCCCCGTTCCGCATCGGGCCCCGCTGTCTACGAGAGGATAACCCAACGACCTCTCCGGGTTCAATCGCTGCGGATCCTGCAGAGCCTGGATCAGGACCCGACGAGCCGCTCGCTGGCCTCCCTCAGTTCCCTCCGAATGGCCTCGTCGTAAGCATCCTCGTGTGCCGGGGCCTCCTCGAGTTCGTGGAAGTAGGCTCCGTTGGGCAGATCCCCTTCGGTGGCAACGCGGTAGACGGCCTCGAGACCCTCCTCGACGGTGCTCTGGGGTGTGGATCCGGTCTCCCGAACCAGACCGGTGTCCATGGCCGGGGCCGGATGGACCGCGTACGCCAGGATGCCACGGTCCTCGAGTGCTTCCGCCAGGTCCTTCACGTGCAGGATCTGGGCGAGCTTGCTGCGTCCATACGCACGGCCGCCCTGGTATCCGTCGTCGAAGCGGAGGTCTTCGAAGTCGAGCGACTGCTGGTTGCGTGACGCCACGTTCACGACCCGCGACGGTGCCCCGGCTTCCAGGAGCGGGATCAGCTCACGGGTCAGGAGGTATCCGGCCAGGTAGTTGACCTGGAAGCGAAGCTCGTTTCCGTCGGGGGTCAGCACCCGCTCGTGCCCAGGTGCTCCCGGCCCGACCCCCGCGTTGTTCACGAGCAGATCGAGCCGGTCGTAGTCGGAACGGATCCGACCCGCCAGCGCGCGGACCTCGTCGAGCGACGCGAAGTCGGCCGGCAGGAAGTGGGCAGAGCCGACCCCGGCCTCCTCGATGGCCCGGACGACCTCCATGCCTCGCTCCTCGTCGCGCCCATGCACGATTACATGCATGCCGTCGTCGGCCAGCTGGAGCGCGAGGGCACGCCCCAGCCCCGCGGTCGAGCCGGTCACCAGCGCGATGGGGCGATCCCCGGGGTCGGAGGCGACCGTGGCGACCTCGGAGTCCGGCTCGGCCTCGATGACCTCGGGGGTCTCCCCTGCCCCGCACCCCACGAGAAGGGCTGCGACCAGGAGCCAGAGCCCGCGCACTCGCGGCGGGAGATCACGGTTCGAATGCGTTCGGTTCATGGATGCAGGTCCGGACGGGGTGACGGGGTCGTTCGAGAGACGATGAGGATGACCCCTTGGTGTGACACGGTACGGGTGGGCCCTCCTCTCGTCCAGACCCGGTCGCACCTCGGGCGCACGCGCCCCTTGCCCCGGATCCCGGCGGCGGCCTACGATGGGCCCATTCACCCCTCCCGAACCGGAGCCTCCGGATGGCCGACCACGAAATCGAACGCGACGAAGAGCTCTCTCTTCCGGAGTTCATCAGGGCGACCATCGAACCCTTCGACCCCCTCCGAATCGTGGGCAGGCTCGTGCGTCGGCGGACGAAGGCTCCGGGATCCCCTCCCGGCACCCTCGTGCACACCGGCCCGCGTCGGGTCGATGCCGTCACGGTGCAGGCGATCCGCTACGGCCCCGATGGATCAGAGGTCGAACGCTGGGACCGGATCCCCGAGCCGCTCCCCGTCCCATCCCCCGGCGAGGGGGTGCTCTGGATGAACGTCGAGGGACTGCACGATGTCGAACTCCTGGAGTCCGTGGCCGCAGGCGTGGGCATTCATCCCCTGGCGATCGAGGATGTGGCGAATGTCGGGCAGCGCCCAAAGCTCGAGGAATACTCGGCCCACCTCTTCATCGTGGCCCACATGCTTCGGGTCCAGGAAGCGCAGATCCATATTCTGGACGAGCAGGTCAGCCTGGTCGTGGGCCCGGGCTACCTGATCAGCTTCCAGGAGGGGTCCGGCGACGTCTTCGGTCCGGTACGCAGGCGGATCGAGAGCGGCAAGGGACAGATCCGCAGCCGAAGCTCGGCCTACCTGGCCTACGCCCTCCTCGATGCCCTGGTCGACAGCCTCTTCGTGATCCTCGAACAGTTTGGGGAGCACGTCGAGACGATGGAGCTGCAGGTGGTCGAGGACCCGACCAAGCAGACGATGCGCAGCCTGCACCACCTGAAGCGCGAACTCCTAGTGCTCCGACGCTCCGTCTGGCCCCTGCGTGAACTGGCCTCTTCCTTCCAGCGGGTCGAGCGAGACTGGATCGAACCCGCCGTCACGGTTTACATCCGCGACCTGCACGACCACTGCTATCAGTTGATCGACACGGTCGAGATCCTCCGCGAGATCAGCTCCGGGCTCCGGGATCTGTACCTGTCGAACCTGAGCCACCGGACCAACGAGGTGATGAAGGTCCTGACCGTGATCGCGAGCGTATTCATTCCCCTGACCTTCGTCGCGGGGGTCTACGGAATGAACTTCGAGCACATGCCCGAGCTCGCATTCCCCTGGGCCTACCCCGCCGTCCTCCTCCTCATGGGGCTGATCGCGGGTGGTATGCTCACCATGTTCCGAGTTCGTCGTTGGATCTGAACCCCTTCTCCCCGCGGAGCCCGAACGTGATCTCGTCCAGCCCGACCCCTGCCCTGCCCCGATGGAGCCTGGTACCCGGCCTGATCCTGGCCCTGGCACTGGCCCTGACACCGCACTCCCTCGGCGCCCAGACGCTCCCGGAGCTCTCGGATCGCACCCGCGCCTTCGTGGCCAGCGAGGCGGAGCATTTCGTGATTCGCGACGTGGTCCTGATCGACGGCACCGGGGCCCCGGCCCGACGGAACATGACGGTCGAGGTGCAGGGCGACCGCATCGTGGGGGTCTACCCGGCCACGCACGCGGATCCCCCGGCCGGTGCCGAGGTGATCGATGGCTCCGGCGCCACCCTCATCCCCGGCCTCGTGATGCTGCACGAGCACATGTTCTATCCCTCGGGGCAGGGTCGCTACAACACCAACGAGGTCTCCTTTCCCACCCTGTACCTGGCCGGCGGGGCGACCACGATCCGCACCGGGGGGAGCCTGGACCCGTACACCGATCTGCGCACGGCGCAGCTCATCCGCCAGGGCGCAATTCCGGGCCCCGATATCGACGTCACCGGCCCCTACCTCGAGGGGCCCGGGGGCTTCATCCGGGCGTTTCCCCAGCTCGCGACTCCCGAGGAGGCCAGGAACCACGTGAACTTCTGGATGGACCGCGGTGTGACCTCGTTCAAGGCGTACAACCTGATCGATCGAGCCACGCTCGGCGCCGCGATCGAAGCCGCGCACGCACGGGGCGCGAAGGTCACCGGACACCTCTGCTCGATCACCTACGTCGAGGCGGCGGATCTCGGAATCGACAACCTGGAGCACGGCTTCTTCGCGGCCACCGACTGGATCGAGGGCAAGCAACCGGACCAGTGTGTGGGCGGGGGCAATGCCAGCTACCTGGCCCTGGACCTCGAAGGGCGGGAATTCCTCGACGTCGTGGACCACCTGATCGACCGAGGCGTCGCCCTCACCTCGACCCTGAACGTGGTCGAACGCCGGGGCGAGGGCCGGCCCCCACCTCCCGAGGGGGCCCTCGACGCCCTCCTCCCCCAGCTGCGATCGGCCGTCGAGAGTCGGCTCGGTCCCGCCCCCGACGGTCCCGCGGAAACGCCCGAGCTCCTGAGGCGCTACATGGACATGGAAAAGGTGTTCCACGATCGGGGAGGCCTTCTGGTGGCCGGTACCGACCCCACTGGAGGAGGCGACGTCGTTCCCGGCTACGCCAACCAGCGTGCGATCCAACTGCTGGTCGAAATGGGCCTGGCGATCGAGGAGGCGGTCGCGGTCGCGACCCGCAATGGCGCGATCTACCTGGAGCGGGAGGCCGAGATCGGGACCGTCGAGGAGGGCAAGCGGGCGGACCTGGTGCTCATGGAGGGTGATCTGACGGCCGATCTCGAGGCGATCCGGCGGATGCGCCTCGTCTTCAAGGACGGGGTCGCCTACGACTCCCATGCGCTCTTCGAGTCGGTCAGCGGCTGGGTCGGCGTGCGCTGAGCCGCCGGAAGCGGCGTCAGTCGTTCCCGCCACCCACCTGGAATAGGGGCTCCCACGCCCAGCCGGCAATGTCCCCCGACCGGACCTCTCGCCAGGACCCGCGGGCGTCTCCGAGCAGCACCACGTCATTTTCCGCGACCACGCCCCTCACCTCGCCATCTGCGGCGGGTGTGGAGCGAATGTTCACGAAGGTCCGGGCCACTGCCCGCATCCACCCCTCTTCGCTCTCCCCATCGCCCGGATCGCTCGCCACCTCGGAGGGTGCCACGACGGCAGGCTCGTCGCCGGGGGACTCGGACTCGGGAGGTGGTGAGTGGTCGCCCGCCGCGTTCGCGTCGGCTGCGGCCTCGCTCGACGGCTCGGCCGATGCGATGACCGGCGCATCCGACTGCACAGGCTGCGCGTCGGTGATCTCGGTCGGATGGTCGGGCCCGGCGTGCGACGAGGCCACATCGGACCGCTGCTCGACGACCCACCATCCGGCCCCGAGCAGGAGCACCAGAACTCCCGCGAGCGAGGAGGCGAGCACCGAACGGGAAGGACCGGCCTGAACGGCCTCCCCGCACCATCGGCACTCGGTGGAATCGCGCTTGATAAGGGATTCACAGGCGGAGCATACGCGTGTGCGGGATCCCCGCCCACCCCGATCCGTGGTCTCGATCGGATACTCGCAGGTCGGACAGCGGGTTGCGATCGGAAGTGCCTTGGCACCACACTCCTCGCATCTCAGGTATGGCATGATGCAGTCCTCTCCTTCTGACCCAGCCTCACATCCGGTGCCGTGATTTGCGGTCCGGAAACATTTGAGGACCCCCACCATGGCACCGATGCCACCGTGCCGTCAAGTCGGAGCCCGAACCATGAACCCTCCGCGACCGGTCGGGTAGAGAGGCGCTCGCCTCACGTACCGTCCGGATTCTCCCGAACGTGGATCATGCGCGGACTCGAACAGATTCCCCCCGTCTACGACTCGTTCATGGCGATCCTCGATCGGCTGGCCCTCAGGCGGTTGCGCCGGAGCCTGATCGATGCGGCGCCACGCGAGCCCGGGTCGCGGCCGCCCGCACGGTGGCTCGAAGTCGGGTGCGGAACGGGGAGAAATCTGCCGCACTATCCAGACGAGGTGCGGGTCATCGGGCTCGACCCCGACCGGACCGTGCTGCGGGCCGCCCGACGGCGGGCGCCCTCGGTCCCCCTGGTCCAGGCGCGGGCCGAAGCCCTTCCCTTTCGCGACGGCGCCTTCCCGGTGGTGGTGAGCAGCCTGGTCTTCTGCTCGGTCGATGATCCGGACGCGGGGCTCGACGAGGTCGCCCGCGTGCTCGAGTCCGGGGGTACCCTTCGCATGCTCGAGCATGTGCGACCGCGCTCCCGGGTCGGAGCCCGGCTGGCCCGGCTCGTCCAGCCGTTCTGGACCGTGGTGGCCGGGGGATGCCGACCCGATCGCGACACCGAGAGCACGGTGCGGGCCTCGGGATTCCGGATCGACCCCTCCTCGCGCCGCGCCTGGTCCGTCTTCCGCCGGTTCGACGCCACCCCCGCCGACCGTGCCGAATCGCCCACACCCGGCAGGCGCGCTCAGTCGTAGAGGGTGCGGACCCGACTGTAGAGGAAGAGCACGCTGCCGACCCGGCCCGCGATCAGCGCCCCCATGGCCGCGGTAACACCCATCCACCCCATCCCCCACCCGAGCAGGGGGAAGAGCGAGGCGATGATTCCGACCTCGAGGATCGTGGCCAGGGTGATCGGGCGGGTCCTGCGGGCCTGCACGAGGAGTGCCCGCTGAAAGCCCGTCAGCACCGACAGAGCCGGACCGAGGGCGACGATCTGGGCCGGCACGAAGGCCAGCGCCGCCAGCTCCGGCGTGAGGCCCGAGATCCCCTCGAACCACACCCGGGCGAGGGGGGTGAAGGCCAGGATCGCCAGCCCCCCCGAGGCCGCGAGGGCGAGCCCCACCGCGAATCGCCCCATGGGGCCCCGGTGCTCGCCCCTTCGACCCACCAGGGCGATCGAGGCCTCCTGGTACGAGAGCCCGAAGGTCGCGAAGAGGAAGTAGAGGGCCATGACCACGGGAAAGACCGCCAGCGACTCCACCGGCGCCGGGGCCCGACCCATGAAGAAAGTCAGGAGAGGCTGAGTGGTCAGACCGATGAAGGAGGTGAGCGCCAGCGGATAGTAGAAGGCCGCGATCGTGCGGTAGTCGAGGGGTCCGTCGACCGGGCCCGGGCCGCGACGCGCCGAGGCCGCTCCGGTGGCTGGGGATCCGGCATCCGAGGTCGCCCCCACCCCCTCTTCTCTGCGGCTGACCGCCTCCCGGGCCCGGGCGGGCCCTTCGCCCACCCGCACCGAGCGTGCGGCGGGAGTCCGGCCGGGAACGGCATGGCCCTGGAGGGACGCGGGGTCCCGATCGTCCTCCACGATCACCCGGATCACGTCGCGAGACATGACCCAGGCGGCGCAGGCCTCGATCACCACCCCGGCCGAGAGCGCGCCCGCTCCGACCCATGCCCCCGGGAGCCCCGCCGCGGCGAGCCCGAGACCGGTCAGCGCCATCGTGCCCAGCCGAAGTCCGGTGCCATAGGCGACGCGCCGGGTGCGGCCCGAGCGGATGAGAATCCCGTGGACGAAGCGTCGGTACCCGATGGCGGCCGGCCAGGGAAGCAGGATCCAGAGACTCCCGTAGACGAGCGTCGAAACCTGGTCGGGCAGGGCCAGCAGGGTGTGCGTGAAGAAGCTGAAGACCGCGGGGATCAGGAAGAGGATCAACAGCCCCGTGGACAGCAGGTTCAGCGCCCACGCGAAGGCCCGCATCTTCAGGTAGCTCCGGGCGTCCTCGACCAGCGCCGTCGACGCGCTCATCAGCATGATCACCGGCGATTCGACCAGGATCGCGAAGGCGAAGGCGACCCCGTAGGCCGCCAGGTTGAAGGTCGGATCGGCCAGGCGGGCGATGACCGCGGCCAGGAAGGGATGCTCCAGCGCCATCATGATCCACTGGAGCGAAAGCGGCACCCAGAAGATGAAGATCGTGCGCGGGGAGCGGTCGACGGTATTCAGTGGAGGCGCGTCCGGGTTCTCGGATCAGAGGGGGCGAGGGGTCACCGATGCCCCGAAAGATCGAAGTGCGGTCGCAGACCGTACAGGGGGCAACCGCAGAACGCCCCCGGGGTGTATCTTTTCCGAACCCATGACTCCCCTCCGACATCGAGCGTTTCATGCCGTCCAGCCTGAGTGGCCTTCGCGTGGTCGACCTTTCTTCGAATCTGGCCGGACCCTACTGTGGCCAGATCCTGGCGGACCTGGGGGCCGAGGTCGTGAAGGTGGAGCGCCCCGGTACCGGAGACCCCTCCCGTGCCTGGGCTCCGCCCGCGTGGGGGGGTGAGGGGACCCTGTTTCTCTCTTCGAACCGGGGAAAGCGGAGCCTGGCGCTCGAGCTCGGGACCCCCGAGGGGCAGGAGGTGCTCCGGCGGCTACTGGCGCACGCCGATGTCGTGCTCCAGGCCTTCCGGCCCGACGTCGCGGAGCGATTCGGGCTGACCGAAGAGGCGCTGCGCGCCGACCACCCCCGGCTGATCCTCTGCTCGATCACAGCCTTCGACCCCGAGGGGCCGCACCGGGATCGACCCGGCTACGACCCCCTCCTTCAGGCGCACGCGGGCCTCATGTCGGTTACGGGGCCGGCCGGAGGGCCCCCGGCGCGGGTGGGGACCTCGATCGTCGACATGGGCGCCGGGATGTGGGCCGCGTTGGGGGTGCTCTCGGCCCTTCGCACCCGGGACCAAACCGGACGCGGTCACCATGTGCGGGTCTCGCTCGAGGACACCGCGCTCGCCTGGGGCGCGTATCACCTGCAGGGAACGCTGGCGACCGGCGAGGCCCCCGCACCGATGGGGACGGGGCTTCGCATGATCGTCCCCTACGGCGCCTTCCCCACCTCGGACGGGCACCTGATGATCGCCGCGGGGACCGACTCCCTCTTTCGTCGGTGCTGCGAGTCCCTGGGGCTCGACGATCTGGCCGCGGACCCCCGGCTGGCGACGAACCCCGAGCGCGTGCGCCATCGGGCCGAGGTCGAGGCCGGGCTCGCCGAGGCGACCCGGCGGCACACCCGGGCCGAGCTCGAAGCGCTCCTGACCGAAGCCGGGGTGCCCTGCGCTCGTGTCCGGGGCTTCGACGAGGTTGCGGCCGACCCCTCGGTGCTCGCGGGGGCCTTCCGCCGGGAGCCGCACCCGGCAATCCCCGACTACCGGGCCGTAGCGCTCCCGGTCACCGTCGATGGCGAACGGCCCCGGTTCACCCGCCCCCCGCCCTCGACCGGGGAGCATTCAGAGGAACTGCTGGCCGAGCTGGGCTACTCGACCGACGAGATTGCCGCCCTGCGGACGGGGGGGATCGTCCCGGATTGAAACGCGCTGCTCCGTCGCCAAGGCCGAAAGCTGGATACCATACTTTGCCATGCAAAGTACTTGACAAAGCACGGCACACGCAGCTAAGCTGTTCTCATGCGACCATCCATCCCCCTCTCCAGAGGCTCCCGGCCGATCGCGCTGGGTGAGCGGGCGGTAGACGACCTGCGCTTCATCCGAAGGACGATGGTGCGGGGGCCGGCATTCACTGCCGTGCCCGGCTGGGGCGGCGTGGTCATGGGAAGTACCGGGCTCCTCGCAGCGGCCGTCGCGGCCACCCGCCCGACCCCCGAGGGCTGGCTCCTCACGTGGCTGGCGGCCGCCGCCCTGGCGATCGGGGTCGGCGGGCTCCACGTCGGGTTCGGTTTCTACATCGCGAGGAAGCATGGCGGCTGAGAGCGCGCGTCTCCGCGACGACCCCCCTTCTCCCTCCGACGACCCGGAAGGCGACGTGTCGAAGCCGACCGTCGAGGCGGCCCCAAACCCGACCGAGCTCGACCAGCTCATTCACGGCCGCGTCCGTCTGGGCATCGTCAGTGCGCTCGCGGTCCATGATCGGTTGAGCTTCACGGAGCTCCGGGAGCTGCTCGAGACCTCGGACGGGAACCTGAGCGCCCATGCCCGCAAGCTCGAGGACGGCGGATACCTGCGCTGTGAAAAGTCCTTCGAGGATCGGGTTCCCCTCACCGAGTACCGCCTGACCGAACGAGGGCGTCGGGCGCTGGAGCGGTACCTGGGCCACATGGAGGGGCTGATCCAGCGGGTCCGGGACGCCTGACCGGGGGCCGTGTGTTTTTTTTGGATATATGCTTTGCGTTATAAAGTACTTCATCCACCCAAGAGGCCTGCGCATGAGATCACCGCACCGCTCCGGGTCCGAAACCCCGGGGTCCCCTTCCTCCCTCCCTCACCGGACCGTGTTCGCAGCGGCACTCTGCGTGGGGGCCCTGGGAAACCTCGTCGTGCAGGGCACCGATGCGCCCGGGCTCGGAATCGTTCTCTTCTTCCTTGCTCTCGCCGTGGCCGTCGGGATCACGGGTCGCGCCGCGAGGCTCACCCCCTTCAGCCCCGAGGCCATGGCCTGGCTCCTTGGAGGGCTTCTCCTCTCGACGGCATTCGTCCTTCGCGCGTCGGGTCCCCTACAGTTCCTGGCCTTCGGCGTGGCCGCCGGTGCCTTCGCCTTTCCCGCGCTGCGGGCCGGCACGGCATGGCTGCGCGGGAGTGGGACGAGCGACATCATCGAGGCGGTCGCGGGGGCGATCGGGCACACCGGTCTGGGAGCGCTGCGCACGACCGCCCGGGCCCTCTCCGGACGGCCCGACGCAGCAGACGGTGCCGGTGTCGCCAGCGCCCCGACCCCCCTGACCGCCGTGGTGCGAGGCCTTCTGCTGGCCGCGCCCCTCCTGCTCGTCTTCGGCGCACTCTTCGCAGGAGCCGACGAGGTGTTCGGGGGCATCGTCGGCGGCCTCGTGGGCCCGGCGCTCGAAGACTGGGGATCCCACCTCATCCCCACCGCCGTTCTCACGTGGCTCGCAGCGGGCTACCTGACCGGGTTTCTGACCGGAACCCGTGTACGCGACACGCTCGTCGTCGTGCTCGATGGCCGGATCCGGCGTCCGTCGATCGGAGCCGTCGAGGCCACCATCGCCCTGGGGCTGGTCGCCCTCCTCTTCACCGCCTTCGTCGCCGTGCAGTTCCGCTACATCTTCGGCGGAGCGGGTCTGGTCCAGGTGACTCCCGGGCTGACCTACGCGGAATACGCTCGAGATGGCTTCGGCCAACTCACCCTCGCCTCGGCACTCGTGCTTCCGACCCTCCTGGTGACCGACTGGCTCCTCGGGTCTCCTGACCCCCGGGCTCGGACGGTCTTTCGTTTCCTGGGAGGCCTTCAACTGGTCCTTCTCGTCCTGGTGATCGCGTCCGCCTTCCAGCGCGTCATCGTCTACACCCAGGCTTACGGGTTCACCGAGTCCCGCCTGTATGGGGTCGTCTTCCTGGGCTGGCTCACCCTGCTCGGGTTGTGGTTCGCCGCGACCGTGCTGCGTGGCCGGAGGGAGAGCTTCGCGGCCCCTGCCCTCCTCTCCGGGATCGCAGTTGTGGTCCTGCTACTCATCGCCAACCCGGACGCGGTGATCGTCCGGACCATCCTGGCCCATGCGGCGATCGCTCTCGACACCGATGCATCCGGGGCCCCGGTCGG
>REBS01000142.1 GCA_007692605.1 Gemmatimonadales bacterium
AGATCTGATGGAGCTCCTGATTCGTGAGCTCGTTGGAGGGCGGCGTCTGGGTCGCAATCGCGAAGACCACGTCACCATCGCCCAGGTTGTGGATCGGCCGGATGGACCGCGAGAGCCCGCTATTCGCGATCAGCGCCATCCGCTGGGCCTGCGTCTGATTCAGGGGCGCATCGGTGGCGACGAGGGCGATCGTGGTGTTGAACGAGTTCTCGTAGCCCTCGAGGTTCGCGTCGGGATCCGGGCACGCGGCCCCATCGGGACGGACGAGGTTGAACTCCCCCTCGAGCTCCAGGAAGAGGCCGTAGGGGAGGCAGGTCGTGGGATCGACCGGCGCTCCGCCGGGATTCAGCCCGACGATCGCCGCCACCGTGTATCCGTTGGGGAGGACCACACTGGCGGTCCCCAGCCCGTACCGGGCGCCCGCACCCGCCCCGACCCGTCCCATGGCCACCGCACCGTCATGGGCCGCCTCGGCCGCCCGGTACCCGAAGTCCGCGTCCGGTCGCGCCGAGAAGTCGCCCCCACGCCCCAGGTCGAAGAGGATCGCGGCGGGGACGATCGGGACGACCCCACCCGCGATGGGATAGCCGCTCTCGCGCTCCTCGAGCCAGCGCATGACGCCGGTCGCGGAGTCCAGCCCGAAGGCGCTCCCCCCGCTCAGGACGATCGCGTGGGCCTCGGTCACCAGTCCCCCGGGAACGAGCAGGTCCGTCTCCTTGGTTCCGGGGCCTCCGCCCATCGTGCTGTAGCTCGCCGTGGCGCCGTCCGGGGTGAGGATGACCGTGGTCCCGGTCTGAAAACCGTCACCGATCCGCTCGTAGTGACCGACGGTGAGGCCGGGAACGTCCGTCAACGAGTTGGTGGGCCCGGGAACCTGCGCCTCGGCGCACCCGGGAGCGAGGAGCCCGAGTCCGAGGAGGAGGACGAACCCCCATCCGACATCAGGACGTGCACGGTTCCTCGATCGCTGGTTCATGGCGTAATCCCCGGTCTTTCGGCGTGGTCTGTGATGGACGCGCCCATTCTAGGGGAGCACGCAGCGCCGACGCAACGCCGGCTCCCGCCGCCAGCCCGAAAACCCGCATCATTGGCGGATCGACCGGATTTCGGCAGTGGCGACGAGACGAAAACTTGACGGTGGATCGCATACTGCATACGGTGTGGGAAAAATGAGCCTCTTCAAGAGTGGATGCCCCGGTTGCGTGCACGTGGATGCGGTCGAGCGGATGATCACGGGTCAGTGCGATCGGTAACCAGGTGGTAACCGATCGCCTCGGGGGCTTCAAACTCTGGACAAGAAAGACGATGATGAGCACGACGATGACGATTCGATGCTGATGCTTTCGATTGATCCCCCTGGACCTCAGATTCACAGGCTCGGCGCCTGTCGAGGTCCGCACTTCCTTCCGACCAGGAGACTCCCCATGTCCCTCCGAGTTCGATTCTTCCCACTCATGCTCGGGCTTGTGCTGGCCCTGGCAGCTGCAGGGCCTGCCATGGCCCAGACCGGGACCATCTCGGGCCAGGTTCTGAGCACTGCCGACCAACCGCTCTCGAACGTCCAGGTGTCCATCTCCGCGCTCGACCTGAGCGCCGGGACCGACAACGCCGGGCGCTACACCCTGGCCGACGTGCCCGCGGGCACCTACACCGTCGAGGCCCGACGGCTCGGGTACCAGCCCACCCGATCGGAGGTCACGGTCGTGGCAGGGCAGACGGTAACTCTGAACCTGACGATGGCCGTTCGAGCCGTGGCGCTCGACGAAGTGGTCGTGACGGGTCAGGGATCCGAAATCTCGCGGCGCCGACTCTCGACCAACGTCTCGGTGATCAACGAGGAGATGCTGCGGGCCCAGCCCTCGGCCCGCCTCGACCAGGTCCTGCAGGCGGGGCTTCCCTCGGTGCAGGTCCGGATGGCCTCGGGCCAGCCCGGGAGCACCTCGATCATGCGCGGCCGCGGACCGGTCTCGGCCAGCCAGGCTTCGACCCCGGTCATCTATGTCGACGGAGTGCGCGTCGACAACCTGAACTCGCAGGCCGAGATCTCGATGGGGCAGGCGACGGGAACGCAGACTTCGGCGATTGCCGACATCCCGATCGAGAACATCGAACGCATCGAGTACATTCCCGGCGGGGCGGCCACCACCCTGTACGGGTCCGACGCCGCGAACGGGGTGCTGCAGATCTTTACCTCGCGAGGCTCCCCGGGACCGGCCCAGATGACGTTCGAGACGGAGCTCGGCTACGAGGCCGCGAACCGTGCGTACTTCCACTTCCCTCAGACGGTCGACCTGCTCTACCAGAACGGGCTGACCCAGCGCCATCGGCTCTCGGGACGGGGCGGAAGCGAGAACGTCACCTACTCCTTCAGCGGGAGCGTCCTGGACCGTGAGGGCTTCCGGATCGCGAACAACGCCTCCCGGCAGTACCAGGGTCGGATGGGGCTGAATGCCGACCTGGCCGATGGGTTCCGGTACGAGGGTTCCTTCGCGTACGGATGGAATCACTACGAGCGGAGCCGCGACGGAAACCTGGGCAGCTACACGCCGCTCTGGCTCCTCGAGGGTGCTCGCATCGGCGCCCTGGGCTTCAACAACAACCTGGCCGAGGCCTCGCCGCAGGAGATCGCCGATCTCCGGACCTTCCTGGTCCGCGCCGAGGCCCTCCAGAACCGGCAGATCCGGGTGCAGCGGGTTCAGACCTCGCACGGAGTCCGCTGGGAGCCGCGTTCCGACATGAGCTTCCGGGCGCTGATCGGAGTCGACAACCGGAGCAGCACCGAAGAGGCCATCTCCACCAACGAGTTCCTGATCCACACCCGGGTCGTCGCTCCCGGGACCGACGACCGGGGCTCGATCAACCGGTATGACCGCAACTTCCTGGGACTCACCCTCGAACTCGGCGGACAGCATCGGGGCGACTTCGGCCCCTTCTCGGTGATCACGAACGCGGGCAGCCAGCTCTTCCGCGAAGACGACAAGCAGGCCCAGCGCAGCGCACAGAACGTGCGTGACGGGAGCCTGACGGTTCGCGGCGCGGGTGTGACCACCGCCGACGACTTCTTCCGGAGCCTCGTCAACTACGGGCTCTACGCGCAGCAGAACTGGGGCTACGAGGACCGCTACTTCGTGGAGCTCGGACTGCGGGCCGACGGCAACACGGCCTTCGGTGACGAGATCGGCTTCCAGTACTACCCCAAGTTCGGCCTGGTCTGGGACCTGACCGCCGAAGAGTTCTTCGAGTTCGGCACCCTCGGCGAATGGTTCAACGAGATGCGGTTCCGCGCCAACTACGGGGTGGCCGGAAACTTCCCCCCCGCCTTCAGCCGCGACCGGACGGTCGTCTTCAACTCCTACCTGGGAGAGCAGGCAGTGGGCTTCGGAAATCCCGGCGACCCGCTCCTCGGACCGGAAAAGACCTACACGTCCGAGTTCGGTGCCGACCTCGCGGTCCTCGACGGGCGCCTCTCGCTCGAAGCCAACTTCTACAGCGCACGCACCCTCGACGCGCTCTTCGCGGCGCCCTCGCCCCCATCCACCGGCGAAGGGACCCAGATCCGCAACGTGGGTGAGATCCAGAACAGCGGGATGGAGCTTCAGCTGGGAGCCCAGCTTTACCAGGGCAACACCATCACGCTGAGCATGAACGCCTCGCTGAACACCCTGAACAACGAGGTCACTGACGCCGGTGGCACCTCGGCATTCCCGATCACCGGTCACAGCGCCGGAACGATCCAGAGTGTGATCGAGGAGGGCCAGCCGGTCGGAGTCCTGCGCGGGAACAAGGCCACCTTCGGTCCCGACGGCACGATCGAGTCGGTCGAGGCGATCGCCCACCTGGGCAACCCGCTCCCCGATCAGTTCGGTACGCTCGGCATGACCATGGGCTACGGCCAGAACCTTCGTGTGAACATGTCGGCCGACTGGCAGACCGGTGCGCAGATGCACTCTTTCAACCGCCAGTTCCGGTACCTGCACGGATTGCATGACCCGCTCCTCCCGGCGGCGATGATGGACCAGAGCCGCGGCGCCAACTGGCTCCGCATGACCGACCAGTTCGTCGAGGACACGGACTTCTTCAAGATCCGCAACCTCTCGGTGCAGTACACCGTGCCGCAGCAGCTCGCGCAGCGGATCGCCCGCGGAATCGACGTGGGCTTCTCGATCCAGAACGTGGGGGGCTGGTGGACCTCGTCGTTCAACCCGGAGTCGGACTACTCGGGAGCGCAGTCGCAGGGGGCCGCGACCGTCGGCGGATTCAACTACGCCAGCGATCCTTCGCCCCGCACCTTCCTGACCAACGTCCAGGTCCGCTTCTAAAGGAGGATGACAATGACCAACCGAATGCAGACCCTGGAACCCAATCACACGAACCGGACAGGCAGAATGCGATATGCTCTGAACCGCCTCATCCTCGTGCTGGCGGTCGTGGCTGTGGCCGGGTGCGACTTCCTGGACCCGACCGAGATCACGAACCCCACCGTCACCGAGGATGACTTCACGAACCTCCCGAACGCGGCCCGGACCTGGGCCCACGGGACGGAGCGTCAGCTCGCCATCACCGTCAACACCCTGACGGTGCACGCCGAGGTGGCGTCGGACAACATGTTCAACAACCGGACCCTCATCAACCGCACCTTCGACATCCCGCAGATGGATCCGACCGACGCTTCGGTCGTCGCGATGCAGCGCGAGGTGCAACGGCTTCGGGCCATGGCGAATGACGGCCTGAACGTGGTGATCCCCGCCGACCCGGATGCCACCGACGAGCATCGGGCCCGGATGCACTTCTACCGGGGGTTCGCGCACATGGCCGCCGGGGAGTACTTCGTGGCGCTCCCGGCCGAGGGCAACGGCCCCGCCGAGGCGCCCGGCGTTCACATGGCCAGCGCGCTCCAGGACCTTCAGCAGGCCGTGTCGCTGTCGTCGGATGCGACCCTGCAGAACTCGGCGCGGCTCTTCATCGCCCGAATCCACTACCGCCAGGGGAATCTGAGCGAAGCCGTCTCGACGGCCGAGCAGGTGCGCGGCAGTGCGCCGATGCTCCTGCGTCAGGTGCAGTATGATCAGGCGGACGGCCCCACAAACACCCTTCAGTTCGCGCTCTACGACTCCGGGCAGGATGAGTTCCAGCCCCTGCCCCGTCTCGACTTCCTCTTTCCGAAGTACTGGTCCGTGAGCGCGGTCGACCAGTCGCCGATCAACATCGCCAAGGGTGAAGAGGCCTTCCTGATCGTGGCCGAGGCTCAGATCGCCCAGGGCAACCTCGGGGGTGCGCGCTCGACCCTGATCGAGCTGCTCGGAGTGGTGGCGCAGCGTCCGACCGCCATGGTCCTGGACAATGCGCAAGCCCGGGGACGCACCGGCGGGACCTGGATCTATCCCAACCGCTCCGAGGTCCTGGTGGCCGCGAGCCCCGACGACGAGCCACGCGCAGGCCTCGTGCTCGACCGTCAGTCCGGCCCGGTCGAGGTCCCCTACATCTCGGGGACATCCGTCACCGAGACCATGATCGACGCCGCCGGGTCCGAGGAGGAGCTCCTCGAGGTCCTCTACCTGCTCC
Source organism: Gemmatimonadales bacterium (assembly GCA_007692605.1). GTDB lineage: Bacteria > Gemmatimonadota > Gemmatimonadetes > Longimicrobiales > Gaopeijiaceae > SLBA01. The sequence goes on from REBS01000142.1 coordinate 5,563, forward strand.
GTCAGGAGATCTTCGTGGGTGAGGGACGCCGGATGGTGGACCTGGGGATCCGGATCGGCATCGCTCTCGAAGAGGCCGAGGCGAACCCCAACATCGACACCGGATCGAACCTGCTGCAGGCCCGGATCCCGTCGTGGATCCCGGGGAACTACGGGATGAACAGCTTCGACTACCAGGATGGAGACCCGGTCGCGGTGATCCACCACAACCTGACCCGTGAGATCGTGCAGAACCGCACCTCGGACATGGTGCTGCCCTTCCACTGATCAAGTGGCGGGAATGGCGGGGCTGTCCCATCCGGGGCAGCCCCGCTTTTTTTGTTTCCTGAGCGGGTCGCGTCCGCGAGGTGGATCCGCACCGCGCGGTGTTGATCCGTGTCGGACTGCCTGGAGTGGCCCGACGCCAATATTCCGCTCGGCGATGCCGTGGGGCGTCGGGGAGCGAGGGCGGTGGGCGGTGGGCGGTGGACGGTGAGGAGTGCGGGCGTCGGGGAACCGTTTCTCCACACTCGAAGCCCTCGTCGTGGACGCTTGCGCTCTGCGTCTCCCTATAGACCGCTAAGTCCACCATCGTCGATTTTGAAAAACCGCGATTGTGGACTTTGTCTCCTATGGGACCCGCTTCTATGCAAACGTCCCTCGGATACCCCACGCGTGTGGACGTTCGGTTCCAGGTCGGGTCCTATCCGACCGGCTCCAGCTCCTGCGACCAGAGCCGGGTGCCGGTCCGGTCGTGGAAGGCGGCGGTGAGGATCCGGGTGGCCGGATCGATGTCGAGGGTCCCGTAGAACTGCAGGTCGTCGCTGGGCGGCCGGTTCGGGGCGGGGGCCACCTTCTGGTAGACGACCTCGGGGCCGAAGGTGCCGTCGAGCGCATTGGGGCCGAAGGTGCCCGCGTGGAGCGGCCCCGCCACGAACTCCCAGAAGGGATCGAAGTCGGAGAAGGCGGCCCGCTCGGGCGAGTAGTGGTTGGCCGAGCAGTAGTGGACGTCGGCGGTCACCCAGACCGTGTTGCGGATCCCCTCGCGCTGCATGAAGCTGAGGAGCTCGGCGATCTCGAGCTCGCGCCCGAGCGGCTCCCCGTCGTCGGCATTCGCCCAGGCCTCGTAGGTTCGCTGCCCATCGCGCTGACGGTCGGGCACGACGAGCCCGATCGGCATATCGCTCGCCACGACCTTCCAGACCGCGTTGCTGGCCCGCAGACTCTCCTTGAGCCACTGGAGCTGCGGGTCCCCCATCATCGCCGACTCCGGCGAACGCTCCGCCTGGCGGTTCGGCGTGTTGGGCCCGCGATAGCTGCGCAGGTCGATCACGAAGATCTCGAGCAGGGGCCCGTAGCTGAACTTCCGGTAGATGCGGTCGTTGTCCTCGGGGTGCCGGCGGATGGGCAGGAACTCGAAGAGCGCCTTGTGTGCGCGCGCCGCCAGGAGCGAGGCACTCTTCTCGGTGTAGCGGTCGTCCCAGTCCAGCTGGTAGCCCGGAAACCAGTTGTCGACGACCTCGTGATCGTCCCACTGGGCGATCACCGGCACCTGCGAGTGGAAGCGTTGCGAGTGCTCGTCGGCCAGGTAGTAGGCGAAGTTCCCGCGGAACTCGTCGAGCGACTCGGCGACCTTGGACTTGGCCTCGGTCATCCGGTTGCGCCAGACGGAGCCGTCGTCGAGTTCGACCTCGGGCTGCAGGGGCTGGTCGGCATAGATGATGTCACCCGAGTGGATGAAGACGTCGGGCTCCGCCTGCCGCATCGTCTCGTAGGTCAGGATTCCGCCCCGGTCCGGGTCGATCCCCCACCCCTGGCCCACGCAGTCTCCCGAAAAGGCGACCCGGAGAGGCCGTCCCGGGGCTCCCCCGGCCCCCGGGGCCGTCCGAAAACGTCCGGTGAGCGGCTCGCTGAAGGTGCCCGGGTGCCGAAGGCTCTCGAAGCGGGCCCGGTACACGATCTCTTCTCCCGCGGGAAGGCCTCCCAGATCGGCTCGAGCCGTGAAGCCCGTGCCCTCGAGCGCCGCCGAGCCGCGCACGGTGCGCGCGTCGCGGAAGGCCTCGTTCGTGGCCCACTCCACGTGCAGGCGGGCCGGACGGTCGCTGTGGCTCCAGACGAGCGCGCGGCCGTCGGTGACATCGCCGGTCTGGATCCCGCTGGGAAGCAGCGGACGCAGGCGAGGGCTGGTGACGATCGCCGGAGCCCCATCCGCCGGAGTCCAGAGTCCGGAGCCCTCGGAGCGGCCGACGACCAGGCCGGCGCCCACGGCGAGCGAGGTTCCGAGAAAGTCGCGGCGGGTCAGCTTGGCGTTACTCACAGGGGGGTCCTTTTCGGGGTTGGCGGGACGGGTGCACCGCTTGCCGGACCGCATGCGCACGCACGGCTTCGGAGCGAGTGCGTACGCACGGGCTTGTTGCGCGCGCGGGCAAATCTAGAGTACTGTATGCAACTTGAGGCCACAAGTCGGACCGAGACCCTGATACCAAGACGAAGCGAGGACGCATGACGGGCGAGACGATCTTCATCGATGGACGCTGGCGCGGAGCCGAGAGTGGAGAGACCCTCCCGGTGATCGACCCCAGCACCGGCGAGGCCTTTGGAGCGCTGGCGCGGGGCCGGTCCGGGGATGTCGACGAGGCGGTGCACGCCGCCCGTCGGAGCTTCGAGAGGACGTGGTCGGGCGTCTCGCCGATCGAGCGGGGACGGATCCTGACCCGCCTCTCGCAGCGCATCGCCGAGGAGCATGATCGACTGGCGGAGCTCGAGGCGAGGGACGTGGGCAAGCCCCTGGCGCAGGCCGAGGCCGACATCCGAGCGCTCTCGCGCTACTGCGAGTTCTACGGAGGCGCCGCCGACAAGCTGCACGGCGAGACGCTGCCCTACGAGGCCGGCTACACGGTCATGGCGCTGAGGGAGCCGCTTGGAGTCACGGCGCACATCATCCCGTGGAACTACCCGGCGCAGATGTTCGGGCGCTCCGTGGTCGCCTCGCTCGCCGCCGGAAACGCGACCGTGATCAAGCCGGGCGAGGACGCCTGCCAGGCCGTGCTGGCCGTGGCGCGCCTGGCGCACGAGGTGGGGCTCCCCGCGGGCGTGCTCAACGTGGTGACCGGGCTGGGAGACGAGGCCGGCGACGCGCTGGCCCGTCATCCCGAGGTCGACCACATCTCCTTCACCGGGTCGCCGCAGACGGGCACACTGGTCCAGCAGGCGGCGGCCGAGCACAACTGCCCGGTCACGATGGAGCTCGGGGGCAAATCGCCGCAGATCGTCTTTTCCGACGCGAAGGCCGAGTCGATGATGGCGACCCTCTACAACGCCTGCGTCCAGAATGCCGGGCAGACCTGCTCGGCCGGGAGCCGGGTCCTGATCCAGGAGGACCGCTTCGACGAGATCGTCGCCGAGCTCGGGCAGCGCTTTGCGCATACCCGGCTGGGACCCGCCCTCGAGAACCCGGACTGCGGCCCCCTGATCTCGGCCCGCCAGCACGAGCGGGTCTCGGCCATGCTCGAGGAGGCCCATTCCGAGGGCCTCACCTCGCAGGGGCGCGCGACCCTCGCGGACTCGGTCCCCTCGGGCGGATACTTCGTTCGGCCCGAGATCTTCGCCCCGGTGGATTCGGAGCACGCCCTCACGAAGCGCGAGGTCTTCGGGCCCGTGCTCGTCGCCACCCCGTTTCGGGACGAGGACGAGGCGGTGCGGCTGGCGAACGACTCCGAGTACGGACTCGTGGCCGGGGTCTGGACGTCTGATGGAGGTCGGCAGCTGCGCATGAGCCGGGCGCTGAACTGCGGGCAGGTGTTCGTGAATTGTTACGGTGCCGGCGGCGGAGTGGAGTTACCCTTCGGTGGCACCAAGCGCTCCGGCTTCGGGCGCGAGAAGGGCATGGAAGGCCTCAAGAGTTTCACCCGCATCAAGACGGTGGCGATCCATCATGGTTGATCTGACGAAGTGGAGCTGGCTCCTGGTCCTGGCCCTGATCCCAATCCCGGCCATGGCTCAGGACACCCCGACCCCCCTGCCCTCCACGAGCGCCGAGCACGTGATCCTGATCTCGGTCGACGGGCTGCGTCCGGAGTTCTACCTGGACCGAACCTGGCCCGCGGCGATGATGCAGCGCATGGCGAGCGAGGGGATCGCGGCCGAGGCCGTGCGCGGCGTCACCCCCACGGTGACCTACCCGTCGCACACGACGCTGGTGACCGGTGCCCTGCCGGCCCGCCACGGGATCGTGCACAACCGGCCCTTCGAGCCGGGGGGAGTCACCGGCGCCTGGTACGTGTGGGCCGACAGCATCCGGGTCCCCACGCTCTGGGATGCGGCGACCGATGCGGGTCGCACCAGCGCCGGGATCTCGTGGCCGGTAAGCGTGGGGGCGAGCATCACCTGGAATATTCCCGAGTTCTTCTCGTTCACCGGTCAGGAGGGTGAACTTACCGGGCCCCCGGCGCAGACCTTCGCCCTTCGCAGCGCCGTCACACCCGAAGGCCTGCTCGAAGAGATCGAGGCCGAGTCGCTGGGCCCCTTCCCCGACTTCTACTGGGGCCGCAACCGGTCCCGCGAGGATGTGACCGGCACGATGGCGGGGCACCTGATCGAGAAGTACCAGCCGAACCTGATGTTCATCCATCTCACGCAGACCGACTGGCACCAGCATCGGCGCGGCCGGGAACATGACGAGGTCCGCCTGGCGGTGGCCGCCGTGGACCGGGCGATCGCAAAGATGGTCGAGGCCTCGCTGCGTGCGGGCACCCTGGAGCGGACCGCCTTCGTGGTCACCGGGGATCACGGCTTCGTGAACGTGAACACCGAGATCAACCCGAACGTCTGGCTCGTGGAGGCCGGCCTCCACGAGGACCGTCCGGATCGGGGCGACTGGCGGGCGGTCTTCCACCCCGGGGGCGGAAGCGCCTTCCTGCGGCTGCGGGATCCCGGGGATCTGGAGGCGGTGGAGGAGGTCCGTCGCATACTCGCCGCGCAGCCCCCGCAGGTGCGCGGGCTCTTCCGGATCGTCGAAGCCGACGAGCTGGCCGAGCGGGGGGCGGACCCCGACAGCCCCCTCGCCCTGGCCGCGGAGCCCGGGGCCTTCTTCGGGGGCGACACCGGGGGCGAGGCGATCCGGGCCCGTGGCGGGGGCGCGCACGGGTACTTCCCGGACTTCCACCAGATCCACACCGGGTTCGTGGCCTGGGGCGCCGGGGTCGAGCCGGGGCCGCTCATTCCGATGATGGGGATGGAAGACATCGCCCCCGTCGTCGCCGCCCTGCTGGGGATCCCCTTCGACGCCCCCGACGGGATCCTGCGCCCCGGCATCCTCCACCAGCCCTGAACCTCTCACAACCCTGGAGCAACCCCGACTCATGTTCGAACTGAACGATCGCACCATCGCCGTGATCGGTGCCGGCAGCGGCATTGGACGCGCGGTGGCCCGTGCCTGCGCTGCACAGGGGGCCCGCGTCGTCGCCCTCGACATCGATGCGGATGCGGCCGAGGCCGTCGCCGCCGAGATCACCGAGGGCGGGGGGCAGGCCCACAGTGGCGCCGTCGATATTGCAGATGGCGCCGGTGTGGATGCCGCTCTTCGGGGGATCGAGGGAGGGCTCGCCGGGGTCGTCTGCACCCCGGGCGTCAACGTGCGCAAGCCGATCCTCGACTACACCTCCGAGGAATTCGACCGGGTCGTGGCCGTGAACCTCAAGGGGCACTTCAACGTGCTTCAGTCGGCGTCGCGGATCATGAAGGCGGCGGGGGGCGGGAGCATCGTCCTGTACTCGTCGATCCGTGCGCAGGTGGTCGAGCCGGGACAGAGCGTCTACGCCGCCACCAAGGCCGGGGTGATCCAGCTGGTCCGGACCGCGGCGGCCGAGTTGAGCCGCGACGGGGTACGCATCAACGCGCTGGCCCCCGGCGTGGTCGAGACCCCCCTGACCGCCCCGATCAAGAGCCAGCCCGACTGGTACCGCGCCTACGCCGAGAAGAACGCCATGGGGAGATGGGGCCGGCCCGAGGAGCTGGCGGGCCCGACCGCCTTCCTGCTGTCGGATGCGGCCAGCTACATCACCGGGACCGTCCTGTACGTGGATGGGGGCTGGACCGCGGTGGACGGCCGCTTCCAGCCGCCGGGGATGGGCTGATGGGTGATCGCCCCCTTCGCATCGCGGTGATCGCCGGCGACGGGATCGGACCCGAGGTGGTGGACGCCTCGATCCCGGTGCTGGAACGGGCCCTCGCCGGCGCAGAAGGGAGCCGACCGGTCGAGTGGACGGAGTTCGGATGGGGCTGTGACCACTATCACGACACCGGGCAGATGATGCCCGACGACGGGCTGGAGCGGCTGGGGGCCTTCGACGCCATCTTCTTCGGGGCGGTGGGCCGGCCCGACGTGCCCGACCACATCTCGGTGCGCGACCTGATCCTGCCGATCCGCCGGCACTTCGACCAGTACATCAACCTGCGGCCGATGCGGCTCCTGCCGGGGGTCACCTCGCCGTTGGCCGGGCGGGGTCCCGAGGCGCTCGACATGGTGTGCGTGCGCGAGAACAGCGAGGGCGAGTACCTGGGCGCGGGTGGACGGTTCGACCAGGGTACGCCGGACGAGCGCGCCGAGCAGACCGGGATCTTCACCCGCCGGGGGATCGAGCGGACGGTGCGCTACGCCTTCGAGCTGGCGAGCCGGCGGGATGAAGGCCACGTGGCCAGCGCCACCAAGTCCAACGCCCTGCAGCACTCCATGGTGCTCTGGGACGAGGTCACCGCCGAGGTCGCGTCGGAGTTCCCGGCCGTGCCCTGGCGCTCGTACCACGTGGATGCCCTCGCGGCCCGCATGGTGACGCACCCCGACTCGCTGGACGTAATCGTGGCCTCGAACCTGTTCGGCGACATCCTGACGGACCTGGGTGCGGCGCTGACCGGGAGCCTGGGGCTCGCCGCGGGCGCGAACCTGAACCCCGAGCGGGACCACCCGTCGATGTTCGAGCCGATCCACGGGTCGGCGCCCGACATCATGGGCCAGGGGATCGCGAACCCGATCGGCACCCTGTGGGCGGGCGCCCTGATGCTCGAGCAGCTGGGGCTGGATGCGCCCTCGGGGGCGGTGATCCGGGCGATCGAGCGGACGCTGGCGGACCCGAAGGCCCCCCGGACCCGGGACCTGGGCGGCACCGCCACCACGGTCGAGATGGCCGAGACGATCGCGCGCGGGATCTAGTGTCCTGAGTCAGAGATTCGTTGAAGCACCGAGCGCGTCGATGCGCCGCTCTGGCAAGGCGCACCGACGAGGAATAGCACCGCTATTCCGAGCGAGGTGCAACGCAGCCAGAGTGGATGCAGCGGCGCGCGAATGCCGACGAATCTCTGATTCAGGACACTAGTCGCCCTCGACCCCCGCCAGATCCAGGATGCTCAGGGCGAGGACGCGGGTGGCGTTGACCAGGTCGTCGATGCTGCACCACTCGTCGGGCTGGTGCGCCAGCTCCAGGATGCCCGGGCCGTACGCCACGCAGTTGTCGATTCCGGCCTTGCGGTAGACGTGCTTGTGGTCGTAGGAGCCGGGGCTCGCCACGAGCTCCGCCTCGCGGCCGAGCACGCCCGCGATCGCGCTGCCGAGCGCCCCCACCACCGAGGCGTCGTCGGGAGTCCGGACCGGCTCGATGATCATCAGGTCCTTCATGGCGTAGCGGAAGTCGGGCACGCGTCCGGCGACCTCGTCGAGCAGGTCCACGATCTCCTGCCGGGTCGCCTCGAAGCCCTCTTCGAGCAGGAAGCGCCGGTCGAAGGTCGCCGTGCACCGGTCCGCCACGCAGGGGGACTGAACGTCGCCGGCCGGCTGGCCTCCATGGACCGCATTCACGTTCAGGGTGGCGTACCGGGCCGCGTCGGGGACGACGGGGACCTCGGTGCGGCGCTTCTGGAAGCTGGGGATCAGGTCGGTGCGGATCGTCTCGAGGACCGCCCCCATGTGCTCGATCGCGCTGGTGCCCAGGAAGGGCATGCTCCCGTGCGCGATGTGCCCGTGGGTCGTGACCTCGAACCACCAGGTGCCCCGGTGCCCGATGCAGATCCGGTCCACGTTCAGCGGCTCGGGAATGATCACCGCGTCGGTGCGCCCCCGGGCGACCCGGCCGATGTCGGCCAGGTACCCCATCCCGGCGTAGCCACCGCTCTCTTCGTCGACGGTCCCCGAGACCTCGACCGAACCGACGAGCTTGACCCCGGCCCGGCGGATCGCCTCGACCGCATACACGGCCGCCGCGATCCCCGCCTTCATGTCGCAGACGCCGCGCCCGTAGATCTTGCCGTCGCGGACCTCCCCGCCGAAGGGATCGAGGGTCCACCCGTCGCCCACCGGCACCACGTCGAAGTGCCCGTTCAGGTGGACCCGGGGGTTGGGGCGTGAGCCCTCGCGGGTGCCGACCACATTGACCCGCGGGTGCTCCCGGGTGTGCTCGGGTCGGCCCTCGGCCTCGTGGTACTCGACCTCCATACCGAACGAGGCCAGGCGGTCACCGATCGCGCGGGCGCAGTCCACGTAGTGCTCGCCGGGAGGGTTGACGGTGGGAATCCGCACCAGCTCCGAGGTGAAGTCGACGACCTCGTCGGCCAGTTCGCCCACGGCATCGATCACCCGGTCACGAGTGCGTGCACTCATGCCGCCCCCCCTCGAGTTCCCTCCCTGCGGCTCAGGATCAGCTGGCCGAGAAGCACCACCAGGGTCGCCGAGCCAACCCCCAGGAAGGTCGAGGGAATCGCTCCGATACCCCCACCCATCAGGTGGGTGGTCAGCCCAACCGTGCCCCCGACCGCGATCGCCAGGACCACGGCGAGCCCGCTCAGATCGCTCCAGAAGACCGCCAGGTAGACGGGCACCAGGAAGGCGCTGGTCAGCAGAACCGCCCGCAGACCGTACAGGACGATGATCGTGCCCGGCGGATCGATCGCGGCCCAGGTGGCCGAGAGCCCCAGCACGATCGTGGCGATGCGCGAGACCCCCATCAGCCGGCTGTCGGTGGCCTTGGGTCGGAAGTAGCTGTAGATGTCGCGCGCCACCGTCATGCCCGTGGCGTGCAGGCGGGTGTCGGTGGTCGAGAGGATCGCGCTCATCACGGCCAGGATGATGACGACCCCCACCCCCGTGGGCAGGTACTCGGTGATCAGGGTCGGGAACGCCGCGTCGGGTCTCTCATCGACCGCGAGTCCGCTCCCGATCAGGGCCACGGTGGTCGCACCGCCCAGGATGACCAGCCCCGAGTAGAAGATCGAGAGGATGACCCCGGCGGCCGCGATGTGGATCTTGGCCGTGCGGATGTCCCGGGTGGCCGCGATCCGGATCAGCATGTCCTGCTCGGTCAGGATCGTCCCGAAGAAGGCCAGGAACATGGCAGCCACGTACAACAGGGTGTATTGCCCCTCGCCGGTCGGGTGCACCAGCGAGGAGTCGAGGGCCGCGAACTGGAAATTGATCCCCGAAAGGCCTCCCAGTTCGGTCATCATATAGATCAGGGCAACCGCGACGGCTCCGACCATCAGGAGCCCCTGGAGCAGGTCGGTCCAGGCCACGCTGACGAGCCCGCCCATGACGGTATAGAGGATGAAGACGCCGCCGATCACCCAGACCATGTACTCGTAGGGGACCCCGGTGATCGCGGTGATCAGGAGGCCCGCGCCGACGAGCTGCATGATCAGGTAGAGCCAGCCGCTGGCCAGCAGGACGATCCCGCCCAGGGGGCGTGCCGCCTCGTAGCCGGTGACGCGCGCGATCAGGTCGGGGAAGGTCAGGACGTTCAGGCGGCGGACGACGCCCACGACCATGTAGAGCGCGGCGAGCCCGAGCATCAGCCCCAGGATCGTGTGGGTCATCAGCGAGTAGCCGTCGACGTAGACCGCGCCGATGAAGCCGATCACACTGACCGAGCTCACGAAGTTGGCCACGAGGGACCAGGTGGCAAGCACCGGGCCCATGTCCTGCCCGAAGACCCAGAAGTCCATCACGTTCCGGGTGCGGGTGTACGCCCAGACCCCGATCGCCAGGACCACCACCAGGTAGAGGATGAAGGTGGCAAGGTAGTACGGGTTGACCTCAGTCATCGGCCACCCCCTCGGTGTCGTCGTCTTTGGCCGTCCGCTCCCCCGCGCTGCGGGTGGTGATCTCGTCGCCTTCGTCCGAGAAGGGGCGGCCCATGATGATGTGGACGATCACGAAGTGGATGGCCCCCAGGCTTCCGGCCAGGATGGTGGCCGCAAAGACGAGGGCCATGGAGTTGGGCATGCCGAGCGTGGTCATTCGCACTCCGGATAGGGGCAGGGTGGCATATTGTATACGGTTGAAGGCGGGGCGAATGTAAGGGGGAGCCCGCGCCACCGCAACGGCCTTGGAGAAGGACCCCGGCTGCTCCCCACGAATGGGGAGCAGCACGGAATCCGAAGGGGGTCAGCGGTAGAAGCGGTTCCGCTGGTACTCGTGGAACGGCAGCGCACGCACCACCGGAAGGTCCTGGTGCGTCATGACGCGCATCATCGGGACCTGCTGACGGCGGGACATGATCTGCTCGGCCCGCTGCATCAGCTGCTCGCGCTGCTCGGGCTCGAGGTCGGCCAGGCTCTCACCGCCGGTGATCGACCGGACGACCTCGTCCACCGAACCCGGGGTCTCCTGGATGATGTGATCGGCCCACCCCCAGGTGATCAGGTTGTCGTCGGTCTCGGGCTCCATCAGGTAGGTGATCAGATTGCCCATCGACTGGCCGGTGGGGATGTAGAACCAGCCCTCGACGGCCTCGATGGTCTCCGATTCCTTGACCACCTCGACTTCCTTCAGGTAGCTGCCCTGGAAGTAGCTCGAGGTCCGGACCGAGGTCGCGTAGTAGACCTCGGCCTCGATCGTCGCGCTGTCGCGGAAGCGGTAGACCGCGATGTCGTGGTCGTGCAGGATCGGAAGGACGGCGGCCATGGCCGGGGGCATCAGGTAGCCCACGGGGCGCGAAGTCGTGCGCGTCGGGACCCACTCGAGCCAGACCGGCACGTTCTGGAGCGAATATCCGCCGGGGGCGTCCTCATCGGGCATCCAGACATCTTCGTTGCCGCGGTTGGTCAGTTCGTATTCGAGGACCACTTCGCCCGAGCCCGTGTGACCGGCCTCGATCGCCCGCATCCGCGAGCCCGTGGTGAGGGCCCGAATCTCGTCGCGCCGTTCCGCGGCCACCTCGAGGATGGTGCGGAGCGTGATCACGCCTCCCTGGATCTGATGGTAGTAGCGCTCTTCCTGGGGGATCTCGACGATCGAGCCGTCTCGCATGACCCGAACCGAGTTGCGGGGGGTCTCGAGGAGGATCCCGATCGAGTTCGTGAGCCCCGTGTAGACATGGTGCTTGCGGGGCTCCACCGAGGTCGAACCCCAGCCGCGCACGCCGTCCTGGGTCCGGGGGCCGGAGTAGTCGAAGGACCGGTAGTCCTCGGCCTCGATCGCTGCGTCGACCCGCGGGAAGAGGTGCTCGTAGGGCCAGGCGCGGAGTTCGTCGTCGGCCGCGGGGTTCAGGGTCCCCTGGTAGGTCATGACGTAGGGGTCGGAGCCCCCGTGGTGCCCATCGACATGGATGTCGGGGGTCCACTCGGTCAGGATCTGCGTGACCATGGCCTGGATTTCCTGCGACTCGAGCTTCAGGTAGTCGCGGTTCATGTCGTAGCCCGCCTCGTTGGTCCGACGGGTGACCTCTCCGCCGTCGGGGTTGACGAGGGGGACGCCGATGATGATCACGTCGTCGAGCACGTGCCTGAGATCACCGCCGACGACCTCCTTGGCCACGAGCTGGAAGGACTCCTTGGGCGAGACCTCGCCCCCGTGCACCGAGGGGGCGACGAAGACGATGGTCTTGCCCGAGCGGATCGCATCCTGCGCGTTGAGGATCGGCTCGTCGGCAATCGTGATCAGGTACATCTGGCGCCCGAGCAGGGTCTCGGTGAGCGGCGCCATGCTGACGATCTCGCTCATCCGGTCCAGCTCGAACCAGAAGTCCATGAGCGGCTCGAAGGGGGTCGGGCCGGAGCGGAAGTTCTGCTGCTCCTGCCAGGTCTGCGGCAGCTCCTGGGCGGCGGTCGGCGAGGCCATCGCGACCAGCAGCCCCAGGATCAGGGCGGCGACCGGAAGGCGGCGGGCAAGGGGCATTCGGGAATGGGTGTGCATGGAGTGTCCGGGCTCAGTGAATTTTTCGGGAATGCTAGGAGTGTATCACCTCGGGGGCGGATTGGCATCCCGGGCGGGGTCGGGGCGCGCCACCCGCTCCACCGCCTCGAGCACCGGGCCGATCCGGACCTTGTTCGTGAACCACACGACCTCGCCGGCCAGCTCCCCGGCGATCTCGTCGAAGGAGCCCCCCTCATCTCCCTCGGGGCGTCCCGTCGCCAGCCCCCGGAATACGACCAGGACCAGGTGGTCGAGGCGGGCGGCCCGGAGCTTCCGCACCTTGGTCTCGAGGTACTCGGGGGTCCAGAATCCCACGAGCTCGACGAGCGCCTCGCGGCCGTCCCGGTGCCGGAAGGTGAAATCGGGGAGGACGATCTCGCCGCCGACCGCCACGGGCACATCCTCGCGCTCGAGGGTCCACCCGTCACGCTCCGGACCCAGCTTCGATCGGAAGGCCTCGGCCAGGTCCTCTTCCCAGCCGGAGTCGTAGCGGGGGCGGCGGCCCCTGCCGGGGGTGATCGCGCGGGTGGGCCGAAGCCGGTAGCGAAGGGTGCGCTCCCCCTGCGCGATGCGGGCCTCGAGTCGCCATCCCCGGAGCCGCGAGAGCGCCGGGACGAGGCGGGCCAGGCGGGCGCCGTAGCGCTGACGACGCACCACGTAGGCGCCCGCGGGCCCGGTCAGCGTCATGCGGTAGCGGCCCCCGTCGAGAGACTCGACGGCGTGCATGAGCCGGGCGAGCTTCACCGCGCGCACGATCTCGCGCCAGCCCCCCTTCGCCTCGATACGCACCTCGACCGCGTCCAGCAGGACCGCCTGCGCCAGCCCCAGGTTGTAGCGACGCAGGAGCCGCGCGGGAGAGAGCCGGGGCGCGCGGACCATCAGGACCGACTCGGGATCATCCGCATAGAGGAGTCGGTCGACCTCGTCGGCGGGCAGGTTCAGGGCCAGGGCGGCGGTCTCGTAGGGGAGGCGCTCGTCGCCGGGCACGGGAGGCCACTCGGCGCCCCGCATCCGGAACAGCTCGCGGCGGACCTCGGGGGCGCGATCGGCCCCCTGGGGAGGCCGGAAGCGGGCGAGCGAAAGCAGGGTGCGCGAGATCCCCGAGAGTCGGCGCGCGTCGCGGACCCGGCGCTCCTGGCGCCGCAGGGCCTCGGCCACCATGGCGCGCGGCCGACCCTCGAGCCGGCCCATGAGCTTCAGGAGCCGGGCCAGGAAGCGTCGGATGCGGCCGTCGGGATCCTCGAGGTACTCGACCTCGAGCTCGCCGTCGCGCTCCCTGAGGAAAGGGGCGACATGGGTGCGCCTCAGCATCGGGGGGCCGCCATCGCTAGAGCCCCAGCCCGAGCTGGCGCTCGCGCGCCTGGGCCGCCGCCGACTTGCGCTTCTGCGAGGCGAAGAACTCGAAGGTCCCGGCGGCCACGACCTCGTAGAGGGACGCGACCCGGTCCCCCTGCCGCCGGAGGATGCGCCCGAGCCGCTGGGCGTGCTGGCGCTTCCCGCCCCGCGAGGTGTCGCCCAGGATGATCCCGAGCTTGGCGCCCGGGACATCCCAGCCCTCGTCGAGCACCTGGATGCTGGCGAGCGCCCGGATCGTGCCCTCGGCCATGGCGGCGAGCAGGTCGCGGCGTTCGCCGGCCGGGGTGCGGGCGCTGACCATCGGGATCGCGAAGCGGCGGGAGACGGCCTCGGCCGCCTCGCGGCTTCCGCAGAAGATCAGCGCCTGCTCGGCCGGGTGCATGCGCAGGATGCGCGCGGTCTCGCGAAGCTTGCCCTCGGCGAGCGCCACGATCCGCTCCCGCTCCCGGAAGGCCCGAAAGGCGCGTCGGGCTGCCGGCGAGCGTCGGGTCTCGGCCATGAAGAGGGGCCACCAGTCGTCCTCCCCGGACACGCGCTCGCGGTAGTCGCGCGCCTCGACGAAGTCGTGGTAGAGGCGTTCGGCGGCCTGGTAGCGGGCCTCCTCGTCGGGGTCGAGCGAGACGAAGCGGCGCTCGGTGACGAATCGGGCCAGCTCGCGGTCCGCCATCTCGCCGATGGAGCGGCGGTAGACGACCGGTCCGGCCAGCCGCTCCAACTCGACGGCGGCCCCCGTCGGGTAGGTGGCCGTGAGCCCCAGACGGCGTGACGCGGGGGCGATTCGCAGGGCGTCGTGCCACTCGCGGGCGTCTCCCTTCGGGGTGTCGGCCAGGTGGTGGACCTCGTCGAGCACCAGGAGCCCGAAGCGCGGCCCCTCGCGCTCCAGGATCGTGAAGGCGGAGTGATAGGTGGTGACGGTGATCCGGCGGGGGTCCTTCTCGTCGCCGTAGAAGACGCCGACCTGGTCCACCCCGAAGGCCTCGGCGAGCTGGATGAACCACTGCGAGAGGAGGGCGCGGGTGGGCACGACCACCAGGGTCCCTTCCGCGTGCTCCCGAATGGCGAGCAGGGCGACGAGGGTCTTGCCCGTGCCGGTGGGCAGGACGACGGTGCCGCGGCCGTCGGCGGCCCGCCATCGATCCAGCGCCTCCCGCTGGTAGTCTCGCGGGGTGCGGGAGTCGTGAAAGGCGTCTTCGAGGGTGTCCGGGGCCGGGCCCGAAGCCTCGATTCCCCGGCTCGCGGCCCAGCGTCGCAGCTCCGGAAGGCGCCATCCGGCCGCCACCCAGGCGTCGATCCGCTCGTCCCAGGCCATCCAGTCGGGGGCGTCGGGGCTCCCCCTCAGGACGGCAAGGCCCTCGCGGAAGTCCAGGGTGGTGGGCATGGGGGTCGGGGGGTCGAGGCGGGTGGCTGGGGCTCAGGGGGGAAGGATAGGCGGGTGCGGTTTGCGG
>REBS01000143.1 GCA_007692605.1 Gemmatimonadales bacterium
AACCAAGAACCTACTGATTAAGAGTCAGTTGCTCTGCCAATTGAGCTAGCGGCGCGTGTCCAGCAGACCTGCACTGGAGCTTTGGAAAATACCAAGGTGGCGGTTTCGGTCAAGGGCTGACCGCGGTGGCCCCGTCACCGGAATCGACTCCCTCGGGGAATGCATCGAGCACGCCGGCATCCAGAAGTCCGAGGATCAGGGTCCGGATGTCGGCCACGCTGACCCCCTCGGGGATGGCTCCATCGGCTCGCGCCGCATCGCGAAGCTCCCGTGCGGTCCGAACGCCGTCGAGATACTGCAGCAGGGGGAGGGCCGCGGGCGGGATCCCCACCGAGGCCGGAAGCACACCGCCCACCTCGACGCGGGCGGAGCTGGGGGTGTCGGGAGAGAACTCGTGGGTCACCACGATCCGGGCACCGGGGGCGGGGCGCGGGCGCAGGCGACCCACCCGGCCGTCGGCCACGGCCCGCGCCAGGTGGCGGTGCCGGTCCCGGAACCGGGCCAGGGTCCGGGACCCTTCGGGATCCAGCTCCCCCTGGTCGGGCAGGCCCGCCCTCGGGCGGCGCACGGTGAGGGGGGCGGCGACCTCGTCGGGAGCGCGCCGGTGCAGGAAGACCGACCCCCTCACGAATCGGTCCACCTTCAGCTCCTCGAGCGCCTCGAGGTGACGGTCGGCCAGCTCGGGAGCGATGCGTCGGGCCCGGAGCTGCCGGACCACGAAGGTTTCGGGGGGCAGGACCTCGTGTTCCAGGAGCCAGAGGTCGAAGGCGTCGGCGGCGGTACCCAGAAGCGCCCGGACCCTGGTCTCGGCCGGCGCACCTCGCCGATCGGCCACGAGTCCGTGCCCGTAGAAGAGCCCCCCGACGTCGAGGTGGTCGGGGAGCCCCGCCAAGATCCTGCGAAAGAGCCGCTCCCCGTCGGGGCCGCCGTCCCGGAAGGCGTGGTCGCCGGCGACCGAGGGCAGGTAGGGAGGATGGGCGAGGACCCATTGGAAGGTGTGTCCGGCCACCGGATCCCACAGGTCGCCGGTCACGGCGCGCAGCCCGCCCGGCCCACCCTCGCCGCTCGCGACATCCCAGCCGTTCAGCACCGCGTTGAAGCGTGCGAAGGCGGTAGCTCTCGGCTCGGAGTCTGCGGTGACCGCCGCACGGGTCAAGCCGCTCTCCAGCCCGAGCAGCGCCCCGACGCCGGTCCCCCCGCACAGGTCCAATAGAGCCCCCGACGAGGCCCCGTCCCGACGACCTGTGGGCAGATCCGCCAGGAAGCTGCGGTTGGGGGCCGCCAGCGCCGGGTACACGGCGTCGGCCGGAAGCTCGAAGGTGCCCCCGTCGCCCTCCCCGGCCAGAACACCGGGTGCCTGGGGAGTCAGGTCGGACGCCACCCGGATCGGGCCCACCGGATACAGCAGAACGGTGGCGCGAAGGTGGCCGGAGCTCGAGCGGATCAGCCCCGCCTCTTCGAGAAGGCCCACGGCCTCGGTCCCGAGCCCCGCTTCCGCACGAAGGCGGGCGACGGGCCGCCCCCGCAGAAGAAGGGTGACCAGCACGGCCACCGCGGAGTCCGGCTCGGCCCCATCGGGACCCCCGCCCCGTCCCAAATCGAAGAGGGACCCGAGCCCCAGGTGCGCCCGCACCCGCAGCGCGGTGTAGCCGGCCTCGTCCAGGACGTGCGACAGACGCCGGGCCGCCGCATCCGGTACAGGGACGGGGGGAAGTGGGAGCATGGGAGCCCGGGGGTCAGGGGGTCAGGGGGAAGGGCGAACCGGCCGGCGTCGTGGGGTCCGGCTCAGGATCCCGTCTCCTCGTGGCGCAGCCGGCGGCGAAGGGCGGGCACATACAGCCAGAGAAGCCCGACGGTCTGCAGGAAGAGCTGGACCGCGATCCCCATCGAGAGGCTCCGCTCCGCCACGACCACTCCCAACCCGATCGAGACCACGAAGACCGCCGGCACTCCCCACCCGAAACGCTTCGGGTAGGCGCGGATCGTGGCGAAGGGCTCCTGCTCCTTCAGCCCCCCCTCGTCCGGTCCGGAACGCTCCTCTGCCACCTCGGCCTCAGTACGCCGCGAGTCCGGTCACGGCCTGCCCCAGGATGAGGCCGTGGATGTCGTGCGTCCCCTCGTAGGTGTAGACCGATTCGAGATTGGCCATGTGACGCATCGCCGAGTACTCGACCAGGATCCCGTTACCGCCGAGCAGGCGCCGCGCCTCGCGGGCGACCTCGCAGGCCATGTCGACATTGGTCCGCTTCGCCATCGAGACCTGGAAGGGGGTCATCGTCCCGTCGTCCTTCATGCGGCCCAGGCGATACGCCATGAGCTGCCCCTGGGTGATCCCGGTGATCATGTCGGCCAGCCGCGTCTGCTGGATCTGCTTTCCGGCGATGGGGCCGTCGAACATGACCCGCTCCCCGGCGTAGTTCAGCGCCTCGTCGTAGCAGGCCATGGCCGCACCCAAGGCCCCCCAGGCGATCCCGTAGCGGGCCTGCGTCAGGCACATGAGCGGGTTCTTGAGCCCCGACGTCTCGGGAAGAATCGCCGACTCGGGGATCTCGACATCTTCCAGGTGGAGCTCGCTCGTGTCCGAGGCCAGGAGCGACAGCTTGCCCTTCTGGTCGCGCGCCGAGAAGCCGGGCAGGTCGGTCGGCACCACGAAGCCCCGAATGCCCGAGGTGTCACCGATCTCGCCGGTCTGGGCCCAGATGATCGCCACATCGGACATCGAGCCGTTCGTGATCCACATCTTGGTCCCGTTCAGCACCCAGCCCCCATCACTTCGCCTCGCGGTCGTGACCATCCCCCCGGGGTTCGACCCGTAGTCCGGCTCGGTCAGCCCGAAGCAGCCGATCGCGTCGCCCGAGGCCAGCCGCGGGAGCCACTCCCTGCGCTGCTCCTCGCTCCCGAAGGCGTAGATCGGATACATGACCAGCGCCCCCTGCACCGAGGCGAAGGAGCGGATCCCGGAGTCGCCGCGCTCGAGCTCCTGCATGATCAGCCCGTAGGCCACATTGTTGAGCCCGGCACACCCGTACTCCTCGGGCAGGTTCGCCCCGAGCATTCCGAGCTCCCCCATCCCGGCGATCAGATCGCGGGGGAAGCGGCGCTCGATATAGGCCTCCTGAATGACAGGCATGACCTGATCTTCGACCCATTCCCGGATCGTGTCGCGCACCATCTTCTCTTCGTCGGAGAAGAGGCTGTCGAGGTCGTAGAAATCCACACCCTTGAAGCTGGGAGCCATGGTGGTCGAGGTCCTTGTTCGAGTAATCGGAAGAAGATCAGGGTCGGGGAGGCCTTTATTCGGCTCCCATTCAACCCGTGTCGGAGGCCGGCGGGGCTTCGGGGGGACGCGCTTCGACCGCGCGCCGGTTACGCAGTCGCATGACGCCGATCGCGATTTCGCGCGCCACCCGCCCTCCAAGATAGAAGGCGACGGCGAGCGTGGCACCCCACAGGGCGGGAATCAGGCTCAGGTCGGGCTGCACCACGAACCAGATGTAGAGGCCGACCAGCAGGGCGATGACGGCGCCGCTCCCCCAGCCGATCCGGCTCGCGCGGCGCTTCGCACGCTCGACGCACTCCTCGCACCAGAGGAGCCGGTCGAGCTCCTCCTTCGGCCGCTCCTCGAGGCAGCGCAGACAGGTCAGCTCCCCGTCGGGCATGCGGTCCCTCCACGAGATCTTCTCCGGGGTCACGCCAGATTCCGGATCACGGCCGAGGTGAAGGCGTCGGTCCCGAGGCTGCCGCCCAGGTCGCCGGTACGGTTTTCGGGGTCCGCCAGCGTGGTGCGCAGCGCCGAGCGAATCCGCCCGGCCGTCTCGTCCTGCCCGATGTGCTCCAGGAGCATGACCGCCGAGAGCGTCAGCGAGGTCGGATTCGCGATCCCCTGGCCCGCGATGTCGGGGGCGGACCCGTGCACGGCCTCGAACATCGCGGCGTCCTTGCCGATGTTCGCGGCGGGTGCCAGCCCCAGCCCTCCCACGAGACCCGCCATCAGGTCCGACAGGATGTCGCCGAACATGTTCTCCATGACCAGAACATCGAAGCCGTAGGGGTCGGTCACGAGCTGCATGGCGGTGGCATCGATGATCCGGTCTTCGAACTCGATCGTGCCCTCGTACTCCTTCGCGACCTCGCGGCCCACATCCAGGAAGAGCCCCTGCGTGTACTTCAGGATGTTCGCCTTGTGGGCGAGGGTGACCTTCTTGCGATTGTTCGCGACTGCGTATTCGAAGGCGTAGCGGACCACCCGTTCGGCCCCGAAGCGCGTGATGATCATGACCGACTCGGCGGCGGCCCGGGGATCGCCCTCGAGGCCGATGTAGTGCTCGACTCCGACGTAGAGGCCCTCGGTGTTCTCGCGGATCAGGACCAGGTCGATGTCCTTGTAGCGGCCGTCGTCGGTCATCGACAGCGCCGGCCGGACATTCGCGTACAGGTCGAATTCCTTGCGGATCGCCACGTTGATCGAGCGAAAGCCGGTCCCGACCGGGGTCGTGAGCGGCCCCTTCAGGCACACCGCGTTGCGGCGGATCGATTCGAGGGTGATTTCAGGGAGGGGTGACTTGAGCCGATCGAGGCCCGCCACCCCCGCCACCTGCTCGTCGTACTCGAGCTCGGCGCCGGCCGCCTCGAGGATCTGCAGGGTCGCGGAGGTCACTTCGGGTCCGATCCCGTCTCCGGGGATCACGGTGATGGTCTTGGCCATGACATCGCTGTACGGGGGAGTCAGGTCGTGGTTCCCGGAGGACGACCCCGTATCGCCGTCCAGCCGGCCCGCTCATGTGTCGGGAGAAATGTACTCGGGATTATACTCGAATTCGGTGTGATCCTCACCCCATCGGACCAACGCGACCATGCGACCGGGGCGCTCCGTGCCCTCTCGACGGGCCAGCCCGGCGATGCTGAGTGCCTCGCGCCAGTCCCTCTGGGTCATGTCTCCGCGCCGGAGGAGGGCTTCGGCCATGACGTCGCCCCCGGGGTGCAGGACCCGGACACGGATCCCGCCCAGCCCCTCGTGCTCATCGAGGGCGTCGCGGGTGCCCTGCGAGAAGATGAAAAGGTACGGAAGGGATTTCGCCCACAGGTCGCCTCCCCGGTAGAAGGGGTCCGGATCCACGGTGACCGCAAGCTGGGCGACGTTGCCGCTCATCCCGAACTCGAGGGACCCCGACGGGAAGGAGTAGTATCCCTCGAGCTCGGACGCGGCCGGGGGCGGATGCTCGGTGCGGTCGGGCAGCTGCACCGCATCGCAGGCGGCGAGACCCCCGACGAGGAGCACGAGTGCGAGGGTCGCAGCCACTGCTCCCTTCGAGCCGGACAGGTTGGACGGTGTCGACTTCATTTCGAAACGGTTCTCCAGGGTGATGCGTATAGGGTGATGCGTGTAGATCAGGGGACCACGCGCCGGGCCAGCGACTCGACCGCCGAGGCCGTCGCCGCCAGGGAGCCGGGCGGGCCCGTGTCTCCCGCGAGCACGCCGGTCCAGATCACGCGTCCGGTGCGCAGCCGAAGGAGCGAGGCCGAGACCTCGAGCCGGGCGCCGTCGTCGGTGACCCGCTCCCGAACCTGGAAGGGCAGGAGCGCCAGGTCGGCGGACTCCACCACGCCGAGCCGGTAGAGTTCGCCGAAGAGCGGGTCTCCGTAGCGCTCCAGTTGCCCGGCCAGGAAGGGCTGGACGGCGAGCCGGTCGATCGCGATGTCGAGCTCCGGCGTCCGGTCGAGTCGATCGCGCATGCGCTCCGGGGTGATCCACTGGACGTCGCCCCCCCGCTCGGCCAGGGCGAAGACCAGCTCGCGCTCGAGATCGGCATGCCCTCCCACCACCACCTGCGGTGGCAGGAGGAGGACCCGCGCTCCCCGCAGGTCGGGGATCCCGCCGCGGTCGTGCCCGACCTCGGGTGGACCGGACGAGCGGAATCCGCAGCCCGCCGCCAGCAGGAAGACCAGGACGACCGCGGGCGGCAGTCGGCGAATCTGGGTTGAGTGCATGCTTCTCCTACCGCAAGGGGACCATAGGCGTTCCACGGAGCGTTCGCGCCGGGACACCTTTCACGCTGCGGGGGTACGAGGGGCAAGCGGTGCGACCCGACTCCCCGACACCCCGTGACCATGCCGACCTCTCGACCCCCCTGCCCGACCCGACCCGGCCTCGCTCACACGACCCTCGGGGCGCTGCTCGCCCTGGTGGTGGTGGCGGGGTGCAGTGACTCCCCTTCGGCGCCCGGCCCGGACGACATCGAATTTTCGGTGAGCCAGATCACCTTGGACGGTCTGGGTGAAGCCACCCTGGTGCTCCGGAATCGGGGGGCCGCGCCCGTGGGTCCGGTCGAGTTCATCTCGACCCCCGTCCGGGCCGGTTCGGGATCGGGCATCCCCGGAGCCGAGATCCGGGTCACCCCCGACCAGCTGCCCACCCTGCCCGGGGGCACCGATCGGGAGGTCACCCTCCGGCTCCACCCCGGAGACGGGCTCGGCGTGGGCCGGTACACGTCGACGATCGAGGCCCGTGGGGGAAGCGGCGAACGCCTCGCCACCCTCGAGGTGGACTTCCGACTCGCCTGCCCGTCGGACCGTCCGCCGGCAGCGTCGTTCGAGATTCGGCCTCCGGTCGGCGATATCCGTCGGGGGGATGTGGTCGCCCTCGAGGTGGACGCCCTGGACAGTGACGGAAATGCGATTGCCGAGCCCTGTGTGACCTGGACGATCGGGGGAAGCGGACAGGGGCTCGTCACCTCGGACGCGCGCTTCGTGGCGTATTCGACGGGCACGATCGAGATTGCGGGCGAAAGCGGCGACGCCCGGCAGACGATCACCCTCGAGATCGCGCCCCGGGGCGTCGGCGGGGAGCAGTTCACCCTGGTCGGAGAGGGCCGGTTGACCGAGCAGCACACCTCGGACCTGTGGCTCTGGGAAGACATCGCGTACACGGGGACCTGGGGTCAGCGGAGCGGCCCCGAGGGTCTTCGCTTCGGGAACAGCCTCCATGCCTGGGACATTTCCGACCCCGAGGCGCCGGTGCGCACCCACACCGTGCAGGTCGACGCCCGCACCGTGAACGACGTCAAGATTCGCGACGACGGCCAGATCGCAGTGATGACCCACGAGAACTCCAACGACGGGCTGAACGGGATCACCCTGCTCGACCTGACCGACCCGACCCGGCCCGAGCCGATCACCCGTTTCACCGACGGACTGCAGGCCGGAATCCACAACGTCTGGATCGAGGGGGACCACGTCTACCTGGTGGTCAACGGGACCGGCAACGGACTGCGCGTGCTCGACATCTCGGTTCCGGCCGACCCGCAGGTGGTGGCCTCCTTCTACGGCGGCTCGAGCTTCCTGCACGACGTGTACGTGCGCGACGGCCTCGCCTTCCTCTCGCACTGGGATGCCGGGCTGATCATTCTGGATGTGGGGCACGGCATGGCCGGCGGGGCGCCCGACAACCCGGTCGAGGTGGGACGCACCACCACGACCGGGGGACGCACGCATAACGCCTGGTACTGGCCCGAAACCGGGTACGTCTTCGTGGGCGAAGAGAACTTCGCCAGACCCGGGATCATGCACGTGATCGATGCCAGGGATCTGACCAACCCGAAGGAGGTGGCGACCTTCGAGGTGCCGGGCCAGACCCCGCACAATTTCTGGCTGGACGAGGACCGCGGGATCCTGTACCTGGCCTGGTACGGACAGGGGCTTCGGGCCCTCGACGTGACCGGAGAGCTACTCGGCGCGCTCGACCGCCAGGGTCGCGAGATCGCCGAAGGCATGTACGGGGACCGCAGAACCTCGGGGCTCTGTACGGGGGCCCCGACGGTCACCTGCACCTGGGCGCCCCAGCTCCATCGTGGCCTGGTGTTCGTATCCGACCTGAACAGCGGGCTGCGGGTCCTCCGGCCGGAGTTCTGAGGGTGCGCGGATCCCGGGCGGCCCTTGGGCTCGCCTCGATCCTGCTCGTCGCGTCGTGCGCCGAGGGGCCCGAGGGCGAGGGGGCGCGGCTCCTGGTGGCCTCGGGCTTCACCGACCAGGTGTTCGTGCTGGACCCCGAAAGTGGGGCGGTGCTGGACTCGGTCGCGATCCGCGGTCGGCCCTTCGCCCGCGACGAGCCGCACGGGATCGCCGTGGCGCCCGAGGGGGACCGGTGGTATCTGACGCTGGCCCATGGGGAGCCCGAGCTGCAGGTGTTCGAGCGGCCGGGCCATCGCCTGATCGGCGCGCTGCGCCTCCCGATGGGGGGAGCGGCTCGCATCGGGCTCACCCCGGATGGACGGATCGCCTTCGTCCCGGACTACGGCCGCAGCGCTGGAGATGAACCCGGCGAGGTCGCGAGGATCCGGACCCGGACCCTCGAGATCACCCACCAGGTGCGGGTCTGCCCCGCCCCCCACGATGCCCGGGTGGATCCGACCGGAGAGCTCGTGCTCGTCGCCTGCGCCTTCGGCTCCGAGGTGGTGCTGCTCTCGGCCGTCGACCTGAGCGAGCTGGGGCGGGTCTCGATCGGCGAAGGGATGATGCCGATGCCGATGAACGTCGCCTGGTCACCCGATGGACGCCGGGCCTGGGTGACGCTGATGGGCGGGGATCGGGTCGTCGAGATCGACCGCGAGGGGACGCTCGTGCAGTCGGTGGATGCCGGGCCCCAGCCGACCTCGATCCTCGCGACTCCGGACGGCCGACGGCTCCTCGTCACCAACCGGCAGGGGCGCTCGCTGGCGATCTTCCGCCTGCCCGGACTCGAGCTCGAACGCGAGGTCGCGATGGGTGATGCCCCGCACCCGCAGGGGATCGCGATCGATCCCACGGGCCGGCATGCCTGGGTCAGCTACGAGGGCGAGGTGGGAGGGATGGGAGGCGTGGTCGCGATCGAGATCGACTCCGGCGAGGTCCTCTGGCGCACGCCGGTCGGGGCCTTCGTGCTGGGGGTGGCGTGGGCCCCCGCGTTGCCCTAGTCGCCCTCTTCGACCAGCTCCAGCGCCGCCGAGTTCAGGCAGTAGCGAAGGCCGGTCGGCTCCGGCCCGTCGGGAAAGACGTGCCCCAGGTGGGCGTCGCACACCGCGCAGAGCGCCTCGGTGCGGCGCATGAAGAAGCTGCGGTCCTCGCGCTCGGCCACATGCGTCGGATCCACCGGTTTCCAGAAGGAGGGCCAGCCGGTCCCCGACTCGAACTTGGTCTCCGACGAGAAGAGGGGCGTCGAGCAGCAGCGGCAGTGGTAGACGCCCATTGTCTTGGTGTCCCAGTAGGCTCCCGTGAAGGCGCGCTCCGTTCCGCCCTTTCGGGCGATACGAAACTCCTCGTCGGTGAGCTCGGCCTTCCACTCCTCGTCGGTCCGCTCCACCCGCCTGGGGGGTGGATCGGCCTCGGGCGTCTCCTTCTTCCGACCGAACATCAGGCGTCTCCGGCGCCGTCCACCCGAACGCTCTTCATGACCACCTCGTTCTTGGGCCGATCACCCCGACCGGTCTCGACGGAGCCGATCTCGCGAACGACATCCATCCCGTCGACCACCTTGCCGAAGACGGCGTGGCGGTTGTCGAGCCAGGGGGTCTCGGCGAGGGTCACGAAGAACTGCGATCCGCCGGTGTTGGGCCCCGCGTTCGCCATCGAGAGGATCCCGGCGGTGTCGTGCGTAAGCTCCGGGTGGAATTCATCGTCGATCTGATAGCCGGGCCCGCCGCGGCCGGTCCCCTCCGGACACCCTCCCTGGATCATGAACCCCTCGATCACCCGATGAAAGGGAATGCCGTCGTAGAAGCCCTTCTCGACGAGGGAGACGAAGTTCCCGGTGGTCTCGGGGGCGCGCTCCTCGAAGAGTTCGGCCGTGAAGTTGCCGAGGTTGGTCTCGATGGTCACCGTGCGATTAGCCATGAATCTCCTGTCCGCTGGATGGGGATCCGCCGAATGGCGGCCATTGGGCCGGCCGTGGGTCCGGCGTCTTCGGTTCGGCAATACCGCTAAGGACCCGATGTCGTTCCCGGACGCGGGACGATTCGACACTCCCGCTGGAGAAATTCCCAGAATCGGTCGCACGATCCGTCCCATTCGTAGCGAATGGCGGCCACATCGGGAACCGAGAAGACGGTGCCGTTCAGCTGGATGAGGAGGTTGGCGCTCCCCGCAGAGGTCGATGCATTCGGCAGACGTGTCCCGATCTCGCGAAAGTCGACGACCGCCGTGTCGCCGACGAAGTCCACCGAGCGAAGCAGATCGGTGGTCTCTTCCGAGAAGAACGAGGTGATGCCGTCGGCGGCCTCCTCTTCGGTGGGTCCGCGCAGGAGCTCCTCGAGGGTGAGCTGGACCAGATCGGCGCGGCTCGGCGCCTCGTCTCCGAGGGGCAGCCGGATCCGCCGCACGACCGTGACCGGCTCCTCGTCGCGCGTGAAGGTCAGCGACAGGCCGATGTCGAGCTCGGGCGAGGCGGCCGGCTCACTCCCGGGGAGCGGCTCCGGGGGCGGCGGCCCATCGTCCCCGCACCCCGCGAGCACCAGGAGTAGCCCCAGGCACCCCGCCACCCGCATGAGCGCCGTCACAGGATGTAGCCGGCGTCGACCGGCAGCACGACGCCCGTGATGTGTCGGGCGGCCTCGGAACAGAGGAAGATGACGGCGCCGGCCACGTCCTGCGGATCACCCAGGCGCCCGAGCGCGCTCCGCTCGCGGGCCTTGTCGAGGATCTCCGAGGGGACCCGCTCCGTGAGCTGCGTGGTCCGGATGTAGCCCGGCGCCACCGCGTTCACATTCACGTTCGAGGGTCCGAGTTCGATCGCTGCGCTCCTCGTGAGACCGAGCAGCCCGGCCTTCGATGCCGCATAGTTCGCGAGGCCGAACTCGCTGCGGATCGCGTGCACCGACGAGATGTTGACGACCTTGCCGAACTCCTGGGCCCGGAAGTGAGGCGACGCAGCACGCAGGAAGTGGAAGGCCCCGGTCAGATTCGTGCGGAGCACATCGTTCCACTCCTCGTCCTCCATGCGCCAGAGGGCCCGGTCCCGGCCGATGCCCGCGTTGTTGACGAGGATGTGAAGGCCTCCCAGCTCCCGCACCACCTCTTCGACGAACCAGCCGACCGACTCCGAGTTTCCACAGTCCACCGCACGGCAGAGGACGCGGACCCCGTAGCCCTCGAGCTCCGCCACCACGCGATCCGCATCGGCGCAGGACTCCTCGCCCTCGTCGAGAAAGTTGAAGGCGACATGGACACCGGAGCGGGCGAAGGCCACCGCGACCGCTCGTCCGATCCCGCTGGATCCACCGGTGACGATCGCCACCCGACCCCGCAGCCCCCCCACGGTGAGCTGACCCCTGGGCTCGGTGTCGGCCTCGACCTCTTCGAGAAGCTGCTCGACCGCGGGTGTCGACCGGCCCGGGCGAGGCATGGTCTCGCTTCGGCGGTCCTCTTCGCGGGACCAGTCGGCGGCCGGGGGCGCGTTGTCGGGTTCGGTCATGAGCGGGCGCCTGGCGTTCAGGGGGAGCGGGAGGCCGAAGCCGAGGAAGCCGGCGTCTCGGGCTGATGCCGGATCACCTGCCCTTCGACCAGAAAGACGGTCTCTTCCGCGATGTTCGTCGCGAGGTCGGCGACTCGTTCGAGCGACTGCGTCACGTGGATCAACTCCAGTGCCGGTGAAATCAACCGAGGGTTCTCGAGCATGTGACTCACGAGGATCCGGTGCGAGGCCGTGCGCAGGTCATCCATGGCATCGTCGCGAACGCGGACCCTGCGGGCCAGTTCGGGATCCTTCGTGGTGAAGGAGCGAAGTGCCTGCGCGAGCATCTCGGGCGCGAGCCCGATCATTTCGTCGAGCTGCGGAAAGTCCGGGACGGGGCGAAGCTCGGCCAGCCTGAGCGTCGCATTCGCGATCTTGACCGAGTGGTCTCCGACGCGCTCCAGGTCGTTCGAAATCTTGAGGGTCGCGAGGATCTGCCGCAAATCGATCGCCATGGGCTGTTCGAGCGCCAGGATTTCGAGCGAGGCCTCGTCGATCCCGACTTCGAGGGAATCGACCACCGTATCCCCTGCGATCACCCGCGTTGCGCCCTCGACATCGCGACCGCGCAACGCATCGAGGGCCGCCGCCAGAAGCGCCTCGGTTTCGCCCGCCATTTCGAGCAGGCGAGCCTGGAGGGCGTCCATTCGGTCCTGAAAGGGACGTTTACCTGCCTGATTCATGCCGCGACTCCCGGCCGGAGATGGGGACAGGACGAGACACGAATGGTACCATCCCGTGACCTCCGGGAACAGAGGCGGACTCCCCTTAGCCGCCCTCGACGCGGGGCAGGGTGAAGTGGATCTCGGTCCCCTGCCCGAGCTGGCTCCGGGCTCCGACCTCGCCCCCCATCGACTGGACGAGGTGACGCACGATCGCGAGGCCCAGCCCGGTGCCGCCCGCTCCGCGATCCCGGCCGGCGTCGACCCGATAGAACCGCTCGAAGATCCGCGGGAGGGCGGTCGAAGGGATCCCGACCCCGTCGTCGCGAACCGAAACCCGAAGCTCGGGACCCACCGGCTCGATGGTCACCTCGAGGGACCCACCCTCGGGGGTAAAGCGAAGCGCATTGTCGAAGAGGTTCCGGAAGATCTGCTGGAGCGCCCGCGAATCGCCGAGCGCGACCCCATCGCCCAGAATCGAAAAGCGGATCGGGGTCTCGGTATCGAGGAGTCCGACCTCCTCCCAGGCCTCGAGGGCCACCGGGGCGAGCTCGACCTCCTCTTCGACGATGGTCCACGCGCCCGCCTCGAGCCGGGACAGGTCGAGCAGGTCATCGACCAGGTTCTGGAGCCGAATCGTGTTCTTGCGGATCGAGTTCAGGAACTCCTGCTGCAGCGGCTCGGGGGTGTCTCCATCGAGCAGGGTCTCGGCGAAGCCCCGCATCGAGGTCAGGGGGGTCTTGAGCTCGTGCGAAGCATTCGCGACGAAGTCTCTGCGGATCTTCTCCATCCGGCGGAGCTCGCTCACGTCGAGAAGCGTGATCACCGCGCCCCCGTCGTCGAGCAGGTGGGCCGAGGTCAGAAGGTGGCGCCCTCCCATCTCGAACTCCCGAGGGGGAAGGGGAAGCAGCACGGACTCCTCGAGGAAGTCCCGCAGGCCGGGGTTTCGGACCAGGGTCCCGATGGGCGCGAAGGGCACCGGCTGCGTGACCTCGAGAAGGTCCCGGGCCGCGCGGTTCATGCGGAACACCCGCGCGTCCTCGGTCAGGGCGATGACCCCCTCGGCGATCGAGTCGACCAGGGCGAGCACTTCGGCCCGCTCTCCCTCGAGCTCCCGCATGCGTCCGCGGAACTCCCCGGCCACCCGGTCCAGCGCCTGCCCCAGCGGCTGAAGGTCGGCCGAGAGCGCCTCGGAGGGCGGGAGGGCATCGAAGGCCCCATCCGCCAACCCATGGACCCCCCGCTCGAGCGATTCGATGGAGCGCGCGAAGCCTCGGGCCATCATCGAGGCGCCCATCAGGAGGAGCAGGAGCGCCAGGGCTCCGATCAGGTAGACGGACCGCCACTGGCTTGCAATCGCTCCCTGGACCGGCGCAAGCGAGAGCCCCAGGCGGAGCACCACGGGGTTCCCGGCGAACTCGGTGAGCACCGCTCCGTAGACGAGCTCCTCGCCGACCGTCGCGCTGAAGCGTCGCACCATTTCATCGCGGCCTTCGAGTGCGGCCTGGATCTCGGGGCGACCCGCATGGTTCGCCATGTTCGTCACATCGCCTCCCGGCACCCCCGAATCGCCCAGCACCGTGCCGTCGGGGGCCACGAGGGTTACCCGGGTACCCAGGCGGGCGGCCAGCTCGAGGGCCACGATCGCCGGATCCGGCGACAGGCCCACCCCGGTCGAAAGGACGGACTCGGCCAGGTCCAGCTCCCGCTCGAGGCGCTCGCCCTCGCGCTCGAGCAGGGGGGACTCGAGGGTCGGCCCCCCGAGGAGCACGATCGCCGTGAGCGCCCCGATCAGAACCGGGATCGAGAAGAGGAGGTACCGGGCGCGAAGGGTCACCGGCCGATCAATCCACGCCCTCGGGGATCTTCAACCGATAGCCGAACCCTCGGACGGTCTCGACCCAGTCCCCCAGGTCACCGAGCTTCGAGCGGAGCCGACGGACATGCATGTCGACCGTCCGGGTCTGGATCCGGTCCGCCACCTCCGATTCGACGTCCCACGCGCGCTCGAGCAGCTGCCGCCGGCTCTGGGTCCGTCCGCGCCGCTCCAGGAGCGCCTGCAGGAGCCGGAACTCGGTCGGGGTGAGGTTCAGCTCCACGCCGTCGAGCGTCACCTCGTGGGCCGTCACATCGACCGAAAGCGGTCCGGCGCGCAGCATGCGCCCCCCGGGGTCCGCCCCGGGCGCATCGGACCGGCGCAGGATCGACTGCACCCGCAGCACCAGCTCGCGCGGGGAGAAGGGCTTCGTCAGGTAGTCGTCGGCCCCGAGCTCGAGGCCCTCGATCCGGTCCTCCTGCTCCCGGCGCGCGGTGAGGATCAGGACGGGAAGATTCCGCGTCGACTCCTCGGAACGGAGGCTGCGCAGGACCTCGTCGCCCGACAGTCCGGACAGCATCCGATCCAGGACGAGAAGGTCCGGCTGCTCCCGGTCGATCGCCGCGAGCCCCTGATCGCCGGTCGACGCCGTTTCGACCCGGAAGCCCTCCCGGGTCAACTGGTAGGCGATGAGGGCTGCGATGTCGGGCTCGTCCTCAACGACCAGGACCCGGGGGGCGGAACTCGTCTCGTTCGTGGCGCTCATGATTTCTCTCAGCACGACTGCGTTCATGGGTCTCACTCATGGGTGGCGATCACCCCCCGGACCTCGGACTCCGACAGGGTGTGATCCTGGCGCTTGGCATACTCGAAGATCCGTCTCGTGAGAGCCTCGTCGTCGGGGTCGAAGCCCCGTGTCCGAAGCCAGTACTTCACATTCGAGAGCCCCGACATCGGGCTGATCTCGATTTCCTGCGCCCGCCCGACCATCGCCGCCGGAATCCCGGAGTAGATGCGGTCCGCCAGCTCCTCGTCTCCCTTCTCTTCGGCCTTGATGATCGCGGCCGCGTGCACCCCCGTGCCGGTCCGGAAGGCATCGCGCCCGAAGACCGGATAGCCCGGGGGGATCTCGACTCCGGTCCCCTCGGCGGTGAGCTCGCAGTACTCCCTCAGCGGAGAGAGGTCGGCGTCGTGCAATCCCATCAGCTTCAGGTTCACGAGCAGGAGGTCCATCTCGACATTCCCCACCCGCTCCCCGATGCCCAGCGCCGTGCCGTGGATCCGATCGGCGCCCGCCTGGATCGCGGCGAGCGCGTTGGCCAGCCCGAAGCCGCGGTCCCTGTGGCCGTGCCAGTCGATCTTCACATCCTCTCCCGAGGGCTCCACAATCGTCTCGCGCACGAAGCGGACGAGCGCCCGGACGCCCCAGGGGGTGGCGTGGCCCACCGTGTCGGCGATGCACAGCCGGCGGGCTCCCCACTCGATGGCGCCCCCGTAGAGGGCCTCGAGGGTCTCGGGTCGCGCCCTCGTCGTGTCCTCGGTCACGAACATCACCGGGAGGCCCTCGGCGACGGCGAAGCGCACGGCCTCTTCCGAGGTGCGCAGCATCCGGTCGAGCGTCCAGTCCTCGGTGTACTGCCGGATCGGCGAGGATCCGATGAAAGTGCAGGCCTCGATCGGGATCCCCGTCTCCTGCGAGATCCGTGCGATCGGCTCCACGTCACGCACCATCGTCCGGGCGGCGCAGTTGGCCGTGATGGTCAGCCCCGCGTCGGCGATCTCGCGGGCCAGCGCGCTCACGTCGGCGACGGCCCGGGGGCCCGCGCCGGGGAGCCCGATGTCCGCGGTGTGGATCCCGAGCTCGTCCATCAGGTGAAGCAGGCGCAGCTTGGTCTCGATCGGGGGGTCGTCGACCGATGGACTCTGAAGCCCGTCGCGCAGGGTCTCGTCATCGAATTCGACCCGGCGAAGTCCCCCGCCCGACCCATCGGATTCGTTCCAGTCGTGGATCAGCTCCGACGGTTCAAATTCGCCAGCCCCTCTGGTCCCGTCCGTTCCCTGCCCTCGATTCTCCATCGTTCCTCCCGGTCTCCGGATGTGCTGCGCCGAGTCGGTACCCTCGCGGTGGTACCCGCGGGTTGAATCGAAGGCCTCTTCGAATCGGGAGCAAGCCGGCTGGACGCCCGGGGCTCCTCTCTCTACGACGCATCAAGTGTAGGGCGTCAACGTAACGGGGCAGGTGGCCTTGCGTAACGGATCGGTAACCTCTGCGCCGGATGGGGCCGCGGTCGGCCGGGAGGCCGTAACCACTTCGACTCACAAGGGGCACCATTCCGTTACATGAGCGCGCACCGTCCCGTTGCAGAGCGCCTCTAGAGTTCTTGCGTAGGGCGGGGGCATTCCCATTCAAGTCGCGACCGTCCTCGTGCCGAACCTGAACCGGACCACCGTCGGAGACGCTCGCACTATGAGTACTGACCCCCACGCACCCTCTCGATTCCGAACCGCATCGCTCTGCCTCGTAGGGGCCCTGGTCCTCTGGGCGCTCCCCGGGGTGATGCCGCTCGACGCCCAGACCCCCGAGACCGGACGGATCACGGGCCAGGTGATCGACCTGGAGTCGGGACAGCCGCTGCCCGGGGCACAGATCCTGGTCGACGGGAGCGGCAGCGGGATTCTGGCCGGCGTCTCGGGACGCTTCCAGCTCGATGCCGTTCCCGCGGGCACCCGGGTCCTGAGGGTACAGTACCTGGGATACCGGCCGGCCCAGCTGGAATCGGTCGAGGTCCGGGCGGGAGAGACGACCCGCATCGAGATCCGGCTCGAGCGGGCCGCGATCGAGGTCGAGGGGATCTCGGTCGTGGCACAGCGGGAGGGGGGGACGGTCGCCACCGCGTTGAACGCCCAGCGCACCGCCTCGGGGGTGATGAACTCGATCTCGGCGGAGCAGATCGCCCGGTCGCCCGACGGAGACGCGGCCGCCGCGGTCAAGCGCGTGAGCGGGGTGACGGTCCAGGACGGCAAGTACGTCTTCGTGCGCGGTCTCGGCGAGCGCTACACCACGGCATCGCTCAACGGGGCCCGGATTCCCAGCCCGGAGCCCGAGCGCAAGGTGGTGCCGCTGGACCTCTTTCCCTCGGGTCTGCTCGAGGCCGTCTCGACCCAGAAGACCTTCACCCCCGACCAGCCGGGGGACTTCTCGGGAGGTGTCGTGAACATCCGTACCCCGGAGTTTCCGCTCCGCCCGGTCTACTCGTTCTCGATGTCGACGGGCTACCGGCCCGGGATCACCGGAAGCCCGATCCCGTCGGGACCCTCGGCCGGGAGCGAGTGGCTCGGCCTGGGGACCGGACCCCGCACCCTTCCCGACCCGGCGCGAAACTACTCCGGCGCCGCGTCGAGGGGTGACGAGGTCAACCAGGTGGTCAACAGCTTCCGCAACTCGTGGTCGGTCCTCGACCAGCCCGGCCGGCTCCCGGCCTCGCTCGGAGGCTCGGTCGGGGGCTCGACCGATCTGGGCGGCCGGACGCTCGGGTACCTGGGCTCGCTCACGTACTCGAACAGCCAGGAGGCCCGGCTCGACCAGCGCCGGGCGCGCGTGGGCACCGGCCAGGCCGAGATCGACCGGTACGATGGGCAGTCGGGCTCGACCTCGGTCCTCTGGGGAGGGCTCGCGAATGTGGGGCTTCTGCTCGGCAACCACTCCGAGATCCACCTGAACAACTCGTACAACCGCAGTGCCGACAACGAGGCCCGCATCGAGATCGGTGTCGACGAGAACACCCGCTCCACGGTCCAGGTCGAGCGGCTGCGGTACGTCGAACGGTCGGTGCGCTCCACCCAGCTCAGGGGGGAGCACCAGCTCGCGGCGGCGCACGGGATGGACTGGTCCGTCTCGCACTCCGCGGTGTCGCGTGCCGAGCCCGACCGGTCGGAGTTCGTGACCTGGATGGATCCGGAGACCCCGGTCTGGTTCAACGACTTCGAGGGCGCCGTGCGTACCTTCGGCGGACTCGACGAATCGTCGGCCGAGGTGGGCGCGAACTACACATTCACCCTGGCCCGCAGCGGGGGCGCACCGCACCGCATTCGGGTCGGAGGGCTCGTCCGGAGCACCGACCGGACGGCGTCGAGCCAGGGGTTCCGGATCCAGGCCTTCAACTGGACGCCCACCGATCCCCGCTGGCAGATGCGCCCCGAGGAGTTCTTCGACGGGCGCTTCGCGGCGAACGGAGACTCCGAATTCCTCCTCTCGCGTGAGCTCTCGGGGGGCAACTACACGGCAAGCGATCGTCAGGGCGCGGCGTACGCCATGACCGAGATCGAGCTGCATCCGCGTCTGCAGGTGATCACGGGCGCCCGCCTCGAGCGCTCCGAGATCCAGGTCGATGCCGAGAACCAGCTGGGCCAGGCCGATCGGACCGATCGGGAATACACGGACCTGCTCCCCTCGCTCGGCCTCAACATCGAGCTGACCGGGACGCAGCAGCTGCGGCTCGCCGGCTCCCGGACCCTGGCGCGACCCGAGTACCGCGAGATGGCGCCGATCACCTACCGCGAGGTCCTCGGGGGTGAGCAGGTCATCGGCAACCAGGAGCTCGAGCACACCCTGATCGACAACTTCGACGCGCGCTGGGAGTGGTACCCTTCGGGCGACGAGCTCCTCTCGCTGGGCGTCTTCGCCAAGCGGTTCCACAACCCGATCGAGCAGCGCTACCTGGCTCGGTCCGGAACGAACACCCGCACCTTCGAGAACGCCGATAGCGCGGTCAATTACGGGATCGAGGCCGAGGTCATGAAGGGTCTCGGAGGGCTGGATCCCCGACTCGACCCCCTCGGCCTGTTCATGAACGTGACCGTCATGCGGTCGCGGGTGAACACCGGAAACGAGGGCGATGTGGAGCGCGCCATGGTCGGCCAGGCTCCGTACGTCCTGAATGGAGGGCTGACCTGGGCGCCCGTCGCATCGGGGCTCACGGCCACCCTCCTCTACAACGTGGTCGGGGAGCGGATCGTGAATGCACGCGCCTCGGGCACGCAGGTCGACGATGTGGTCGAGCGGCCCCGCAACGTGGTGGATCTCTCGGTGCGCTTCCCGCTCCTGGCGGGAGCCTCCGGGAAGGTGGACCTCTCGAACCTGCTGGACGCGCCGTACGAAGTCGCGCAGGGATCGGTCGTGCGCGAATTCCACCGCACCGGTCGCGGTGTCTCGGTGGGAGTGTCATGGCAGTTCCGGTGATGCCGGATGCAGTACCCGGGCGCTCCCACTCCGGGGGCTCCCACCCATTGAACGTACAGCTCATCAAGCGAGGAACCGCCCCATGAAACGCCAACTCCATCTCCTGGCGGGGATTGCCCTGCTCACCGGTCTTCTGGCCGGCTGTGACGACTCGGACAGCCCCTCCGGCCCCGATCTCCAACCCCCGGGCGGCGTCGCCGTCTCGGTCCTCTCGGGGACTTCGGTCCGGGTCACCTTCAGCCCCGCATCGGGCGCGTCGGCGTACATCGTCCAGCGCGCCGAGGGAGAGACGGGCGGCAGCTTCACCACCGTCGGTGAGACGGACGAGACCTCGTTCGAGGATGCCGGGCTGACCCCCCTCTCCGTCTACCGGTACCGGGTCGCATCACGCTCGGGCTCGGCCCAGAGCGGGTTCTCGGGAGAGGCCCGCGTGGAGCTCCCCGAGCTGGTCACGCCCACCCGCACCATCACGGCAGACATCACCTCGGATCGCACCTTCGTAGCCGACTCGATCTACAAACTCTCGGGATTCATCAAGGTGGCGAATGGGGCGACGCTGACGATCGAGCCGGGTACGAAGATCGTCGGGGACTTCAACATTCCGGGCTCCTCGCTCTTCATCTTGCGGGGCGCACGGATCATCGCGGAAGGGACTCCCGAAGCGCCGATCGTCTTCACCTCGGAGCGTCCCCTCGGACAGCGCCAGCCCGGAGACTGGGGCGGTGTGATCATGGTGGGCAACGGGATCACGAACCGTGGCGCCCCGACCTACATCGAGGGCACGGGCACGGGGAGCGCCAACCCCCTCGTCGACTACTCGCAGGGGACCGACAACGACGACGACTCGGGCATCCTCCGGTACGTCCGGATCGAGTTCGCCGGCTTCCCGACCGCCCCGAACGAGGAGCTGAACTCGCTCACGATGGCAGCCGTCGGGCGCGGGACCACGATCGAGTACGTGCAGATCCTGCTGGGCCTCGACGATTCCTTCGAGTGGTTCGGAGGCGCGGTCGACGGCCGCTACCTCATCTCCTACGAATCGGCCGATGACCACTTCGACATGTCGGAGGGCTACGTCGGCCGGGTGCAGCACGCGATCGCCTTCCAGTCGATCCGCCCGGAGCCGCGTCCGAACTTGGCCGGGGGCGCCGCTTCGGACCCGCAGGGGCTCGAAAACGACGGCTGCTGGGCCGAGAACTGCCTGGCCGGTGACTCCAACCGGAGCGCCTCGAGCCCGTACACGGTCCCGGTCTTCGCCAACTTCACCCTGATCGGGCCCCCTCCGGGTGCGTGGGAG